>NZ_CP025572.1:3102883-3416945 GCF_018336975.1 Marinomonas sp. CT5 | reverse complement strand
ATACTTTTTTCTAAGATTCATCCCATGTTCAGTATCTAGAATATCAACCACCGTATTGAGTAAGCGATTCCTTAATTGTTCATCTTCCAACTCTCGTTCAAGTCTTTTGATTGTTTGAGCAGGTGTCTCTTTGGCTTTCGGGGATTTAGACATGGGTAGCCTCACTTTGGTAGACCAATCCATTTTGCCGTGTTTTCGAAGCCAAGTCAGCACCGTTGATCGCCCTTGGATTCCATAGATTTTTTGAGCTTGCTTATAAGTCATGTCGCCTTTTTCGACGGCCATCACTATCTGTAATTNAAAGCCCATTGTGTAGTCACGTTGAGTACGCTTGCGCTTGGTATTACTTGATGTCCCCATAATAGGTCTCCTAGGTGTAAACCTATTTCAGGACGGGACAAAAAGATAAAAAAAGCCGCTTTTACGACAAATAAAAGCGGCTTTTACGTTTCTGTCTTATGACTAACGAGTGCCGTAAATACGGTCGCCAGCGTCACCAACACCTGGGCGAATGTAAGCGTGGTCATCAAGGCCACGATCAATAGAGCCAATGTACATGGCAACGTCAGGGTGAGCTTCTTTAAACGCTTCAATCCCTTCTGGAGCGGCAAATAGACAAATGAAGCGAATGTCTTTTGCACCCATTTCTTTCATTTTATCAATGGCCATAATGGCAGAGTTACCTGTTGCCAGCATTGGGTCAACAACAATAATGGTGCGCTCATTGACGGAATGAGGCATTTTTAGATAGTACTCTACAGGCTGCTTGGTTTCTGGGTCACGGTATAAGCCAACATGCCCAACTCGAGCGCTAGGGGATAACTTAAGAACACCTTCAGCCAGCCCGTTACCCGCTCTCATTATGGTAACAATACATAGTTTTTTGCCTTTTAGAACTGGGCACATGGCCTTTTCAAGCGGTGTTTCAACTTCAACGTCAATAGTTTCTAGATCACGTGTTGCTTCATAGCCAATTAGAGTGCCAAGTTCTTCAACTAGCATTCGGAATTCCCGAGTGCTGGTATTTTTATCGCGCAGACTGGTGAGTTTGTGCTTTACAAAAGGGTGCTTTACCACATGTATGTCTTGGTAAGCAGTCAGGAGTTCTTCGCGGGTCATTGGCCTTTCCTTTTCTATCACGGCAGAGAATATGGAGTTAAGTTGATTGCGTCTTGATTATAGACATTATAATAGCACCAAGTCGGAATTGACCAAATAACTAATCCTGTCCTTTGAGTTAGTTTTCTATCGAGAAGTAAGTAAGCATTTGGGAAAACAGGCAATGGTATTGTTTTTGAAAAGATTGTCATTACATAAGAAAGATCTATAAAAAGCCACAGACAACTTACAAGGTCGTTTTTTAAATAACAGATTTATTGAGAAGTGTATTATGAGTGATGACGAACAATATATTGACCCACAAGAGAATAACGTTGAAGTAAGTGAAGATGAGAGTGTTGTGATAAGTGATCCCAGAGGTCTCGCATTACCTGATGATGTGTTGCCAGATACTTTGTTTATTTTGCCTGTTTCTAGTCGCCCTTTTTTCCCCGCTCAGGTTCAGCCTGTGATGGTCGATGCCGAGCAATGGGAAGATACCCTAGAGCGAATTGCTGAACATCCACAAGCTGTGGTTGGTTTGGTATACGCGGATAAAAAAACGAAAGATACGCCTTCTGTTGACGAGTTTCGTTCTATTGGTTGTGTCGCCAGAGTGCATAAAGCAGAGAAACAAAATGATAAATTAACGTTTCTGGCCCAAGGTGTGAAGCGTTTTGAAGTGGTTGAATGGTTAAGTGAAGAAGCACCTTATTTAGCACGTGTTCGTTATATTACCGATGTGAAGTCGAATGATGATGAATCAAAAGCCTATTCCATTGCGATTCTGGATGCGATCAAGCAACTCATTCGTTTGAACCCGCTATTTAGTGAAGATTTAAGACAGTATCTGGGCCGATTCTCGTTTAATGAGTCTGGTTTGTTGGCAGATTTTGCCGCATCTATCACGTCGGCCGATGCAGAAGAGTTGTACGATGTGCTGGCGACTATCCCTGTTCAAGCTCGTATGCATCTAGCGTTAACCTTGTTAAGAAAAGAGCTTGAAATTGCTCGTTTACAAAATGAAATCAGCGCAGAGGTGAATGATAAAATAGGGAAACACCAGCGTGACTTTTTTCTTAAAGAGCAGCTAAAAATTATTCAGAAAGAACTGGGTATTTCGAAGGACGATCGCACATCAGATGTGGAAACATTTCAAGAGCGATTAGATGGCAAAACACTGCCGAAAGCGGTGAGTGAAAAAATTCAAGAAGAGTTACATAAGCTTAGTATTCTTGAAACAGGGTCTCCTGAGTATGGAGTGACTCGTAATTATTTGGATTGGGCAACGTCGCTTCCTTGGGGCGTTCATTCTGAGGATAACTTAGACATTAAACTAGCAAGAGAGGTTCTAGAGTCCCATCATGCTGGATTAAGTGATATCAAAGATCGCATTGTGGAGTTTTTAGCACTGGGCGCTCATCGTGGTGAAATGGGCGGTAGTATTTTATTGCTGGTCGGTCCTCCTGGTGTGGGTAAAACGTCGATTGGTAAATCTATCGCTGAGTCTCTGAATCGTAAGTTCTACCGTTTTAGTCTTGGTGGTATGCGGGATGAGGCGGAAATCAAAGGACATCGTCGAACTTATATTGGGGCTTTGCCTGGTAAGTTTGTTCAAGCCTTAAAAGATGTGGAAGTTGAAAACCCTGTCATCATGTTGGACGAGATCGATAAAATTGGCTCTTCGTTCCAAGGTGACCCTGCCTCTTCATTGTTAGAAGCGTTGGACCCTGAGCAAAATGTTGAATTCCTTGATCACTATCTAGATATGCGCATTGATTTATCGAAAGCCTTGTTCATTTGTACCGCGAATCAGTTGGATACCATCCCAGCGCCCCTGTTAGATAGGATGGATGTGATTCGTTTATCGGGCTATATCGGTGATGAGAAGCTTGCCATAGTGAAACAACATTTATGGCCTAAGCTGTTGAAGAAAAACAAGCTGTTGAAGAAGCAGTTGAACATTACTGATGCCGCGTTACGTCATATTATTGAGCATTACGCTCGTGAAGCGGGTGTTCGAGGGTTGGATAAATTGCTGCAAAAAATATTGCGCAAGAGTGTCGTTGAATTAATGACGGGCGAAAAAGAGCATATTAATGTCGGTGTGAAAGACGTGGAAACCTTATTGGGGATGCCGTATTTCAGACCCGAGAAGACATTGCAGGGCGTCGGTGTGGTGACAGGATTGGCTTGGACTTCTATGGGAGGAGCAACCTTACCCATTGAAGCTAATAAGGTGCATGACTTAACCCGTGGATTAAAACTTACCGGTAAACTGGGGGATGTGATGAAGGAGTCTGCCGAGATTGCTTATTCTTATGTTTTCTCACACACCAAGAGTTATCAAAAGGCACCTGAGTTTTTTGATAAGAGCCTTGTGCATTTGCATGTGCCAGAAGGGGCAACGCCTAAAGATGGCCCAAGTGCGGGCATTTCTATGGCGACGGCTTTGTTGTCATTGGCGAAAGGGGAACCTGTACGTCGTGGTTTGGCGATGACAGGGGAGCTGACCTTGACTGGGCAAGTGTTGGCCGTTGGTGGTATTCGCGAGAAGATCATCGCGGCTAAACGCAGTAAAATCAGTGAGGTGATTTTGCCTGAGCCTAATCGTCGAGATTTTGAAGAATTACCTGAGTCGGTGAAGGAAGGGATGACGGTGCATTTTGCTGAGCGTTTCGCAGATGTCGAAAAAGTTGTGTTTAACCGTTCAAATAATCATCTTCATTGAGTTATCCATAATGTAATCATTTTCTCAACTCAATATACATGAGAAAATAACCAACCGGACAAGTAGATTGCTTGTCCGGTTTTTTATTTTTTGACGCAATGTGTTGCAGTGTTTTGCGGCGTCATTTTTAGGGGAAAGAAATGCCAGCTCCGGCAAAGCTTACAGAAGGTTCAACCTTTAAGCATGTTGTTGTCATGTCAGCCACAGGTGCATTTGGATTAATGTGCATGTTCTTGGTTGATTTGGTTGATATGCTCTTTCTGTCTATGCTTGGTGAAAAAGAAGCTGTGGCCGCCGTGGGGTTTGCCAGTACGGTTATGTTTTTTACCATTTCCTTGAGCATTGCGGTGGCTATTGCGGCAACGGCGTTGGTCTCTAGAGCGATTGGAGAAGGTCAGGTTGAGCTTGCAAAGCGTCGAGCCGTCAATGTCTTGGCATTTGGTATTTTCTTTTCTAGCGGTGTGGTTTGGCTTATTTGGCCTAATATTCCTCATATTCTTTTATATATCGGGGCCACTGGTCGAACATTAGACTTGGCAACTGGATATTTACAGATTTTGGTCATAGGCATGCCTGCGGTCATGATTGGCATGATCGGTTCTGGCATTATGAGAGCTTTGGGCGACGCTCGACGTGCTATGTATGCGACTATGGTTGGCGGCTTAGTCAATGCGTTACTCGACCCTATTTTTATTTTCGTTTTTGGCTTAGGGGTGCAAGGGGCTGCTATTGCTTCTCTAATCGCACGTTTTTCTATGGTGGCTGTGTCTTATTACGGCGTAGTTCATATCCATAAGATGTTGGGCCAATTTGATTTAATGGACTTTTTTAAAGACGTTAAATCGATTTCTATGATTGCCATTCCTGCCATGCTAACCAACATGTCTTCTCCTTTAGCGAATGCCATTGTGATGGAGCATACGGCTTCATTTGGTGATGATGCTGTTGCGGCGATAGCGGTGATAGGGCGGATCATTCCTGTTGTGTTTGGTGGGATATTTGCTTTGTCTGGTGCGGTTGGGCCTATCTTAGGGCAAAACTATGGAGCAGGACGTTTTGATCGAATGCACAGCGCAATGACTAGTGCGGTAGTTTATGCTTTGGGTTACTGCTTGGTGTTGTGTTTTGCTCTTTATCATATGCAAGATTGGCTGGTATCGGTATTTCATGCCTCACAGGGTAGTGCCGATATGATTCGATTTTTTGCTACCTATACCTCTTTTAGTTTTTTCTTTCAGAGCTTGTTGTTTATTGCGATTGCGGCTTTTAATAATCTCGGCAAACCTTTGAACAGCACTTTGCTGAACTTTGGCCGAGCTACGTTAGGAACCTGGCCCCTTATTATTATCTTCTCTCTCTTTATGGGGGCGGAAGGCATCCTTTTTGGGCAAGCTATGGGGTCGGTAATTTTTGGTTGCTTAGGGTTTTATATGGCAAGGAGCTACATTGCTGAACTAGAAGAAAAAGAAGCTTGTGAGATCTTGCCAACGACTAGTCATGGTTATGATGAGGTTCTCTAAAAGAGTTGGGTTTTAGGTGTCTTTCTTTGTGGCCCAAAGTAGAAATTCCTGATTTCCATCCCCGCCTTTTATTGGGCTCTCTATATAACACTTCACCTCAAAACCAAGCGCTTTTACGACGTCCTGAATGTCTTTCTCAAGCTGCTTGACTCGCCCTTTGTCTTTTACAATCCCGCCTTTACCAATGAACTCTTTGCCTACCTCAAATTGTGGCTTTACCAAGGTGATTAGGTGGCCTGTTTTGCTTAGTAATTTGGGAAGTTGTGGCAAAATCTTTGTCTGTGAGATAAAAGAAACATCCATCACAGCTAGGTCAAAGCCTTCTGCTGGAAAGTGATCTTGTAAGTCTTCAACGCTTAGGTTTCGTGCGTTTATCCCTTCTAGACAAGTAATATTTGGATGATTTTGTAATCGTGGATCTAGCTGTCCATGTCCTACCTCTACGCCAACAACATGTGCCGCACCATGTTGAATGGCGCAATCGCTAAAGCCTCCGGTAGATTGGCCGATATCTAACACAAGGAAGTTGTCGATATTGAGCTGTGTATGCAGTAAAGCGCCTTCAAGTTTCAACGCACCACGGGACACGTATTTGTCTGCCTCGTCTGCGATAACATTGAGTTCAATGTCTGGAGGAAGCTTTAAGCTGGGTTTACTGACTTTTATCCAAGATTGGTTTTGTTTGTATGAAACTTTTCCTTCACTAATAAAGGTTTGTGCTTGTGAGCGAGATTTAGCTAGGCCTTGCTCAGTAAGGATAAGGTCGATACGTAACATAGAAAACTCAGTAGTAGGATATTTGCTGCGAATATTAGCAAAAAACGCATAATCAAAGTAGATTTATAATTAACAGAATTGGTCTCTTGCGGCCATTGGTGATTGTCTAAGGAATGCCTGTGCTATTAAAAACACTCATTGATACAAATGAATTGGCCCTGTTACTTGGGCAGCCGAATGTGGTTGTTTTAGATTGTCGGTTTTATTTGGCTGACCATGCTAAAGGAAAATTAGAATACGATAAGGGTCATATCCCCGGTGCTATTTTTGTCGATGTGCACCATGAACTTGCAGCACCAGAGACGGAGCTTACGGGCCGCCATCCATTGCCAGACGTGACTACTTTTTCCAAGCAATTGCAAATCTGGGGGATAGACTCAAATACTCAGGTAATTGTTTATGATGATATGGGAGGGGCGATTGCCGCCCGTGCTTGGTGGATGCTAAGCCAACAAAATATACAAACTCGAGTGTTAGATGGCGGCTTTCCAAAGTGGCGACGAGAAAATCGTGAAGTTTCGGTAAAAGCGCCAAACTCTATAATGTCTGAGTATTGTTTCTCTGTGTCGTTTCCTTGGGCTGTGGATGAACAAGCCATTGTCGAAAATTTCGAAACCAATCAGTTTCAGCTGGTGGATGCCAGAGCGGCAGATCGTTTTAATGGAGAGAATGAAACGATGGACCCTATCGCTGGGCATATTCCAGGTGCCATTAATCGTCCTTTCTCTGATAACTTAGATGCGGAGGGTTGCTTTAAGCCTGCGGAACAATTGCATGTTGAATGGCAAGACTGGTTGTCTAATAGCAGTGATGCCTATGTATATTACTGCGGCTCAGGTGTGACGGCTTGTCATAATGTTCTGGCTTTAAATTATGCGGGAATAGAAGCTAAGCAAGTGTATGTCGGCTCATGGAGTCAATGGTCGAAAAGAATGTTGCGAGCGTCCAAGAGTTTATAGCGTCATTTCTAATATAAATAACAAGTGACTAAGTCTATTATTAGAGCTTAGTCACTTGTTACATGAATTACTTAGGTGTTGCTCCAGCGATGAAAATCTGGACTTCTTGGTTGGCTTCTCCCCAGATGTGTGACTTAACATCATGTAGGAAATGCTCAGCTTCTTTGAGAGTGACAATGCCATCGATTAACTGCATTCCAATTCCTTCTTGAGTAAAGAAAAATTGCCATGTGTGTTTGTCGATGATGGCTTCACCTTCGCCATTGTTGTAACTGACTTGTTGGAAGGGGTAATCAGCGGGAATAAAGCAGGAAAGTTCTTGTCCTGCGTCACCATAGTTAAGATCAGGGATATAACCTTGACGATCGACCAGTTCAAACTTCATATAGAACTCCTAGTTGTTTCTTTAATAGACTAGTGCGACTTATAGGGTTTTGCCTACACTTTTTATTGAAAGCGCTAAAGAACCTACTTAAAATGTGTTTGATTTTGTCTTGCAGAGCATTAATTTTCCGATTTAGCTCTCATTTTTTATCGCGAAAATGTAAGTCTTGCTAAGCTGATGACTTATTAGTAGGTCATTATTAAGCAAAAGCCAAGAGCTTAATGTTAGGAAGTTAGTTTATGTCGGAAGTAAAGAAGATTTTAGTGGTACGCAATGATAAAATTGGCGATTTCGTCCTTGCTTTACCTGCCATACAAGCGATTAAAAATGCTTTTCCGAGTGCCACTCTGACGGCATTGGTGCCAAATTACACAAAAGACATCGCTCAATCTTTTGCTTGGATTGATGACATCATTATTGATCCTAAGGATCCCCAAAATAAAAAATCATTAGTAACAGAACTTAAAAAACATAAGTTTGATGCCGTGATTTGTTTGTTTTCAGACTCTTATAATGCCACTTTAGTTCGACAGGCTAAAATACCGGTTCGAGTTGCTCCTGCCACAAAGTGGGTGCAGTTTTTATATACCCACACACTGCGTCAGCGTCGTTCTAAGTCACTTAAACCTGAATTTCAATACAACCTAGAACTGGCTCATTATTTTATAGCGTTGTTGGGTGGTGAAGACCAACCAGAAATGTCACCGATGTTTTCTTATTCTCCTGAAGAGGTAACTAAGCAGTTAAACAAGCTTGATGCTCTCGGAGTCAGCGTTGAACGGAAATTGTGTTTTGTTCATCCTGTGACTGGTGGATCTTCTAATACGCTGACGCAAGGCCAATGGATGAAATTGATTGTTTTCTTAGATGGTATTGATCATTTTCACTTTGTCATAACCGCAGGGCCTGGTGAAGCGCCTATCTCCCAGTCGCTAGTTGATGCTTTGCAAGGCTTGGTGAGTCATGTCAGCTTGTATGATAAGAATGATGGTATTGCCGACTTCATGCGCTCTATTGCTACTGCTAACTTGTTTGTAGCTGGGTCAACTGGTCCATTACATATTGCTGGTGCGATGGATGTACCGACAATTGGTTTTTACCCTAATAAACGTTCCTCTAAGCCTTTGAGATGGAAAACGCTTAATAGTGAAGGTCGTTGGTTACCTTTTACCACCAGTGGGCCAGAGGTATCTTTGGCTGATTTGGATGTGACTAATTTGTTTGATGAAATAAAAACCTGGTATACGAATCTCTAAATATAGGAAATGCTTTTAAAATGTCTAATAAGATGAATGTACTGCACATTTGCCTTTCAACCGGCTTTGGCGGTTTGGAAATGTACCCTATGCGAGTCGGGGCAACAATGATGTCTTTGGGTTGTAAGGTGTACGGTATGGGGCAAACTGGTACACCAACGAATGCTCGTATGGTAGAGACATTTGATAGTACGTTATCGTTAGCCAGTCGTGGTGAAGGGTATCGAAAACTGTTTCGTCTTGCGCAATGGATTAAGCAGCGTGAGATTGACGTTGTTCACTGCCATAAATCGAGCGATTTGACGCTGGCTGTTTTATTAAAGAAATTATGTGGTTTTAAATTGATTTACACTGACCACATGGGGGCTAAACGATCAAAAAGAGATTTTTACCATCGCTTTATTTATCGCAATGTGGATTTAGTATTATCCATCAGCAACTTTACCCGAGGTCGAAATGTTAAAGCGCTTCCTATGCCAGAAGATAAAATAAAGAGATTGTGGTACGGAACGGAAATCGCCGAAGTCGAAGATATCGAACTTGATTTAAAGGCTGAGTTATCATTGCCTTCGGATACTATTTTAATTGGTATTGTCGGTCGCCTATCAAATGGTAAAGGGCATCTAGAACTATTAAAAGCCTTAAAACAGTTGACGCTAAGTCAGGCACATCTTGTTGTAGTTGGTGGCCTAACTGCTGAAACGGGCGGTTCGACAGACTATGTGCAGATGCTTCAGTCATATGTTGCCGAAAACGATTTGCAAAATAAAGTGACATTTTATGGCTTCACTAATAAGCCCGATATCTTGTTGAAGACTGTTGATGTGGTAGTGATTCCTTCACACAATGAAGCATTTGGGTTGACAGTGATTGAAGCTATGGCGGCAAGAAAAGCCATTGTTGGCTCCAGTCACGGCGCGATTCCTGAGCTTTTAGAAGACACGGGCGTTGTTGTGGACCCCTTTGATACTCAAGCTTTTGCCAATGCGATAGACAAGCTTAGCTCTAGTAGTGAAGAAAGGGATCGTTTGTCTAATATGGCAAGAAAACGTGCTTGTGAATTCTTTGATCAGAAGAAGCACGTTGATACTTTGTTAGAAATTTATAAAACCTGCTGATATTAGTCGGGGCGCTTAGGTTGCGAGCGTATCCAAAGGTCGGCGTATTTCACAAAAGTGGAGTGCGCCGATAATACCGCAAGAAGAAAACCTTGCTTACCATCTAAAAAGCCACGTTTTATGAGATACATTTTTATGAAGCAGGCGAAAGCGTGAAGTGATGCATTGCTTAGGGATGTTTTCTTGCCGCGTTTTTCTTTCTGGTCTGCTGAAAGTTTTGCGTAAGATGCTGATTTTACTAAGTAATGTTGGAGGTCGTCGTAGGTGTAATGTGTTAAATCGCCTTTTAATGACTCAAGCTTTACATTTTCCGCTAAAAGTACTTTTTCATGTACTAAATCGTCTGAGTAATGACCTTCTTTTACCTTGTAAAGCCGAGTTACTCTATCTGGGTACCAGCCTGAGTGCTCAATAAAACGCCCAAATACCCAGCTTTTACGATTAATACTGTAGGCTGTTTTGTCTTTATTTTGAGCGACGGCCTCTAAAATACTTTTTTTCAATTCTTCAGTAACCACTTCATCTGCATCAATCCAGAAGACATAGTCTGTAGATACGTATTTTTGGGCTGTTTGTCTTTGTATACCAAAGCCTTGCCAGTCGGATTTTAAGTAAAAATGCTTTGTGAATTTTTCTGCTATTTCCTGAGTGTTGTCATGGCTTCCTGAGTCAAGAATAACAATATCATCTACCCATCCAGTTAAACTGCTTAGGCAGACTTCTAAATTCTTCGATTCATTTTTAACAATGAGCGCAGCGGTTAGTGTGGCTTTTGGGGTTTTGCTCATCATAAAGAGGATTCCGAAGATGAAAGGTTTAAAGCATCAATTAACATTTCTGGAAGCAGTTGGTTTTGGCAGTTTGTATGTCCAAGAGGGCAGGTGCGTTTGAAGCAAGGAGAGCATTCAAGGTGTAGGTTATGAATCGTTTTGTTCTCTGTTAATGGAGGAGTAAATAATTCACTGGTTGATCCATAAATGCCGTGGACCTCTGTTCCTACGGAGGCGGCAATATGCATTAAGCCAGAATCATTACTGACAGCTTTTTCGGCAGCTGAAAGTAAGTCGATAGCATCAACAAGTTGAGTCTTGCCACACAAATTGATGGCAAACTCACCAAGTTCGGCCACTATTTTATCGCCATCCGCTTGGTCTTTTGGTCCGCCAAGAACCCAAACTTGGTAGCCAGAATTCACCGCACTTTTCGCTAATTGATGAAAATAGGCAATCGGCCATTGTTTTGATGGGCCAAACTCAGCGCCAGCCATCAGGGCGATGGCGGGTTTATTTGATAAATTGTGTTGTTCGTAAAGGCGCTTTAGGTTGGTTGGGTCAACACGAAGTGCTGGAGACGGTATATTCGCCGGTGGATAAGCCTGCTCATTGGGGAGCCCCAATGAAGTAAAGCGTTTTACCGTCTGATTTAAAATCCCTTTGTCTAATCTGCGACGTTCGTTAAGTAGGATGTAACGCTGCTCACCTTTAAAGCCGACCCGGTGAGGAATATTGGCAAAGAATGGTACCAATGCCGATTTCCATGAGCGAGGTATGACGATGGACTGATCGTATTTTTCAGAGCGAAGAGAGTGACCCAGTTTACGGCGGGTACGAATGCCCCATTCTCCATGACCTGTAGGCAAAGTGATTGCGTTTCGTACCTCAGGCATTCGAGCTAGGATTGGTAGGGACCAATTTGGGCCAATAACATCAATAATCGCCTCTTTATCATGCTGTCTTAGCGTAATAAAGAGGCTTTGAGCCATAACCATGTCGCCAACCCAAGATGGTCCAACAATTAAATATTTAGCCATTAGAATCGAGCCAACCTAAGTAGTCCTGAACGCCTTGGGCCAACCCTCGGAAGCTTCCTTCGTAGCCAGCTTCACGAAGTTTGGTTATATCGGCTTGAGTAAAGCTTTGGTATGCGCCTTTTAGGTGTTCTGGGAAGGGAATGTATTCGATTTCGCCTTTTTTATAATGGGCAATGACGGTTTCCGCAATGGTACGAAAAGGCTCGGCTTTTCCTGTTCCTAAGTTGAAAATTCCAGATTTTTGGGTGTTTTCTAAGAACCAAAGTTTGGTATTCACTAGGTCTTCAACGTAAATAAAATCTCGACTTTGTCCGCCTGCTTCGTAACCATCATAAGCACCGAACAGTTTTGGATTTTCGTCAGCAAGTACTTGATTACGTAAATGAAAAGCAACGCTGGCCATGCTTCCTTTGTGCTGCTCTCGTGGTCCATAGACATTGAAATAGCGAAAGCCCACAATCTGGCTTTTGGCTGTAGGTAGAATAGTACGAACGTATTGGTCAAATTGAAATTTAGAGTAGGCGTACATATTAAGAGGTTTTTCGTTTTCACGAGACTCTTGGAATATAGGGCCTGAACCATAAACAGAAGCAGAAGATGCATAAGAGAATGGCGCATCATGTTTTAAACAAAAGTCCAATACGGCTTTTGAGTATTGGTAGTTAACATCCATGACAAATTTGCCATTCCACTCTGTCGTCGCAGAGCAGGCTCCTTCATGAAATACTGCAATTGGATTAATACCTAGCGTATTGTTTTTTATCGCGTCCAAAAAGTCGTACATGTCCATGTAATCGGCAATATCAAGATCTGATAGATTGAGACATTTTTTACCATCTGTTAGGTCATCGACCAAAAGGATATTTTTAATGCCTTTATTATTTAATGCCTTGATGATGTTGCTGCCAATAAAGCCAGCGCCGCCAGTTACTATATACATAATACATTTTTCCTTGTATCGAAGGTGTTAGCTTTATTAAGTTTGGCTTTAAGTACGTCGGCGAAACTTAAAAAGAATTTTGTAAATCAGTGTTTGCTTCCGCCCATGCTACCACTTCTGTTAGGCCGAGAAAAATATGATAGCTGCTGGTGCCGGGAAGCGGAAAGTCTTTTGGCGTATTGTCTTCGTTAAGATACTCGTTCCACCGACCATTAGGTAAAAAATAGTATTGTTGTGCAAAATTGAGCGCTTTTTCTAGTCGATCTATTTTTTCCTCTTTGCCAATTGGCATTACTGTGATGGCTTTAAGGTACTCGGTAATTGGCCAAATGCGTTTTTCTTTATCAATTGGTTGATAAGAGTTTCCGTCAATTTGGTTATAGATACCGCCATTTTTGGCGAGCCCGTGACGAGAAGCAATTTGCCATAAGTGTTGTGCCAAATCTGTATAATCTGAATTGGGGAGTATTTTGTTGGCTTGGTGAAGTAGCCAGACCCATTCAAAATGATGCCCAGGTTCTACCTGTTGGCCTATTTCTGGATCAAGGCTCCAATCTACGCAAAAAAATTCGCGCAATGTTTTTGTTTCCTTGTGGTAAAAATGCTTAAGAGCCAACGACAATAATGACTGGATGGCTATTTTATAGTGGTTGTCGTGTGTTGCCTCAAAAGCGGCCACGTAGCCTTCCAATAAGTGCATATGCGGATTTTGCCGGCGAGTTTGCGTTTCATCAATCGGGAACGCTTCGTAGAAACCACCAGTATTTGCTCGCATGTTTTCTTCAAGAAATTGATGGGTCTTTTTCATATAAGTAAGGGCACGATCATCTTTAGTCACTTTATAGTAATGACTGAAAGACAATAAAATAAAGGCAAGAGCATAGGCATCCGACTGCTTGTCTTTTATCGTTAGGTTGTCATTTAATGAAAAAATCCAGCGTTCTTCGATAAAATAATGGCTCGTTATAAAGTTAAATAACGGTGTTAGTGTCGCAAACCAGTCTGGTTTATTTTTGATCTGGCAGGCATGACTGAAAGTATAAAGTTGTCTACATTGCGTTAACAGGCGTATTCGACCAACAGGGTTTGGTGTCCAATTATGGGTCATGCTTTCGTAGCTGAATCCTTGTTCTTTGTCGATTCCATAGCGAGACCAGTTGTTTAGCAGTTCATCAAATAAAAATGCCTGACTGGATGTAAGAGCGGAATTCAGCATAGGATAAAAGCCTTATTTCGTATGTTTTAGGTATGTCCAACTTGGTGTGGGAGTATGATAAGATGAGCGCCTCTAAAAATCGATTATTATGTGCCTATGAACTCTTCGTATTTGAATTTTAAAGATAAACACATTCTTGTTGTTGGGGATGTGATGCTGGATCGCTACTGGCATGGTGGAACGTCGCGTATTTCTCCTGAAGCTCCAGTTCAAGTGGTAAAAGTATCTGCAATTGAAGATCGCCCTGGTGGGGCTGCGAACGTAGCTCTAGGGTTGGCCAAATTAGGCGTGCCAGTCACCTTAGTTGGTGTCGTTGGTAATGACGAAAATGCTGATGTATTAGCACGTTGTTTAGAAGAAAACGGCGTTACTTGTCGATTTGTTTGTTCTGAAACACTTCCAACGATTACTAAATTACGGGTAATGAGCCGCCATCAACAACTAATTCGTTTGGATTTTGAAGAGCGGGAAGACAGTCTTTCTCAGAATGATGCTTTGGCGAAGGTGGTTGAAGAGTGTTTGCCACAAGCTGATGCCGTTATCTTTTCTGACTATGCTAAAGGTTGCCTTGCCGACGTCCAGACTTTGATAAAGTTGGCAAATGTGGCGAAAGTACCAAGCTTTGTTGATCCTAAAGGCAATGATTTCTCGATCTATCAAGGTGCTACATTAGTTAAACCCAACCTTCTTGAATTTGAAACCATTGTAGGTAAATGCCATTCAACGCAAGAGTTAGTGGAAAAAGCAAAAGCCCTAAGAGAGCAGTTCGGTTGGAATGCTTTGTTGGTGACACGTGGTGAAGACGGTCTGATTTTACTGAGCGATGACAAGCCTCCATTCTCGCTCGCCACGGCCGCAAAAGAAGTATTTGATGTGACAGGCGCTGGAGATACCGTTGTGGCGGTTCTAACGGCTATCTATGTGACAAGTAAACGTTTTATCGATGCAGTTGAATATGCCAATCAAGCCGCTGGCTATGTAGTTGGAAAGCTTGGCACCGCTTCTATCAGTGCGGAGCGCCTTGAAGCCATTATGTTTCAGCGCTCACATAGCACGAATTTTGGCGTACTTTCACCGAAAGATTTACTTGAGCAAATTAAGTTAGCGCAAATGAATGGTGAGAAAATCGTTTTTACAAATGGTTGTTTTGATATTCTCCATCCTGGTCATATTGCTTATATGAAGCAGGCTAAAGCATTGGGGGATCGGTTGGTGGTGGCGGTTAATACGGATGAATCGGTTCGTCGGCTTAAAGGTGAAAAACGACCAATTAATCATTTGGCTCATCGCATGGCGGTATTAGAAGGTGTCGGTGCAATTGATTGGGTCACTTGGTTTGATGAAGACACTCCAAAAGAAATTATCGAACTATTAACACCTGATGTATTAGTTAAGGGCGGAGATTACACAATAGAAACGATTGTTGGAGCTGATCATGTACTTGCTAATGGCGGAGATGTGAAGGTATTAACTTTTGTTGATGGCTATTCGACCACAGCTATAATCGAAAAAGCGAATTTGTAGATGCAAGATAAAGAAAAGATAGATAGCGAATTGCCACCTAGTTCAAAGGCGCCTGTTTCAGGTTTGCAAACCTATTTGCGTTTGTTGGTCTATGTTCGTTCATCTTGGGCGTACTTACTGTTGAGCGTGTTGGGTTATTTGATTTACGCGTCAATGGAGCCCGCTTTAGCTGCCTTATTAAAGCATATCGTTGATGTCGTCTCTTTGGGGAAGGTTTCAGATAGTCGAATATTTATTCCTATGGCTATTCTGGGGGTTTTTATTGCTAGAGGGGTAGGGACTTTTTTAGGTAACTATTTTATGGCTAAAGTAGCGAACAATGTGGTGTATGATTTACGTACCAGCATGTTTGATAAATTGGTTCTTTTGCCTTCTAGTTATTATCACTCCATTCCAACGGGTCGCTTACTTGCCAAGTTAACTTATGATACAGAACAGGTGATTGGTTCTATTACTCAAGCGATCCGTGTGCTTTTACGGGAAGGTCTAACCGTAATTGGTTTGCTGGGTTATATGATTTATATGAACTGGCGCTTGTCCTTATTATTTCTTTTGGTTGTCCCTCTAATTGGCTTGATTGTTTCTTATGCCTCTAAGCGTTTTCGTAAATTAAGTACCCGCATTCAGGATGCAATGGGGGGCGTCACCGATGTGGCTTCAGAGGCAATTAAAGGCCATGAAGTTGTAAAAATATTTGGTGGCAGTGATTATGAAATCAAGAGATTTCGAAATGCGGCCCATGAAAACCGTCGTTCACAATTAAAGATGGAGATGACCAAGTCTCTAAATATTCCAATAGTGCAATTTATTCTCGCTATTATGATGGCGATTTTGATTTGGTTTGCATTGAGTCCTTCCATTAGTTCGCACATGACTCCTGGTGATTTTATTGCATTTTTGACCGCTGCAGGCATGTTAGGAAAACCAATTAGACAGCTAACCGAAGTGAACAGTATCTTGCAAAAAGGCATTGCTGCTTCTTACAGTATTTTTGATTTCTTAGATTTGAAAGAAGAAGTGGATAAGGGGCAGACGTCAGCAGTTCGGTTGAGCGGAAATATTGAATGGAAAGAGATGTCATTCAAATATCCTAGAGCAGATAAAAAAGCACTAAACAATATTAACTTGTCTCTTCCAGCTGGCAAAACTTTGGCCTTAGTGGGGCGCTCTGGTAGTGGCAAATCGACAATAGCGAATCTGATTCCGCGCTTTTATGACATTGATGAAGGGACTCTCAATATTGATGGTGTTCTTATTAATGATTATAAACTGAGTGATTTACGTTCGAATATTGCTTTAGTAAACCAGCAAGTTGTACTGTTTAATGGCACTATTCGTGAAAATATTGCGTATGGCTATTTGCGCGATGCGAGTGACGAAGAGGTTATTGCAGCGGCAAAAGCGGCTAACGCTTGGGGGTTTATACAGGAACTGGATCGTGGCTTAGACACTATGGTGGGAGAGAATGGTGTCTTGCTATCTGGTGGTCAGCGTCAGCGTATCGCCATTGCACGAGCAATTTTGAAAAATGCACCTATCTTAATCTTGGATGAAGCGACTTCTGCTTTGGATACGGAGTCTGAGAGAGCGATTCAGTCTGCTCTCGATAACCTAATGGAAAATCGCACGACGATTGCTATTGCTCACAGACTATCGACCATTGAAAATGCCGATATTATTGCCGTGGTAGATCATGGAGAGATTATTGAGCAAGGTTCTCATAGTGAGTTGCTTGCCTTGAATGGGGCTTATTCACAGCTGCATAACCAACAATTTACGGAAACGACTGTTTAAATATGTGGTTGTATCGTGTTTTATTATTTTTGCTGACGCCAGTTATTCTGCTGAAAGTACGCAAATTCAAAAAAAACTATGAACATTATCGAGCTAAAGAAGCGCTGGGTTTTTGGCCTGTTGTTGAAGCTGATTTATGGGTGCATTGTGCGTCGGTTGGTGAAGTATTGGCAGTACGACCATTGGTGACGCAATGGCGGGCAAAATATCCTTCTAAGCGTCTGCTTATTACTACGATGACACCGACAGGGGCTGAACAGGTGCAAAAGGCGTTTCCTTTTGCTGAGCACCGATATTTGCCCATGGATTGGCGTTGTAGTGTTAAGAAAGCATTTAAGAATTTGGTTTGTAAGCGCCTAGTGATTGTAGAAACGGAACTTTGGCCGAACTTGTTACAGCAGGCAAAGCGACATGGTTTGCGTATTGATGTGGTTAATGCTCGGCTAAGTGATCGTTCTTTTCAGCGCTACCAAAAGTTCTCGATTGTCTCTCGGCCGCTGTTCGCTTTACCTGATTGCTTCTTGGCTCATGCTCAGGCAGATGGTTCTCGTTTTGAAGCATTAGGTGCTAAAAAAGTGCTCGTTACGGGAAGTATTAAATTTGATCTCAATGTGCCGCCAGAAGTCCTCCAGGCTAACTGGCGTGGGCAGTTAGGTTCTAGATTCGTATGGGTTGGGGGTAGTACTCATCAAGGAGAAGATGACATGCTCTTACGTATCCATAAATCCTTGCAGCAAAAGTATCCAGATGCATTATTAATATTGGTTCCACGTCACCCTGAACGCTTCGACGCTGTCCAGCAATTAGCGAGTCAGCATTTTGAACGGGTTACACTTCGTACTCAAACTCCATTGGATCAATGGGCAAATTTTGATGTTGTGATTGGGGATTCAATGGGGGAGTTGATACACTACTATCAAGCCTCTGATTTGGTCTTTGTGGGTGGCAGCTTAATTAAACGCGGTGGTCATAACCCGATTGAACCCGCTTTGCTTGGTAAGGCTATTTTAGTAGGGCCTTATACCTTTAACTTTTTAGATATTACCGATCAGCTACTTCAAGTGAATGGCGCTATTCGTTGCCAAGATGAAGCGCAACTGGGAAAAGTCGTCATTGATCTTGCTGGACAAGCTTCCCAGCGTTTTCGCCTTGGTCAAACAGCAATGCGTTTTGCCGAAAAAAACCAAGGAGCAGTGACCAGGGTGCTTTCAGAAATGGACTTCCGCTGATCGACTCTTTACAATAGACGCTCATTATCTCATGGGGTGCTTTAACATTTTTGAATGTTAAAGCTGAGAAGCGGATTAGCCGCTAACCCACCGAACCTGATCCAGATCATGCTGGCGTAGGAATCGAGATAGCAAGCTAGGTTATGCGCGTAATTTTAACCTTATCGCTTGCCATTTCCCCTGTACGCCGCTCACGTTATTTAGGAGCGACACACTTTGAACTCATTTTCGTTAACAACGTTATTTTCGACCTCTTTAGTTAGTTTAGGTTTGGCACTTTCCCCTTTTGCTTTGGCAAAAGATACGCTCAATGTTTACACCTATGACTCCTTCTCATCTGACTGGGGACCGGGGCCTAAGATAAAAGCAAATTTCGAAAAAGAGTGTGACTGCGAAGTAAACTTTGTCGCCTTGGACTCATCTGGCGGTATTTTGTCCCGCGCTCAGTTAGAAGGTAAATCGTCTAAAGCAGATGTTTTATTAGGGTTAGACTTGAATTTAATGGAAGCGGCTAAAAAGTCAGGCTTACTTGGTCAGCATGGGGTGGATACCTCAGCGGTGACAATTGCTGGTGGCTGGTCAGACAAAACCTTTGTGCCATTTGATCAAGGTCATTTTGCCTTCATTTATAACTCTGAAACGCTGCCTAACCCACCAACGAGTTTGCAAGAGGTTGTTGATAATCAAAACCTTCGAGTCATTTATCAGGATCCACGAACCAGTACACCTGGGCTTGGTTTGTTGTTATGGATGAAATCGGTATATGGAGATGAAGCCGCTGACGCTTGGGAGCGCCTTGCCTCGCATACTGTCACGGTTACTAAAGGTTGGTCTGATGCGTACAGTTTGTTCTTGAAAGGTGAGGCCGATGTTGTGCTGAGTTATACGACATCACCTGCGTATCATGTTGTTGCTGAAGGTGAGGATAAATATAAAGCGGCACCGGCTAGTGAAGGTTTGTATCCGCAAATTGAAGTAGCGGCGATGATGGAAAATGCTCCTCATCCTGTTCTAGCGAAACGTTTTATGCAGTTTATTTTACAGCCAGGTTTTCAATCAACGGTAGCAACTGGGAACTGGATGTTGCCTGTAATTAAACTAGATGAAAAGCTACCAGCCGCTTTTGATAGTGCATTAAAACCTGCAAAAAACTTGGTTCTACCTGCAAAGCAGGTTGCGCAAAATCGTAAAGCTTGGATTGATGAGTGGTTAAATGCCACGACTCAATAATAGACGTTAAGTTGCTTTATTTTCGAGCTATAAAAGGATTAATGCCGGCGTTATTGGGCGTCGGCTTTTTCTTACTTATGGGAGCGGCCAGCTTGGCGGCTCTTTTGCGTTATAGCGATTTGCCAACTTGGCTTGGCTATCTACAGCAGCCTTATCTTTGGCGTGTTGTACGTTTTTCTCTATGGCAAGCATTACTAAGCAGTGGTATCAGTTTGCTTATTGCTATTCCTGTTGCTTCTTGTCTAATTCACCGACAGTTTTTTGGACGCGCTGCTTTGCTGCAACTGTTTGCAGTTTCCATGGTGGTACCGACCATTGTGGCGATTTTAGGTTTAGTGGTGGTGTATGGGCGCACTGGATGGTTGAATCAATTGATAGGTGTGCAAATTCCCTTGTACGGCTTGGTTGGGATCTTATTGGCTCATGTGTTTTTTAATATGCCTTTAGCGGTTCGGTTTTTATTGCAGGGTTATGATTTGATTCCTTCTGGACAGTGGCGCCAAGCTTCGCAGTTGGGATTTTCTCGCTGGGCGTCTTTTCGTTGGATTGAATGGCACTATATTAAAAAGGTGCTTCCTGGCGCTTTTGTGCTGATTTTTATGTTGTGCTTTTCAAGCTTTGCTGTGGTGTTGAGTTTAGGGGGAGGGCCAAAGTTTAGTACTTTGGAAGTGGCGATTTATCAAGCGCTTCGATTTGATTTTGACTTAAATAAGGCCAGCTTTTTAGCTTTACTTCAGGTGTCGATATGTACTCTTTTTGCGGTGATTGTATATCGGATTGCGCCAGTCAACCGTCAGGATGTGAGTTTAATTGCGGTAAAAGGCTATGCGCTTAAAGATTCTTTTTGGGCTAAGTTGGCAGATAGTTTTGCCTTGTTCTGTACGTTTATATTAGTTGTTCCGCCTTTTTTGGCTATTTTTGATCCCGTCTTTTCTCCCATTTTTATGGATACATTGCAGTCAGTTGCTTTATGGAAGGCTACGTTGGTTTCATTGCAGATTGCCGTTCCTGCTGCATTAGTCAGTGTGTTACTTGGCATTTGTTTTGGGGTGTTAGCGCGTTTTTGTATGGCTCGTCAATATTTTGCTTTTTTACCCAGTAAAATCGAGCACCTAGGGAACATGATTTTAATGGTGCCTGGATTGGTCATTGCTACGGGATTATTTTTGACATTACGTGATTTGGGTTGGGGATTTAAATCGAGTTATTGGATTGTGGTATGGGTCAATGCTGTAATGGCCTTGCCTTTTGTTCTGCGGGCGTTGATACCAGTGATGTACCAGCAAGAGCGGCGTTTTCGAAATGTGTATGTGAGCTTAGGGATTCAGTCTTGGTCGCGATGGTGGTTAGAGTGGCCACTAATTCGTACCAGTGTTGCTCAAGCCTTTGGTTATGCTCTATTGCTTTCTTTGGGTGATATGGGGGTGATTGCGCTATTTGGTAGTCAGGGATTGGTGTCTTTGCCATTGTATTTATTTCAACTGATTGGTTCTTATAAGTTAGAAGAAGGTGCTTGTGTCGCTGTGGTGTTAATTTCTCTGTGCTTAGTTTTGTTTTATTGTTCGTCTCGCTTTATTGGTGGAGTAAGAGCACATGTTAAAAATTAACCTTCAGTATGATTGGGAGGGATTTCATGCAAATTATTGTGTGGACATTTCTCCTGGTGTGACTACCTTGCTTGGTGGAAGTGGTGAAGGAAAAAGTACTCTTTTACATTTGTTGGGAGGTTTTTTGGATGGTCGCGGAGAACTTTATTTCAACGGCGAGTCTCTGCTTTCTTTGCCTGCTTATAAAAGGCCAATATCAACGCTATTTCAAAGTGATAACTTATTCCCGCAATTGACTGTCTGGCAAAATGTTGCAATTGGTTTATCTCCTTCTCTTGCTTTGAGTGATGAGCAAAAAGAGAGGGTCCAGTGGGCTCTACAAAAAACACAGTTAACAGATAAAGCTGATCGTTTTCCGCAAGCTTTGTCTGGGGGGCAGGCTCAGCGAGTTGCTATTGCACGGGCCTTAGTAAGAGAAAAGCCTATTTTGTTGCTTGATGAGCCTTTCAGTGCTTTGGACCCAGCATTGCGTGAAGAGATGCTCTACTTGGTTAATGACGTTACTTCAGAGCTGGGGTTAACGACTTTGTTAGTATCGCATTTACCTCAAGAAGCCAGTCTAGTTGGTGGTCAAGTTTTGTTAGTTGAGCGGGGTTGTGTTATTGCACATGAACCTGTATCTGTCCTATCTCAAACTGAGCCTCATCCGCTTTTTTCTCGTTATCTTGGTTATACCTAGCATTAAAGGGGAGTAATGCTCGACAAACTTTCATGATTAGGTTAAATCTTGTCTCTATTTTGTATGGATTATAAGAGCGACTAAATTGTTAGATGATAATGAGTTATTAAAGAAAGGGATTTTGATGACAATCGCTTATGCGTTTGTCATGTCGCTTACAGCCTTGGCCGCTAAACAGGCTCAAACCATGATTGCCGTTTCCACTTTGGTTTTCTGGCAAAGCTTTTTTTGCGTATTAATACTTTTTCCTCAAATGCGAGGTCGCTGGCAGAAGCGGTCAGCTTCTGTTTGGCGAGTGCATTTTCTGCGTAGTTTTGGTGGCTTTTTAGGCTTTCTTTTTTATTATTGGTCATTGAATCATATTCCTCTGGTAGAGGCGTCCTTACTTAGAACGTGTGCACCTTTGTGCGTTCCATTTGTTGTATTGATATTGCATCGAATTAAAATTCCAAAAGCTCGTTGGTTGCCGCTTATTATTGGTTTTGTTGGTGTGGCATTTGTTATTCAGCCTACCCCTGATCACCTAAACCCTTGGCATATTGTTGGCTTTCTTTCTGCTATAGGTTTGGCTTTGTCTATGGTGACGACGCGCATGCTGTCGCAGCAGGTGACGGGACAAGAAACGTTATTTGTGTATTTTTTAGTATCGACGATATTGTCTTTACCGCTGATGTTAGTACAAGGTAATTCTTTAGTTTTACCTTTTGCTGTATGGCCTTGGGTGGCTGCGGTTACCATGACGCTATATGTTGGCATGTATCTTTACAACTTGGCTTACACCTATGCACCAGCAAGTATTGTTTCTCCGGTGAGTTACATTGGTGTGGTATTTAGTGGTTTTTGGGGGTGGGCTGTTTGGGGGCATGTGCCAGATATTTATGCTGTTTTAGGAATATTATTTATTTTTTTAAGCATTTTGATAAGTACTCGAATCGCGAAAAATAGAGGTTAAGAAAGAGCGGAATCTCTTTCTTAACCAAGCTTGTTAGGTTTTGAGTTGAGTCGTTTTTTGTTCAAAATAGTGGCAACAAAGATGCCAGAAAAGATCAGCGCAATACCTACATAATGAAAGTGAAATAAGCTTTCTCCTAAAAAAATCACCGACAAACTGATGCTAAATACAGGCAAAAGATGAATGAAGTGTCCCGCTGTCGCTGCCCCAAGTTTTTGAATGCCCGTGTTCCAGCATAAAAATGCCCCAATTGAAGCAAATACCCCCATATAAATGATTGCCATCCAATTGCTGGCTGTAAAGTTAGACAATTGGCTTTCACCAAAAAGAAAGAATAGTGGTGCTTGAAATAAAGTTCCGATGACGGCTGTGCAAGCGAAGAAGCCAATTAAAGACATTTCTTTCGGACGCTTTATGATCATGACTGAATAGATTGCCCAGCTGATAGCTGCGGTAATAATCCATAAGTCGCCTTGTGAAAAGCTGAGATGTAAGAAGGTATCTAAACTGCCACGACTAACAATGGTTATAGCACCAAGGGTAGAAATAAAAATACCAACATTTTGCATCCATGACGTTTTGCTCCCCAGTAATAAACGTGCTGTGATTAATATCATCACTGGCATGATTGAATTGAGTAATACAGCGTTGGTTACCGTTGTCGAGCTAAGGCCAATGTATAAAAACAAATTGTAGTTACAGATTCCAAGCCAGCCGAACATTAGTAATAAGGGCCAGTTTTTTTGGATAGTCTTCCTTTCTTTCCATAGCTTCTTGTAGGCAAAGGGAAGAATGATAAGACAAGCAAGGCTCCAGCGGAGGAAGGATATGGTAAAGGGGTCGATGCCTGAAGAAACCAGTACTCGGCCTAGGATATAATTTCCTGACCAAAAAAGTATTGGCAGTAATAAATAAATGAAAGCTGGCATGTGTAATCCTTACTTAAGGTTTTGACTGATATTTTTGTTGTCTGTCTATTTTGAATGAATAGGCCAACGAGAAGGCTGGCGAATCCAATAGGTGTTGAATTTAAAGTTTGCTTCTCCCATTCATTGGGCACGCCAAACAATGAACAAAAAAAGAGAAAAGAATATTAAGTTGATGGTTTGGTTTGCGTTAGATTAAAGTCTAAAAGAGTAATTCCACAATGAAACTGTCTCGAAACCAAATGGCATGGCTGGAGCATTGTTAGAGAGTTTATTCATTATTGAATTCCAAATGACTCTAAAATTGCGGATTTATTTCTCGAGAGAAATGTTTTGTAGAGTGCTAAAAACTAAAAATGACTCCAGCAAGAAGAGAGGTTGTCTCATCGCGTTCAATAATTGGACTCTTTAGAATGCTATCGTCATATTTTGTGCGACTGACACCAAGCATGATATTGGTGCTAGTAGTGATAGGATAGACTCCTCTTACTCCATATTGGATTTTCGAAACGGAGCCTGAATCATAGCTAGAAATGGCGCCACCAGTATTTGTTGACTCTTTTTGTGAAACGCCAAATAAATGATTACTCATTTTACTGTCCATAAACTCGTAAGAAAGAGAAGGTATAATCCTCCACATTCCAACTGGAATAGGGAACCCCAAAGCTATTTTAGCTGAATAGCCGTCATGTTTGCCGCTAATGTCCTGTGAAAGCTTGGTGCTGATAAATCCTATTCGATAGGAGGCGAACGCCATAACGCTGGCATCTCTATCGTCCAATTTGCGCATATTTATATCATTCGCCTCACTGGGGTCAAACGTCGAGGCATCATAAGACAAGCCAACTGCAACGTTTTGAAAAGAGCGCCTTGGAAAAAAACGGTAGCCAATATCAGGTAATCGTAAGAAAAAATTTTCACCTTCATAAGATATACTAGGAAGAGAAACAGAATTCGAGTCTGTCGCTTTATAGATTGATTGTGATTTGGCGCCGATGACCCCCAGCTTTGTTTCGGCTAAAGTCGTAACCGGTATCAATAGACAGATTGCGAATAATGCTTTTTTCATAATGTCCGTATCTTTTAGTAGGTTTAATTGGTTTTGATTTTATGGGCTTCTACTGAGGGTGTAAATACAATATCCGTTTGCTTTTGGATCTTAGCGTGTATTTCGTTTACTTCTTACTCACTAGTGCTATATAATGCGCGTCCCTGTAAATCAATACTCCTTGTCTCACAGCTTTTTAACAGGGGAAGCGTGGAGACTAAGAACCCATAAGGAGCTTAAATGCGTCATTATGAAATCGTCTTTCTGGTTCACCCAGATCAAAGCGAGCAAGTACCAGCAATGGTTGAGCGTTACACTAATCTAATCACTGAAGATGGTGGTAAAGTTCACCGTCTAGAAGATTGGGGTCGTCGTCAACTTGCTTACCCAATTAACAAAATTCACAAAGCACACTATGTTCTTATGAACATTGAGTGTTCTGACAGTGTTTTGTCTGAATTAAACGACACTTTCCGCTACAACGATGCCATCATCCGTAACTTGGTGATTCGTCGTAAAGATGCGGTAACTGACGTATCTCCTATTAAAGCTTCTGAAGGTCGTGAAGATCGTCGTTCTGCTCCTCAACGTGAAGAGCGTAACCAGGACAATTCTGAAGAAGTTTCTGAAGAATCTGAAGATTAATTTATTTTTATTAGGAGACACTCATGGCTCGTTTTTTCCGTCGTCGTAAGTTCTGCCGTTTCACTGCAGAAGGCGTTAAAGAGATCGATTACAAAGATCTAGACACACTGAAAGGTTACATCACTGAAACTGGTAAAATCGTACCTAGCCGTATTACTGGCACTAAGGCTCGTTACCAGCGTCAGCTAGCGACTGCAATCAAACGCGCTCGCTACATTGCTTTACTTCCTTACACTGACAGCCACTTTAATTAATTGGCTGAAAGAAGTGCTTCTATGAGTGGTTTAGCCAAATGGGTAATGAAAAAACGCTTTAATGCCATTGTTGGTGTTATGGTGTTTGGTTTGATCCCTTTGATGTTTTGGTTGGCTGCTACAATCTTAGGGTTGGTGGTGCTTCGTAAAGGTGTAAAAGAAGGAATACCTGTATTAGCTTGGGGTTGTCTGCCAGCATTAGTGCTATGGATAATTCAAGGTGATGCAACGGCACTTATGGTGTTGATTGATGTGATGTTGTTGAGTTGTTTGCTCAGGTCAACAATATCATGGAGTTGGGTGCTTTTAGTCGGCAGTTTTTTGGCGGTTATTAGTTCTCTGCTTCAACCTATTTTGATGGCAGATGTTCTTAATCTAGCGGTTACGTTAGTTCAGAAGGTTTTGACTTCAGAAGGCGTTGAAGCTCCTGATAAAGATTTGATTTTTAGTCAAGCCGTAATGGCAATATCCATCTTTCAAGTGGTGATTGCTATTCTCTCTTTATTTTTGGCCAGAAAATGGCAAGCAGGACTCTATAATCCAGGCGGATTCCGCGCTGAATTTCATCAATTAAGATTGCCAGTAGCATTCAGTTTGGTTCTGGGTGGAATGATATTAATTGGTGAGAGCTTAGGCGGATCCTTTAGTATTTTCTCTCAAGCTGCTGTACCTGCTTTAGTCTTGCCGGGGCTTGCATTAGTGCATGGTGTTTTAGCAAAAAAAGAAATTGGGGTTGTTGGACTGATCGCATTTTACCTTGTGGGATTTTTTGTTTTGAATGTATATTTTGCAAATATCTTGGTCACACTGTGTGTGATTGATAGCTTTGTCGATATTCGTTCTAGAATCCAAGGTAAGGCGTCCAACTCAAGTGATAGCTAATGATTAATTAGAGGTGATCGAGATGGAAGTTATTCTACTCGACAAAGTAAACAAGCTAGGCGGTATTGGTGACGTTGCAGTTGTTAAGCCAGGCTATGCTCGTAACTTTTTGATTCCAAACAAAAAAGCTGTAATGGCAACTAAAGCTAACTTGGCTAGCTTTGAAGAGCGTCGTATCGAACTAGAAGCAAAGGCGGCTGAGCGTAAAGCAGCGGCTGAAGCTCGTGGTCAGACGCTAGAAGGCAAAACTTTCACTATCACTACAAATGCTGGTGATGAAGGTAAGCTTTTCGGTTCAATCGGTACTCGTGATATCGCTGAAGTTATTTCTGCTGAAGTAGCTGTAGAAAAATCTGAAATCCGCCTTCCTGAAGGTGCGATTCGTCACACAGGTTCTTTCGAAGTAGACATTCAGCTTCATTCAGAAGTTGTTGTAACTGTTACTTTGTCTGTTGTTGCTGAGTAATTTGCTAGACAAATTGCTTGAAGAAAGAGAAAAGTAAACACTTTTTCTACTTTCTAATAAGGGTATCTTGTTAATATGCAAGATGCCCTTTTTTTATGGGCGTGATAAGCTAACTTTCCTCAAATTTTCCGTTCTTTAATATGGGTGTTTTGCGTGCAACTAAATGATTCTGAAGTCGCTTCTATTAAATTACCACCGTATTCCATTGAAGCAGAGCGTTCTGTTGTTGGCGGATTAATGCTTGATCCGCAAGCCTGGGAAAAAGTGTCCGAGCTGGTGATTGCTGATGATTTTTACCGCCCTGAGCATAAAGCCATTTTTACGGTTATTGCTCGCTTGGCAGATGAGTCTGAACCCATTGATGTGGTAACCATTGGCGAGAAATTGGATAAGCGTGGTGACCTAGAATCCATTGGTGGTATGGCTTACTTGATTGAAGTAGCCGAAGCGACTCCTAGTTCATCCAATATCGCGTCCTATGCCGATATTGTTCGTGAGCGTTCTATTTTGCGTCGTCTTATTTCAACAACGAATGATATCTCTGCTCGTGCTTTTCACCCAGAAGGTATGACGGCGGCAGAGGTATTGGATGAAGCTGAGCGAAAAATCTTTCAAATCGCAGAGGGTGGCGAGAAAAAAGGTGGACCACGTATTGCGGCCGATATTCTGAGTGCTACGGTTGATAAGATCGATGAGCTATATCATCAAGATGGTGGTATCACAGGGTTAAGTACTGGCTTCACCGATTTAGATGCGATGACTGCTGGTTTGCAACCTGCTGATTTGATTATAGTTGCTGGTCGTCCTTCCATGGGTAAAACAACTTTTGCGATGAATTTGGTTGAAAATGCCGCGATGATCAGTGATAAACCTGTCATTGTGTTTAGTTTGGAGATGCCGTCCGAGTCTCTTATGATGCGTATGTTGTCTTCTCTTGGGCGAATTGATCAGACACGAATGCGTTCTGGGCAGTTGATTCAAGAAGATTGGGATAAGTTAATGTCAGCGGTGAAAATGCTCAAAGACCGTAAGCTTTTCATTGATGACACAGGTGGTATAAGTCCGACAGAAATGCGTTCACGTGTAAGGCGAATTGCTCGCGAGCACGGTGGTGTTGCCATGATAATGGTCGATTACCTTCAGTTGATGCAAATTCCAGGTTTTACAGAAGGTCGTACCAATGAAATTTCTGAAATTTCTCGTTCTCTTAAGGCTATTGCTAAAGAGATGGACTGTCCTATGGTGGCACTTTCTCAGCTGAACCGTAGTTTGGAGAATAGGCCAAATAAACGTCCGGTTAACTCAGATTTGCGTGAATCTGGTGCGATTGAGCAAGATGCCGATGTTATTTCTTTTGTATACCGAGATGAGGTGTATCACGAGGATACGCCTCATAAAGGCATCGCAGAGATCATTATCGGTAAACAACGTAATGGTCCTATTGGTACGTGTCGATTGGCCTTTGTAGGTAAATACACTCGCTTTGAAGATTTGGCGCCGGATGCCTACCGAGATTTTGATGACGAATAACATCTACTAATGTATTTTTGTGATTGATTGTGAATAGCAGCGCTAGTTGGTTTTATAAAAATAAGTAATAGAAAAAATTGAGAGTTGTTTATGCGAAAAATGCCAGTAACAAATAAAGAAAATGATTTTCCTGATAGCTATGTTTTAGTGTCTAGTACTGATGTGAAAGGACGCATTACGTTTGTTAATGATGTTTTTTGCGAAGTGGCAGGCTATGAACGAGAAGAGTTGATAGGTGCGCCACATAATTTGATTCGTCATGTGGATGTTCCTCCTGCTGTATTTGCTGATATGTGGGCAAATCTAAAGAAAGGTAACAGCTGGATGGGGTTGGTGAAAAATCGTTGTAAAAACGGCGATCATTATTGGGTGAGTGCTCATGTGAGCCCTCTGCTCGATAATCAAAAAATTATTGGCTATGAATCGGTAAGGCGCAAAGCTACGCGAGAGGAAATAGTCCATGCCCAAAGTATTTATGATCGTATCAACGCTGGTAAAGGCTTAGTTCCGACTAAGACTAAGCTGTTGGCCTATTTTAATAACCATACTTGGCCTGTGTTGATGCTTTTTCTTTTACTTGCTTTGACAAGTATGCTGACTGACTCGCTTGTGTTGCAAATTGCTGGCGGTGTTTCTGCGTTAGTTGGTTTTATCTTGTCATGGATGCAAAGTCAGTCATTAGATAAAACTGCTGCCGCTTTACCCGAAGAGGCGCATAACCCTATTGGTCAGTATCTCTATATTAAGAGTGTTGGTTTAAAAGCCGCGATCCCTTTTGCCCATATTCATCAAGATGCCGCTGCTGAAACGTTTCGCTATCGTTTGAAGGAGGGGGCGGCTCAGCTGAGTAATCGAGCTTCAGAAGCTAAGGCAAGTGTCACAACCAATCTGGCCAATTTTAATAAACAACGAAGTACATTTCAGGATGTGGTGGCGGCCAGCTCTCAGTTGTTGTCTAGTGTGACTCATGTGGCTGATCATATTCATGTGACTGTCGAAGCGACAGAGTCGGTTGGTGAGTTATCGCGTGAGAGTCGCTTGCTCGCCCAGCAAACCGGTGACACGATGCGACAAGTTTATAAGGACATTTCTGATGCCAAAGCCGTTGTTGCTATTTTGGCTGAACGAAGTGACAGTATTAATGAAGTGGTGAACTCTATTAGTGGCATTGCTGAGCAAACCAATTTATTAGCGTTAAATGCTGCTATTGAATCCGCTCGAGCTGGTGAAGCTGGTCGAGGGTTTGCTGTGGTGGCAGATGAAGTCAGAGCATTGGCGATACGAACTCAGGATGCGACACAAAATATTAATAGTATGACGGAAGAGTTAAAGAAAAATACTTTGGATGTTACTAATACTATTGATAAGGGTACCGCAGTCGCGCAAGAGGGCGTTGATAGTGTCGCTAAAGTGGCGCAAAAAATGAGCGATATTGAAGCGGCTATCAAGCAGGTAGTGGATATGACGGCACAAATTAATGTCTCTTCGGAAGAGCAGGCTAATGTTGCTCGAGATTTGAATGATAAGATGCAGGATGTAGATGCTTTAAGTATTGATAGTATTGAGCGGGCTGAAAATATTGTGATCAATATTAGTCATATTGAAGAAGAAGCATACGAACAAGGTAATTTGGCAGAACGCATGAAACAATAAATCATGTAATGCAAATTGACTGAAAATGGCCTTTGAGGATTTTTCTCAAAGGCCATTTTGTTTAGTGTGGAAGAGTGTTTGTGACTTGGTAAATGGCTTTACCAAGTGCTTGGATTTGTTCTTCGCTGATGATGTAAGGTGGCATGAGATAAATCAGTTTACCAAAGGGTCTTATCCACACGCCAAGCTCTACGAATTTTGGTTGAATATCATGCAGGTTAATCGGGTGATGTAATTCAACTACTCCAATGCCGCCTAGGCAGCGTACCTCTTTTACTTGTTCAAGCTCTTCGCATCTTATGAGTGCCGCTTTCATCCAGTTTTCTAGTTGGGTTATTTTTTCTGGAATATTGTATTCGTCTAGAAGGGCTAGGCTGGCGTTCGCAGCAGAACAAGCAAGCGGGTTTCCCATGAACGTGGGGCCGTGCATGAACACACCGCCTTCATGGCTGATGCCAAGGGCTACTTTGTCGTTGGTGAGTGTGGCGGCCAGTGTCATGTAACCACCCGTTAAGGCTTTGCCTACACACATGATATCTGGGCAGATATTGGTGTGATCTGTTGCGAAAAGCTTTCCAGTGCGGCCAAAACCTGTGGCAATTTCATCGAAAATCAACAATATGTCGAACTCATCACACAGTGCGCGTATTTGATTTAAATACTCTGGATTGTAAAACCGCATGCCCCCCGCATTTTGTACCACTGGCTCAATGATGAAGCCGGCTATACATTGATGATTTTCTTCGAACATCTTACGAATCTCGTCTAGATACTCGCTCTTGATCGCTGTGTCTAAGCCTGTGGGCGGTGGCGATATGAAGTATTGCTGAGTGAGTGCGGCAGCGAATAAGTTGTGCATGCCATTTTCTGGATCGCAAACTGACATGGCGGCAAAGGTATCACCATGGTAGCCACTTTTAGGAGTGACAAAGAATTGTTTGCTTGGCTTGCCTTGAGTATTCCAGTACTGAATAGCCATTTTTAAGGCGACTTCCACCGAGACTGAGCCTGAGTCGGAGAAAAACACTCGCTGCAGATCTGTAGGTGTAATAGCGATCAGCTTTTCAGCAAGATCAATGGCTGGTTTATGGGTTAGGCCGCCAAACATTACGTGTGAGAATTGCGATAGTTGTTCTTGAATAGCGCTATTTATGGTGGGGTGGTTGTAGCCGTGAATGACGCTCCACCAAGATGACATGCCGTCGATGAGTGTGCGCCCATTACTTAGGGTTATCTCACAGCCTGAGGCCTTTTCAACAAGAAAATGCGGGCTGGGGTTGCTCATAGATGTGTAGGGATGCCACAGAAGTTGCTTGTCTAAATCTAGGTAGTTTTGATCCGTTTTCATGAGGTACACCATTGCTTTGTTGGAGGCATAGTAAACAAAGGTGCCTGCTGTGGCTAGGCCGGTTCACTTAATTTAACTGAGTGTTCTTTATCAGGCGTTCGAGCAATCACCCATATATCGACTCTTTCAGCGCCAGCTTTCAGTAGGAGGTTTGTGCAGTTTTCTATAGTGCTTCCTGTCGTCATTACATCGTCAAATAAGGCGACGTGCTTAGGAATAGGTCTATCAAGTTGGTAGCTGTTTTTTTGACTCTTGAGTCGTTCTTTTCGACTCAGTGAGTGCTGTGCAGCTAAGTGTTTAATTTTTTTTAGTGGGTTGTTTCTTGGAAGTGATGGGCACTTTTCATTCAGGTGCTGTTTAAGGTATTTGACTAATTGATTGGTCATGGCTTTTGTTTGGCAAAAGCCGCGCTCTTTAATTCGTTTAGGATGGCTAGGAACGTAAAAGATTTGCTCAGGCCATTGGTCGCAGGAATATGTCTCAAGCAGATGTTCGCTCAAAAGGTAGGTGAGCGGGCGTATGTAGTGAATGCCTTGATTGAATTTGATGCTATGGATGAGAGTTTTTATGATGCCTTCAAATCGATAAGGGGCAATACAGGTGTGATAAGAAGGGCGGTTAGTTTGGCAGTTACCACACAAATTAGTATGGTACTGAGTAGGGCGTTTGCAGTGTTTGCAATGATTTAGGTTGGTGGGAAGTCCTTGTTGGCAGAACTTGCAGAGAGTGTGTGGTGTGTCGTTGTTGCATAGATAGCAGTGGTTAAAAAATACCCTATGGTAAACCTTTGTTATTTTTGTGGTTGACAGTTTCATCCAGTCCATTAGTATTGCTCCATTATTCTTTTCTGGATTGAGGATACTATGTCTCTAAGTATGTCTACAAATAATGTGAGTGCACCGCGTTTTGATTGGACTCATGCGGAAATCAAAGCCTTGTTTGATTTGCCCTTCATGGATTTGATGTTTCGCGCTCAGACTGTCCATAGAGAAAACTTTGCGCCAAATGAAGTGCAAGTCAGCACGCTCTTATCGATTAAAACGGGCGCTTGTCCTGAGGACTGTAAGTACTGCCCGCAAAGTGGGCATTACAATACAGAACTTGAAAAAGAAAAATTAATGGAAGTGCAAAAGGTGCTAGAAGAAGCGGCTTTGGCAAAAGAAAAAGGTGCAAGCCGTTTCTGTATGGGCGCAGCTTGGAAACACCCTTCCGAAAAAGATTTTCCTTATGTGTTAGAGATGATTAAAGGTGTTAAGTCGTTAGGCTTAGAGTCTTGTGTGACCTTGGGTTCCTTGAATGATGAGCAAGCGAAGCGTTTATCTGAGGCGGGCTTGGATTACTACAATCATAACCTAGATACGTCAGCAGAATTCTACGACAGCATCATTACGACTCGTACTTATCAAGATCGTTTAGATACGCTTTCTCGTGTCCGTGATTCAGGTATTAAGCTTTGCTGTGGCGGTATTATGGGAATGGGAGAAGAGCAAAAGGATCGAGTGGGCTTGTTGCGTCAACTTTCTCAAATGACTCCACACCCAGAGAGTGTGCCAATTAATATGTTGGTGAAAGTGGAAGGAACGCCACTGGAAAATGTGGACGATTTAGATACCTTTGAATTCATCCGCACTATTGCTGTGGCGCGCATTTTGATGCCTAAGTCCCATGTTAGATTATCTGCTGGCCGTCAAGGTATGAGCGAGCAAACGCAGGCTTTATGTTTTATGGCTGGGGCGAACTCTATTTTCTATGGAGAGAAACTGCTTACCACAGGTAATCCAGAAGCCGATAAAGACATGGCTTTATTTGCGAACTTGGGCATTAACCCTGAGAAACGTGAAGAGCATTCGGATGCGGCTGTTGCCGAAGCGATTGCTGCTCAAGTCGTCAAGCAAGAAGAGTCTAAGCTGTTTTATGAAGCCAGCGTTTAATACGCCAGATTGGATGTCGTCGGCGCTTGATGAGCGCCGTGAAAGAGACTTGATGCGCCGAACGATAACGCTGGAGAGTTCTCAAACGCCACATACCAAAATACAATCCCAAAATTACACGGCGTTTTGTTCGAACGATTATCTGGGGTTGGCTAATCACCCTAAATTAATTGAGGCCATGTCCAACACCGCGCGAACGTATGGTGTGGGTGGTGGTTCATCTCATTTGGTATGTGGTCATTTAGTACCTCATCAAGCGCTTGAAGAAGCCTTAGCGGATTGGCTAGGTTATGAGCGGGTGATGCTGTTCAGTACTGGCTATATGGCGAATCTCGGTGTGATTTCGGCTCTAGCGGATAAGCATCGTCCTGTTGTGCAAGATAGGTTAAATCATGCCTCTCTGATTGATGGTGCCCTGTTGGCGCAAGCGCCTTTGCGCCGTTATCTGCATGGTGATGTGGAGAGTGCAAGTAAGCTGCTTTCTAAATCTTCGTCAACGGGGCTGTTAGTGACGGATGGGGTATTTAGCATGGATGGTGATATTGCCCCTTTGGCTGAATTGTCTCAGCTAGCAAATCAGTATGGTTGGATGCTCATGGTAGATGATGCTCATGGGCTGGGCTGTATTGGTGAACGTGGCAGAGGTTGTCTGTCTTTAGAAGGCTTGGAAGCAAAGAGTTTGCCTATTTTAGTGGGGACATTCGGCAAGGCGTTTGGTACAGCGGGTGCTTTTGTTGCCACCTCGCATGATTATGCTGACTATCTCACGCAGTTTGCTCGCCCTTATGTGTACACCACAGCCATGTCACCAGCGATTGCAGGGGCTACTTTGGCCTCTTTACAGTTAATTCAGTCGCCTGAAGGTCAGGAAAGGCGAGCTAAGTTAGCTAGACATATCGCGTATTTCCGCCAACGGGTTGAATCGCTACCTGTAGAGCTGATGCCCTCTAATACGGCGATTCAGCCAATTATTATTGGTGATAGCAAGGCGGCCATTGAAATTAGTGAACAACTGAAAGTGCTTGGGGTATGGTGTACGGCCATTCGTCCGCCGACCGTACCGGCAGGAAGTGCCCGATTAAGAATTACCTTAAGTGCTGCCCACTCTGATGCAGATTTAATGTTATTATGCGATTCACTCGAACACGTATTAACAGCGAATTTTTTAAACGCACAGTAATAGAGGGACAGCATGCGAGTACGTATTGAAACAGAAACTTTTGGAAACTCGTCTAACCAAGCTATTTTTATGGTATCGGGTTGGGCAATGCCAAAAGAGGCGATGCGTTCTTTTGCTGTGCGTTTGAGTCAGCGGTTTTATGTTGTGGTTGCGAACTTGCCGGGAGTTTCTCTTAATGAACAATGGGTTTCTCGTTCTCGGATTGGTCCGAACTATGATATTGATGCACTATCTGAACAGCTTATTGAAGTCGCTCCTAAGGAGGCTTGGTGGATCGGTTGGTCTCTTGGCGGCATGGTTTCTGCCTATGTAGCTGCGCGCCGTTCTAGCTGTGTATCGGGGTTGATCACTATGGCGTCCTCTCCAAGCTTTATTAAGCGGGATGGTTGGGAAAATGCCATGTCAGTTGAAGACTTTGATGCGTTTGCGGCTTTGGTTGAACAAAAGCCAGAAGAAGGCATGAAACGTTTTGTTATGTTACAAGCGAAAGGGGCAACAAATGAACGGGCACTGGTAAAACGGTTACAAGGCTTTTTGCCGGTGAAAACGTTGAGTCGGGCTGCTCTAGTTGGTGGCCTTAGATTATTAAAGTCTTTGGATGTGCGTCGGGAGTGGTCACTTTTGGATCTTCCTAATTTGCACCTATTTGGTGGCAAGGATGTATTGGTTTCTAGTAAAGCATTAGAGCAACAAACTGATGTAAATCCTTTGCAGCATTGTGTTGTATTGTCCCATTGTGCGCATCAGCCTTTTTTGGAAGATGAAGAGGCTTGTGTGAGTCATATAGAAAACTTTATCGATGCTAATAACCCCTGATATATCGACAGCCAGTTATAAGCGACAATTGGCTAAGCGTTTTGATCGTGCATCTCTAACGTATGATGCCTATGCAGATTTTCAGAAAATTGTTTTAGATCGTCTTTTGATGATGCAGCCCTTAAATAAGGCGGATGTAGTACTGGATCTCGGAACCGGAACGGGGCAGGCTCTTACTGCCTTATCTGAAACCTTATCTCCTACCTATAATATTGCTCTTGATTTGTCTTCTCGAATGTTAGTGACGGCAAGCGAGCGCTACTCTACTTTAGAAAATACTTATTACGTTTGTGCTGATGCAGAAAATTTACCACTTCAAAGTGATGTGTGTGATTTGGTTTTTTCAAGCCTTGCCATTCAATGGTGTCTTAATCCACTGGCATTATTTAAAGAGTTGTATCGTGTTGTGAGGCCTGGTGGTTATGTGGTTTTCTCGACGCTTTCCCAAGGTTCTATGTTAGAAATCAGTAAAGCTTGGTCGGGAATAGATGATAAGGAGCATATACATCAATATGTGGCGTTTGATACGCTCATCGATAATGTTACCGCTTCCGGGTTGAACCTTTTATCCTCAGCGTTATCTGACATCCCCATGTGGTTTGATTCACCAGAAAGTGCCATTCATTCTTTAAAAAAAGTAGGTGCAAGTTTTATTTCTTCTGAGAGAGATCAAGTTATTTCTCCTAGTAAGTGGAAAGCGTTTTTGTATGAATATGAACGGCAGCGGAGTGAGCTTGGAATCCCGCTAAGTTATCAGGTTGCATTTGTCGTGGCTCAACGACCAAACCGTGTTTAGGAGTGTTAGGTGAAAAAACGTTTTTTTGTAACTGGTACTGATACCGATGCTGGTAAAACCTATGTTACTGTTGGTTTGCTTAACGCCGCTCAGCGAGCGGGTTTAAAGTCTATAGGACTTAAGCCAATAGCCGCCGGAGCCGATCGTGTTGATGGTAAGTTGCGTAATGATGACGCTTTGCTTATTCAACAGGCAAGCAGTGTTAAGTTGGCCTATGAGCAGGTAAATCCTGTTGTGCTAGAAGAAGCTATTGCGCCTCATATTGCAGCAATGAAAGAAGGTAGATTAATTACTGTTTCCCGCTTAGAGGGATTTATCAAAGGTGCGTTGTTAACACCTAATGCTTTTGCTCTGGTTGAAGGTGCTGGAGGATGGCGGGTTCCTCTAAATGACAGAGAGTTATTATCAGATTTAGCAAGAAAACTAGAGTTTCCTGTTATTTTGGTTGTGAATATGAAGCTAGGTTGTTTAAATCACGCTATTTTGACGGCAGAAGCCATTATAAGAGATGGTTTAACATTAGCGGGTTGGGTTGCTAATAGTGGGTCTGAAAAGATGCCGTGTTATGAAGAAAATTTGGCTAGCCTTACTTCTATAATGTCGGCTCCACTCTTAGGAGTCTTGCCTTGGAATGAAAGTGAAGAGGATTCAACGCAGGCGTTTGATGAGCTTTTTCTGGCGTTATAATATTTTGTGTTAATACTTGAAAGTAAGCGCTAACAACGCATTATATATTTGGTGATGTTTAAATTGCTTATTTTTTGGTTGAGGTAGTGGTGTGAAAGCTTGGTTATGCGGTTTAGATGACGAAGAAACGTCGAGTGTTTCCAGTATCATGACTTTCATCGGGATTGAGTACAGCACATCATTGACGGCATTTCATTTGCCTGATTTTGTTGTATTGGGGAAGGCTATTCAATCTTGTGAGTTAGATGAGATGATTCCGGTTATTTCTCTTAATGAGTCCTTGGAAGTGGTAGGGGATTATAATGTTTGGCTTTGCCCTTTGCCATGGCGCTCTAATGTACTTTCTTTAGTGTTGAAAGAAATTAAGCAGTTGCATACCTTCCCGCAGACCGCTGGGGTGAACTTGAATTTGCATGTACGTCATCTTGAAGCGCTTCTTATTCGTCAAGCTTTGGTGTCGACTCAAGGTGTTGTGTCAAAAGCTGCGCAGAATTTACAAATCCAACGCACAACGCTTATTGAAAAAATGCGGCGCTATAATATTGATAAATCGGAGTTTTAGTGACAAAAGATGAAGAAATAGCGGAACTTAAAGCCGCTTTTAAAGCTTTCTCCGAATCTTCTGATGTATTGGCAAAATCCTATGTTGACCTCCAGAGTGAAGTGGCACGCTTGTACGAGCAATTGGAAAAGTTAGAACAGGATAAGCGCCAAGAGCAGGATAAAAATCGAATTCTAGTTTTGCAATTTCAGCAGCTTTTTGAGTCTATGCCTGTTGGTGTGCTTCTGTTGAATGAGGAAGGCGTCGTAGTGATGGCTAATCCTGTTGCAGACCGCTTATTTAATTTGCCCTTAGTTGGTCAGTCATGGGGAGAAATTGTTCCATTGAGCTTTCGGCCACAAAAAGATGATGGTCATGAAGTTAGTATGGTCAGTGGGCGTCGTGTGAGAGTAGAAACCGCCTCTTTGGGTAATGTTCCTGGACAGTTAGTGATTCTTGTGGATTTGACAGAAGCCTATTTGTTGCAGAAAAAATTGTCACACCATGAGAGGTTATCCAATATGGGGAAAATGGTGGCCGCATTAGCTCATCAGATTAGAACGCCCCTTTCTTCTGCTACGCTTTATGCAGGCCATTTACAAAAGCCTGATTTGGCCCCCGGTATGCGACAGACTTTTGCAAATAAACTGGTGGATAGGTTAGCTAATATTGAAAAACAAATCCGGGATATGTTGATCTTTTCCCGTAGTGAAATAAAACTTGACGAGACAATAAGTGTCTCAACATTTATAAAAGAGTTGATTAATCATAGCCAAGAGATTTGTGACCAAAAAAATATGCAATTGGAGGCAAGTGGTGCGACTTTTTTGGCTACCGATTGTATTAAATGTAATAAAGAAACCTTACTTGGCGCATTACTGAATCTTTTGAATAATGCCATAGATGCACAATCGCCTGGTGATATGGTGCAGTTAAATTGGCGGAATAATCATGGCTATGTGACACTGACGTTTAAAGACAGTGGTGTTGGGATGTCGAAAGCACATTTAGAGCATGTGCAAGAAGGTTTTGTAACCACAAAACAACATGGAACTGGGTTGGGCTTGATGGTGGTTAAAGCCATTGCTAGAGCTCATCATGGTCAATTTGAAATAGACAGCGAAGAGGGGGCAGGTACTACGGCCAGTTTAACGCTTCCTCTTGTAAGGGTATAAAATGTCTGATGTGAAATTATTGATTGTTGAAGATGATGTCGGCTTGGCTGAGGCATTGGAAGATACACTGATGTTAGCCAGTTACCAATGTAAAATGGTTTATAGTGCCGAAGAAGCGATCATTGCCTTAAAGCACGGTCAATTTGATATGGTTGTGTCGGATGTTAATCTTCCTGGTATGGATGGTTATGGTCTCTTGCATCATGTGATTGATACTTACCCAGAGCTACCTATTATGTTGATGACGGCTTATGGTGATATTGCTCATGCTGTCGAAGCAATGCGAGATGGTGCCGTTGATTATTTGCTTAAGCCATTTAAAGAAGAAGAACTGCTAAATTCCATTGCGAAACATACGGTCAAAGTTACACCGATCAATACGTCTCAGCCTATTGCAAAAGATCCGGCTAGTATTGCTTTGTTAGAGCTGGCAAAACGGGTTGCTGTCACGGATTCTACTGTACTTATTTGTGGTGAGAGTGGGACGGGTAAAGAAGTCTTGGCGCATTATATACATCAAAACTCAAGTCGACCTAATGCACCTTTTGTTGCAATAAACTGTGCGGCTATACCTGAAAATATGCTTGAAGCCATTTTGTTCGGCTATGAAAAAGGCGCTTATACGGGGGCTGTTTCTTCACAAGCGGGTAAGTTTGAACAGGCGAATGGTGGCACTTTACTACTTGATGAAATTACTGAGATGGATGTTGGCTTACAAGCCAAGTTGCTGCGTGTTCTCCAGGAGCAAGAAGTAGAGCGGCTTGGTGGTAAAAAGTCTATCCCTTTGGATGTGCGTATTATTGCGACAACTAACCGAGACTTAGCGGATTATGTTAAAGAAGGTGGCTTTAGGGAAGACTTATATTACCGACTGAATGTCTTTCCTTTACGCTGGATGCCAATTCGTGATCGTAAAGGTGATATTTTACCTATAGCTGAACATCTCCTTGCGAAACATGCGGCTAAAATGCGCATATCTGGCGCTATGTTAAAACCTTCAGCGCAAAGTAAATTAGAGTCTCACCCTTGGCCAGGCAATGTTCGTGAACTCGATAATGTGATTCAGCGGGCTTTGATTTTGAGTCCTAACGCGCAGATAAACGAGGATCATATCGCATTTGATATGATGAGTTTATCTGCTCAGGTAGAGGAACCGTCAGTAGAGGAAGACAGTGCCGCGTCAATTCTTGGCAAAGGGGTACAACAGCATGAGTTCCGAATTATTGCGCAAGCCCTTGTTGATGCAAATGGTAAACGTAAAGTGGTAGCTGATCAGCTTGGTATTAGTCCTAGAACTTTACGCTATAAAATCGCTAAAATGCGAGAAAGTGGCATTGATGTAGATTGATTTTTGTATCTTGTTTTAATTAGCTTTATGCTAAGCTGTGTATATGTGATTTTTTAGGTGAAAAAAACATGATTTCTGGTCGACCAGACATTAATCAGGTGTTGTCCCAAATGAGGGATATGAAGTCGCAGGTTCAGGCGCCAGGTTCCCCTGTGTCTAATATCGCCAAGGTAGGTGGAGAAAACGAAGGGGGGCAGACAGTTGAACGTGCTGACTTTGCTGAGATGTTGAAAAATGCTGTCGACAATGTAAATGCTTTGCAGAGTGAGTCTAAACAATTAGCCCAATCTTATGAACGCGGTGACGAAGGGGTGGATTTACCTCAAGTTATGATTGGTCTACAAAAATCGAGTGTGTCATTTGAAGCAATGACTCAGGTGCGTAATAAACTTGTAGACGCGTATGAAAAAATCATGAATATGCCTATCTAGGCACTTTAAACCGCTTGGCGCTTTTTAATGGATAATGTCCCTGCAGAACAATCGGAGCAAAAGCTCTATCTAGAGTTAGTAACTGGCTTTAATAAGCTGACAGTAATTCGTCAGCTCGCGTTAATGGTCGGTTTAGCCGCATCTATAGCTATTGGCTTAGCGGCCGTCTTATGGAGTAATGGTCCAGAATACAAACCAGTCTTAAGCAGTATTACAGACTATAATGCTGATCAAATAGTTGAAATTCTTAGTGTTAACAACATTCCTTTTAAATTAGATCAAAATACAGGTGCTTTGCTTGTTGAATCTGATTTTTATCATCAAGCTCGTTTAAAATTAGCTGGCTCAGGCATTGTTTCTGACAACATTGTTGGTATGGAAATAATGGATCAAGAGCAAGGACTCGGTACGTCACAATTTGTTGAGACGACTCGCTATCGGCGAGGTTTGGAAGGTGAGCTAAGTCGAACGATTTCTAGTTTGCAAAGTATTAAAACTGCTCGGGTGCATTTAGCTATACCAAAAGAGTCGGTATTTGTACGAGATACTCGAAAGCCTTCAGCCTCTGTATTTTTAGAGCTTTACCCAGGAAGGCGTCTTGATAAAAGCCAAGTAGAAGCCATTGTGAATTTAGTGGCTTCTAGTATCTCTCAGTTGAGTGATAAAGATGTCACTGTTGTTGATCAACGCGGTACGTTACTGACAGATAAAGATTCTGATTCCGAACTGTCTGTCGCAGGCAAGCAGTTTGATTATGCTCGTAAAGTTGAAGATGTTCTATTGCAGCGAGTGAATAACATCCTTGGTCCTGTTATTGGGCAAGGTCGTTTCAAAGCGGAAGTGTCGGCGGATGTAGATTTTACTGCGGTTGAAAAAACCAATGAACAATATAATCCTGATTTATTGGCTCTTCGCAGCGAACAAACTTTAAAAGAGAAGCGTAGTGGTGGTGCGAATTCTGGTGGTATACCGGGAGCATTAACGAATCAGCCGCCTGGAGCAGTTACCGTCCCTGAGGCGGTCGACCAAAATGGTGCTCCTATTGGCAGTAATACTGCAGCTGCAACAGGTCAATCTCGTGAAGAAACTACTCGTAACTTTGAGCTAGATCGGAGTATTAGTTATACCAAGCGTCAGCAAGGAACTGTGCGTCGTTTGTCGGTAGCTGTTGTAGTTGATGATCTGGTCAGTGTGGATCCTGATACTTCAGCTGTCGTTCGAACACCATGGAATGATGATGAATTAGGTCGTTTAACCCTATTGGTTAGAGATGCTGTTGGTTATGATCCTTCCCGTGGTGATAGTGTTAGCGTAATTAATTCGCCTTTTGCTTTGCCTGAACCTGACGAACCTGCGGTTGAAGTGCCATTTTATAAGCAAGAATGGTTCTTAAGTTTGATACAGCCAACTTTAGTGGGCTTATTTGTACTAATTTTATTGCTTGTGGTTGTTCGTCCTATTTTGAAAACTCTTAGTGATCAGAATAAAATTGCGGTTACAGAAGACACAGAAGCGGCTATTTTCTCCGATGAAACAGATGAAATCTCTGATGATCAAGTTTCTCTGGTTAGTGCTGAAGATATATTGGTGCCCGGTTCCCCTGAGAAAATTGACCGTCAGCTGAATGCTATTCGCGGGTTAATAGCGGAAGAACCAGAGCGTGTTGCTCAAGTGGTTAAACAATGGGTGATGGAAAGTAAATGAGTGATACAGGCCAAGGCGACGATTTAACTTCGATTCAAAAGGCAGCGGTGCTTCTTATGTCGCTGGGTGAATCCGATGCGGCGCAAATACTTAAGCATATGGGACCTAAAGAGGTTCAGAAAATTGGTCATACAATGACTCAACTTGCTAATGTGCAGCGTCATCAAGTTGAAAAAGTATTAGATGATTTTTTGGTGTTAGTAGGTGATCAGACAGGTTTAGGTCTTGGCTCAGATGGTTATATTCGTAATATGCTTAGAGAGGCGCTTGGTGAAGAAAAAGCCGGGAGTTTAATAGATCGGATTTTATTAGGTGGCAATACTACCGGCCTTGATACTTTGAAATGGATGGAATCAAGAGCTGTTGCCGATGTTATTCGTTATGAGCACCCGCAAATCCAGGCCATTGTTATTTCTTATTTAGATCCAGATCAGGCTGCGGATATATTAGCGAATTTTGATGAACGTGTTCGCTTAGATATTGTGTTGCGAGTGGCTGCATTGGAGACGGTACAGCCGGCAGCATTGCAAGAGTTGAATAATATATTAGAGCGTCAGTTCTCTGGAAATAATTCAACTCAATCAACCACGATTGGTGGTATTCGTACGGCGGCGAATATCATGAACTTTATAGACAGCTCAGTAGAAACTGAATTAATGGAGTCTATTCGTGATGTCGATGAAGATTTGGCTAATACAATTCAAGATTTGATGTTTGTGTTTGATAATCTAATGGATGTGGATGATCGTGGTATTCAGGTTATTCTTCGTGAAGTAGAGTCTGAGACCTTGATTCTTGCATTGAAAGGAGCCGATCCTGAAATGCAAGATAAAATCTTCAAGAACATGTCTTCTCGTGCTGCTGATATGCTTAAAGATGACTTGGAAGCGAAAGGCCCCGTTCGCGTTAGTGAAGTTGAAGTGGCTCAAAAAGAAATACTGGCCGTTGCCAGACGCCTTGCTGATAATGGAGAAATTGTTCTCGGCGGTGGCGGTGAGCAGATGGTTTAATTGAATTATGTCCGATCAAAAACAGGATAAAGACGAGCGTAAGTTAACAGCTTATGAGCGTTGGGAACTGCCTCATTTAGATAATAATCAAGCTAAGTCAAATTCTGGCCCAGCTATTCTTGTTCAGAAAAATGCAGTTGTTACAACCGAAGAAGTTGATGAAGAAAGCCTTGTTTACGAGCCTTTGACAGCATCTCAACTAGAAGAGATACGCTCTGCTGCCTATGAAGAAGGTTTTATCCAAGGCGAAGAAGAAGGGCATAAAAAAGGTCATGCAGATGGCTTCTCTAAAGGAGAAGTTGATGGTTTTGAAAAAGGTCATGAAGAAGGGCGTTTGCTTGGTATTGATGAAGGAATGTCACAGGCGAAAGCTGACGCTAAGCTACAGTTAGAAAACATTGAAACCTTATTGGCGAATGTTGTGCAAGAGATGACATTTCCATTGGAAGAAAGTCGTGCCGCAGCGGAAAATATTCTTTATCAATCAATGATCAGAATCGTTGAAAATGTTTGTCTCTCGAAAATGTCGGAAGATGGGCATAAGGTATTAAAAGAACAGTTGTCTCGGGTATTTGATGAAATTGGTGAGTATGAAGGTCGTGTGCGACTTCGTCTTCATCCAGACAGTGTGGCTGTTTTAGATGAACTTGGTGTTAAAGAACGGTTAACTCTGCAGCTTGAAACAGACGCCACATTGGTAAGTGGTGACTTTGTGATTGACTCGAAATCTTTTCATATAGACGGGCGAATTGGACAGCGTTTAGAAGCGGTGTTTAATGAACTAAGCCATCTTTCCACTCAAGAGCAGGATTAGTTGTTGTGTCTACGCTTGAAGAGCGCTTAAACAAGCTAATTCATGTATCTTCTTCGTCGTTGCCGCCCCAGTTAGAAGGCAAGGTTACTCGCATGGTTGGTTTAACTATGGAGGCCGTGGGTTGTGTTGTCGCCTTAGGAGACCGTTGCTCAGTTCAGGTTCGAAAAGATCGTTGGGTCGAATCAGAAGTTGTGGGTTTTACTGGTGACCTGACATATCTTATGCCAACAGAAACTATAGAGGGTATTTCTCCAGGCGCTCGTGTTCGTCCCTTGTTAGGAGATAGTCTCATGCCTGTAGGGGATGAGTTGCTTGGGCGCGTTGTTAATGGTTTAGGAAAGCCTTTAGATGGTAAAGGTCCGATCAAAACCAAAGATTCAGTTACTCTGCTTGGGGATGTCATTAACCCATTACAACGAAAACCCATTAGTGAGCCGTTAGATGTGGGAATTAAAGCTATTAATAGCTTATTAACTGTTGGTAAGGGGCAACGTTTGGGGCTTTTTGCTGGTAGTGGTGTGGGTAAAAGTATGTTGCTCGGGATGATGACCAAATACACCGAAGCCGATATAACGGTGGTGGGGTTAATTGGTGAGCGTGGCCGAGAAGTAAAAGAATTTATAGACCAGATTTTGGGGGATGAGGGGTTAGCGCACTCGGTTGTGGTGGCATCGCCTGCTGATGACTCTGCCTTGATGAGATTAAGAGCCGCAATGCTGGCAACGCGAATTGCTGAGTACTATCGTGATCAAGGCAAAAACGTTTTATTGCTAATGGATTCTCTAACTCGTTATGCACAGGCACAGCGTGAAATAGCTTTATCTGTTGGTGAGCCTCCAGCGACAAAAGGATATCCACCATCTGTTTTCTCTAAGCTACCACAGTTGGTAGAGCGTGCAGGTAATGGCAGTGAAGGCAGTGGCTCAGTGACGGCTTTTTATACCGTATTAACGGAGGGGGATGATCAACAAGACCCTATTGCGGATGCATCACGGGCTATTTTGGATGGTCATATTGTTTTGTCTAGGCGTTTGGCGGAAGAGGGGCATTATCCTGCTATTGATATAGAAGCTTCTATTTCTCGAGCTATGCCGCACATTGTCAGTGAAGATCACCTCTACGGAGCCATGAGAGTAAAGCAGCTTTATTCTAAATTTCAGCAGAATCAAGATCTAATTTCCGTTGGGGCTTACGCAAAAGGAAGTGATCCAGACTTGGATCAAGCTATTATTCAAATGCCAGAAATCCGGAATTTTCTTCAGCAATCTTTATCTGAGAGCTTTACTATCGATCAGAGCTTACAAGAGCTTGTGACCGCTATGACAAAAGGGCAGTAGACGATTGCTTATAAAAACGTCTACTATTTACCTAACTTTGGGATGGGTCACGCATGAAAAAATCACGCCGAATGCAAATTTTAGTCGATCTTGCGCAACGCAAGGAAGATTCTGCTGCCCAGCAACTGGCTCGTGATAAAGCAAAAGTCCGTCATGACATGCAAAAACTAGAGGAATTGCGTGAATACGCTGGTCAGTATGAGTCAGAGCGTAATCTTCTGGGTTTAAGTCCCTATCTCACTACGAATTACCAGCACTTTGTTGATCGTGTTCAGCAAGCCATAGTACAGCAAGAATCTGCTGTTGGTCGATCTGAGCAACAAGCAGATATGAGTATGCGGCGTTGGTTACAAGCTCGTTCAAAGACTAAAAGTATGGATTGGTTAAAAGAAAAAAATCATAAAGCAGAATTGGCTATTGAGGAAAAGCAGGAGCAGCGTCAAAGCGATGAGTTCGCCATGCGCCGTTTTTTAGATAATATTCGATAGTGTTTATAGGCACTATTGATGAAGTAACCAAGCTTCTTGTTAGGATTGGATATGGTGGGTCAGGATAATGGAATAATCGATTTATCAGCGCCTATTTCTCAAGTGGAAATGGCATTGGATAATTACGCTTACTTCCCTTATGAAGGACTTGAGTCACTTCAACTTGCTTTACTTACTTTGCAGAAGAAAACCTGCTCAAGCTCCTTTCCTAGCATTTATCAAAGTCGCCTTTCCTCCTTAGTGTCTGCTGTTGACCAATTACTTGCCAATGGCGCACCTTATTTTCAATCATATCACAATGCCTTCCTTTCAGCTGCTGACTCCTTATTTCAATTAGCGGTTGGTTGTCAATTTAGTATTGATCAGTCTATGCAATTGCATAATCTTTTATCTCTAGATCGACCTTGTTGGGTGGTTGTTACTTCTCTCATACAGGAAGCGGTAACTTCACCAGTTTATATTAATTATCAAGCCAAATATGATGCTGGAAAAGAAGGAGAGAATAGAAGTATTGATGAGTATTTGTCACTGTTTTCAGGTGTGGGGCAGGTCTCTTTTCAGTTAGATATAGCTGAAGGCGTGGTTAAAAGAGGACGGTTTTTATTATTGACTGTACAGTCTCTTTCTTGGCTGCAAACACGTTTCCCAATGCTTGATTGGCGCATTGATTCTGTTAATGAGGAAGAGTCCTTAAAACGCTTGTGTGAACTGAGTTTTTTACCTCTCTTTCAACACACCACAATGCAGAAAGATGTTCGGTATCGCCTTTTGGCGTTGTATGAAGAAAGACTGAAAAGAATAGGTTTTCAACCGTTTAGTGAAGTGTTTTCTCCTAATTTTGAATGTATTGAACAGCCTGATCGCTTAGTTCCTCAAAAAAGTCAGATGATGGGAATGGAAGGTGTGGAGGATACTACTTATTTTCCCATGCGTTATGGTGGCTCAATGTATATTTGTGCTAGTCATAGGGTCGGTGCTCATTCAAAGTCATCTTTCTCATGCAAAGAGGACTTAGGGTATGATTTTTTACCGTATTTTTTATATGAAATTGAAACACCTTATGGTCCTCTGGTGTTCGATAAAACGGAGTGTCTTGGCTTATTTTTCGTTTCTGCGGGAGGTTTAGAGCTATTTGAAGATACATTTTGGTTTGATGTTAATGAAGGCGTTTCAGCGCAAGTCATTTTAAGTAGCCCTTTTCTTTTGACTGCTGATAATTCTGCATTTTGTCTTTTGCCGACGAGTGTCAGCGACTTACTAGTAGTAAAGCAAGGTAGTCGTTACTTTGCTTTACCTTATTTATCTGTGCGTGAAGTCGAAGCGGTTTGTTCAAAGATGCGAGCTTCGAATCCATTAATTAAAAATATTTGGTTGAGTCGCTTTAACACACCTTTATTAGAGCCTTGGCTGTTGGATTTTCGTTTTGCTCTAGGGGCAAGAAAAGGCACAGTAAAAAATAAATCTATGTATCCTGTGAAGAAGGGTTATTATTCTGTCAGGTTTCATGGCAAAACATTATGGATAGAGGCCGACTTGGTTTTTGCGTTAACCTCTTATCAAAGGCCACTTGAAATTGCCTACTTGAATCAAAATAAGTTGTGTTTTTGGTTATTTATTGTTCATGATGGATACTGTTTTGATAAGGTATTGTTGACCTCCATTGATAATGAAGAGCAAGGTAGTCGCTCTGAGAGCAATACTTTTACTATGTATCTTGATCAGTTGGGAGAGGCTGTTGTCTTGCACTTAACCTCTTGTGAATGGTTTGTATCGTTACCTGATGAGCATTATGAGGCGGATTTTAGTATGTTCAATGAATGGATGGGAAATAAAAAGAGCATTTGTTTTCCATTATCTGATTTGGAAAAAGGTGCGGTAGTTCTTAATAAGAAAAATTATTTATCTTTTGTGGCTAGTGCCGAGTGCTGGCAGCCACCATCATTATTTTGAAAGTGATTATTGACTATGAATACATTGCATTCACCGTTTAGTGCTCCTAGAAAGGAGTTGAACAATAGCCTGCAAAAAAGTGTTGTTGCTTTGTTGTTTATATTGCTTTTGGCTTTTGTTGCCATGTATGCCTTGATGAGTATTAACCTAGATAAGCAGAATGCGGAACAGGAAAGATTAAGTGAATTGCTAGCAGTTGTTCATAGTGCTGAAGAGCATTGGTTGGAATGGTTATTGATTGAGGATCGTCAAATTCATGATGAGAAAGCATCAGAATCTTCTACTCCTGATCAGTTATATCAGTTGTTGGTCAGTGAATATTCGGTGATTCAGACATACCTTGAAAGTTTTGATGTAGTGAAGGACAAATTTATAGTTGATTCTTTGGCTTTACTAGATCTGTTATCTAAAAAGAATTTGGATAGTCAGCCTTTAACGCCAGATGAAAGAGTTGCTATTTATTCATCTTTTGAGCGTCTCGAATCAATTGATGATAGCCTTTTGCAAATAAGCGTTAATCTGGATTACCAGCGTCAAGTTTTTGTTGAAAGGTTGATTTGGGTGCCTGTCGCTATCTTTTTATTGATTACTTTAATTATAGTGACTTTAGCTATTCGCTTTGCGCGTCAACTGACATCCGGTTTTGCAACTTTGCATTATGTGGTTGATCATTATAAAAATGGTCATGCCTCACCTGTTTTGCCTCGTAAAATGGTAGATGAATTTACCGATTTGAGTCATCTTGTGGACAACGAATTGGCTTCTCGAGATTTTGACTTAGACCAACAAAATGAGAACATTAATCTTATTGAAAAGGCGCTAAATCAAGTCAAAGAACCATTTTTTGTGACGAATCACCATGGTGATGTTGTTTGGTTGAGTTCTGGTGCGGAACGGCTTTGGTTTAGAAATATCTCTTTCTTTGAGTCATTGTTTGGGATTGATTCGGGGCTGGATGACTTAATAGGTGAACGCATTGCGGATTCTATTTTAGAATCTGATCAACCTTTGAAGTTAGAGTTATCAGATGGTGTTTATTGGTTGAATGTACAGCATTTTTCGACTGATTCAGAGGCCGAGGAAGAAAGTTTACAGTGTTTCATTTCCATACAAACAAGATCAGATTTGTCTGAGCTTGATGTTTTGCATCATAGCTTAAAGTTGATGGAGCAAGATGTCTGGAATTCGCCTATTCGAGTCTTGAGAAAAGACTCTCCTTATGCCGGTTTTGCGAAATCTCTGGAAGTGGTGAGATGTAAAGTGATCGCCTTGTTTGACGTCCTTAATTCAGTATCGACACAAACAAATATGCTTGAAAAGATTACTAAACTACAACAAATAGCATCCCTAATTGACGATAAAACAAATCACAATGAGCAATCAATCAATCATACTGTGAAAAAAGAGGCGGCACCACTAGAAGGCTTTCAGATTGAGCTAAATGATATGGCTTGGTTGTCGGAACAGGTTCGTGATTCTTTAATATTAGGTTATGAGTTGGTTTTACAGCGTTTGGCATTGGTCGAGAAGGATTTATCTTCAGATGTATTCTTGTTAAGTGATGTTGAGCGTTGTCTGAATGAAGTAAGAGCGGGTGTATTGTCTAGTCTGGCTGCGGCTGAAGGCGAGAGTGAGATCATTCGAAGACGTTTTGCCGTCGATTTAGAGCATGACATTAGTAAGGTTCAAGAGCAAATAGAGGAAATGAAGTCTATGGCGACCTCTACTCTAACATTGCTTGAATCGGATAGAAGTGTTGGTGGTGCTCGTTTAGATCGTGCGAGAGAGTCTATTAACGAAATGCTTGATCGTATTCATGCTCTGATGACAAAAACGTCATCGGGTGTGTCTGAAGATGTAAGTGGCAATGCATCAATACAAAAAACAAATGATGGGCAGCAAGAGTCTTAGAGTTTTCTGCCTACACTCAAGGAGTAGGCTGTGGTCGAAAGCTTCTATGAATCTAAAACAAAATGCCTAACAATTAAAATAATTGGACGTTTTGATTACAGTTGTCACAAACAATTTAAAGAAGCTTTTAGTCAAAACCATAAAGCTGATCTTTATGAGGTGGATTTTGCTGAAGTGACTTATTTAGACAGTTCGGCACTAGGTATGCTGTTGCTGCTTAGGGATCATGCCAATAAAGATGTTGTTCAGGTTCGTTTAATAAATATAAATGATGCGGTTGTTGATATTCTTAGAATTGCCAATTTCCACCGGCTTTTCGAATTTGCTGAGTAGTGTTGTATGGAAAAAATTCTAACCATTTTGATTGCTGACGATAACCCTTCGGATCGTATCTTATTGAAAGCAATTTTGAGTCAATTTGGTCATAAGGTGATATCGGCCGTTGACGGGCAAGATGCGATAGAAAAATTTGATCCTAGAACAATTCAGCTTGTGTGTTTAGACATAAAAATGCCTCATAAAGATGGTTGGGAAGCTGCCCTTGAGATTCAGCGTCTAGCCGGTGATATGTTTGTTCCGATTGTTTTCCTTTCAGGTATTACTGACCCGATTGCCTTGTCTAATTGTTTGCGAATTGGTGGTACAGATTTTATATCCAAGCCATACAATCCCGCGCTTATTACCGCTAAATTAAATGCGATTGTTAAGTTGTTAGTTATGCAGAAAACGCTAGAAGAGCAGCGTGATGCCATGACTTTGTACAATGAACAATTGCTTAATGAACAGGAAGTTGCAAAAGTAGTATATGAAAATATTACTAACTCCAACTGCTTAAAAGACCCTGCTTTATCTACTATCCACTTTGGCACAAATACCTTTAATGGTGATGTGATCTTGGCGGCTTATAAGCCAAATGGCGGTATGCATTTATTGCTAGGTGATTTTACTGGTCATGGCTTGTCTGCTGCCATTGGCGCATTACCTTTAGCTGATATCTTTTTTGATTGGACAAAAAAAGGTTTTTTAATGCGGCAAATAATTCCAGAGATTAATGCTCGCTTGAAGGGGATTTTACCGCCAAATATGTTTTGCAGTGCTGCGTTTATTGACATCAAAGTAAATAATAAAAGTATTGAAATTTGGAATGGTGGTTTACCCGATTTATTGTTTTTCTCACAAGAGGAAAACAAACCAGTTCGATTTACTTCTAAAAATTTACCTTTGGGTGTGCTCCCTCCGGATGTCTTTACGTGTCAAATTGACCCTATCTCTTTTTCTTCTGGAGACCGACTGATGGTCTTTTCTGATGGCGTTTATGAAGCCTTAGATTTATCTGGAGAAATGTTTTGTAATTCTATCTTAAAACCCCTTTATGAAGGCGAAATAGAAGCCAAACATTCCATGTCTTGGTTAAGGCAAGAGTTGAGAAAAGAAGGGGTTTTAGATAATCCTCATGACGATATTTCATGCCTTGGTGTTCGTCTTGATGCGAATATAGGTGTTGATACATCTAACCATGAAGTTTCAAGAGGTCATCATGAAGCTCCTGCGGACTTCTCATTTGAATATATTTTGAATGCAGATTCATTGCGAAATACTGATCCTTTGCCTTATGTTCTGCAAATTCTTACTACGGTTCCTGGCTTAAGTAGTTTTTCTAGTCAGATATTTATGATTCTTTCTGAGTTGTATTCTAATGCTCTTGAACATGGTGTATTGAATCTAAATTCTGATAAAAAAAGTTCAAGTGATGGTTTTTCTCAATATTACGAAGAAAGAGAAAAGAGATTAGCAAGCTTGGAAAATGGCTATGTAAAAATTTCCGTCAAGGTAACCTCTGATAGGAATAGCCGGACGCTTATTTTATATGTAGAAGACAGTGGTGAAGGGTTTAATTTTAATAGTGTGAATTACGATATTTCTAATACAGAGCTGTTGTATAACAGGGGGTTAGCTCTATTGAATCAGTTGTGTTCAAGGCTTGAGTTTTCAAAGGGAGGGAGTGCAGTGACGGCCTATTACAATTGGCAGGTTGGAATAAATAATTAAATTGGCCTTTCTATTGCATAGTCTTCAACATCGTTGGAGGAAATTATGCGCACAGATTCAAATACAATCTTATCTTTACCTTCAGGCGCTCCGCCTAAAAAGTCAAATTTTGCCAAGGTCCCTGCTAGTAATAGTGGTGCTTTTGCCGATGATTTTAGAAAAGCGAAAGAAGTAAATAGTCCTAAAAAAAGGGCTGAGACTGATACTTCATCAGCTTCGACGTCATCTACAGGGAGTTCATCCAAAACAAATGGCTCTAGTGAGGCTGGTGACACTTCTTCAGTTAAATCTTCTAGTAAAACTGCAGCCACGACTAATAATAGTGAAGTGGGCAAAGAGAAAAGCACTTCAGAAAATAATGATTCTTCTAATCGTGTTTCTGATGACAAAGTTGCTGTGCAGGATTCCTCTCAATTAAGCGGCAAAGAGTTGCAGCAAGAAGGCGAAGCATTACCTACAGAAGAGTCGTTGAGTGAAGGCGAGGTATCACCTGTTAATGAATTATCGTTAGCTGGGATAGGGGAAGCAGCGGAATCTAAAAATTCGACTTTGGAAGGGGCTTCAAAAACCGTTTCAGGTGACGCTGTTGATTCAAGTTTAGCGAATTTAAACAATCCTCCATTGAAAAGCTCTGATTCTTCTCTTTTGTCAAAAACAGTCAATTCTGATGGCATGGCAACCGAGGAGTTATCCACTGGTAATGCAGACTCTAAAATTGTTGGCGCTTCAGTTATAGCTGGGTTGGGCGCGATTAAGCGAGGAGCTTCTAACGAGACTAAAGTAGACGCCTCTACTAAATTGGTTGCATTATCTGATGGTGACTTCTTGAAAGAGGAAAAGGCGTTGTCTTCTGATCAATTGGAAGCAGGAGCGGATGAAGCAGACAATAGTGAATTGTCTTGGGTTTTGTCACAGATGGGGGCGTCAGGAGCTAAATCTGCTGCTGTTAATTCCGGTGGTGATGCTGTGCTTGATACTTCCAAAGCCGCTTTAGCGACAGCTGGTGTGGTTGCTGGAGCTTCCGATAGAACATCCCGATCAGATTCTGTTCCATCTTCGCTTTTGGGGGATGTTTCTTCTCCTGATGATTTAGGTTCTGACACTGCCGATTCTTTACTAGCAGAAGATGGAATTTTTATTGATGAGCCTATTGAATTACGCAAAAAAGAACACGAGGCAATGTTGGGGCGGATGTCTGCACAGGCTGATGGGAGTATGGGGGCGGATAACTCATCGGGAGGACTAAATAGCTCGCTGCATAATAATATGAATCGAGCGGCAGCATTGGGTGGAGCGGCCGTTGCTGCGAATGCGGCACCAAATTCTACTGCAAATCTAGCAATGACATTACCTCCAGGGCACCCAGGTTGGGCTGGAGAGATGAGTCAGAAGGTGGCTTGGATTGCTCGTGATGGAGGTCACACGGCTCATATCCGGTTGGATCCGCCTGAGTTAGGTAGTTTGACGGTAAAAGTCTCGGTTGATAGTGACTCTAATACTCAAATAAGTTTTGTTGCGGCGACACCGCAAGCTCGGGATCTATTAGAGGGGCAAATGGGGCGGTTACGAGATATGCTTGCTCAACAGGGAATGGATTTAAGCCGAGCTGATGTTGACGTATCGCAGCAGGATACTTCCGGTGCGCAAGATAGAGCGAATCATCGTAACAACGACGCGTCAGGAAATGGTATTGCAGTCAATGATGATATTGATGATGAGTTGATTCCGAAGAATTTATCTTATGTTTCGGCGACTGGCGTTGACTACTATGCTTAAACAAAGAAGAAATTGATGGTGCTATGTATGATTCTTAGTAGAATAGGGAGTAGTTTATGCGTAAGAGCGTTCTTCGCGTTTAGTTGAAAGAATTAATACTAAGGTTTGTGAAATATGGCTGAAGAAGAAGGTTTAGATGTTGGTGCCGAAGACGCAAAGTCTGGCGGGAAGAAAAAACTTATTATTATTGTTGTTCTTGCTTTAGTTTTATTAGGCGGGGGCGGTGCTGGCGCTTATTTTTTCTTTTTTAGTGGCTCTGGTGGTAGTGGTTCTGCAGAGTCATCTGAAGCGGCTATAGCTAATGCGCCTTCTATTTATCTTGCTTTAGATCCTGCTTTTACGATTGATTTTATGGTTGATGGCCGGCAGCGCTATGTGCAGCTAGGTTTGACGGTCAAGTCAAAAAGTGAAGAGCAAATTGATGCTGTAACTACTCATATGCCATTAATTCGTAATAGTCTTGTTTTGTTGTTTTCTAGTCAGTCATTTACGGACTTGCAGACTACAGAAGGGAAAGAGAATTTAAAAATGGCAGCTCTTGATGCAATCAATGGCATTCTTGAGCAAGAAACTGGTCAGGGCGGTATCGATGCCGTGTTATTCACTAATTTTGTGATGCAATAATTTTATGTCAGCTCAAGATTTATTATCCCAAGACGAGATCGACGCGTTATTACATGGCGCAGACGAAAAGCCTGAAGAAGAGGATAATCGAGATGCCAATGGAGTGGCATCTTATGACATTACTAGTCAAGAAAGAATTGTGCGTGGGCGTATGCCCACCTTGGAAATGATAAACGAACGATTTGCGCGTTATACTCGTATTAGTTTGTTTAACATGCTCCGAAGAACGGCCGATGTTTCATCGGGAGGGCTTCAGGTCATGAAGTTTGGAGAGTACGTTCATACTTTATATGTCCCTACCAGTCTGAATTTAGTTAAATTTAGGCCATTGAGAAGTACCGCTCTTTTTATTTTAGATGCAAAACTCGTTTTTAAATTGGTGGATAATTTTTTTGGTGGCGATGGTCGTCATGCAAAAATTGAAGGTCGTGAGTTTACTCCAACTGAAATTCGTATTGTTCAATTGATGTTAGAGCAAGTATTTGTTGATTTGACTGAAGCTTGGGCACCAGTACTGAAATTAGAGTTAGAATATATAAGTTCAGAAGTGAATCCTGCGATGGCGAATATCGTTAGTCCTAGCGAGGTGGTGGTTGTATCAACATTTCACATCGAGCTTGATGGCGGTGGCGGTGAGCTTCATATTACTCTACCTTACTCTATGATTGAGCCTGTTAGAGAATTGTTGGATGCTGGTGTACAGAGTGATGTAGATGAAAAAGACGATCGCTGGGGGAAATCTCTTGAACAAGATGTAAAAGATATCAGCGTCAATTTGTCTGTTAATGTAGCGAATCGAAAAATCTCATTGGGTGATGTATTAAAATTTAAAGTAGGTGATATCATTCCGATAGAGATGCCGGAGTTTGTCACAGTTAGAGCGAATGGTGTTCCAACATTTAAAGGTAAGTTAGGTGTTAGTGATGAACGCTATTCAGTGCAAATGGAAGAAAGTTTTAAACCTAAGGTAACGAAATAACATGGCAGAAGAGCAAAACCCAGATGCAGCAGGTATGGACGATGATTTAGCCGACGAATGGGCTGCAGCAATGAGTGAGGCTGGAGAAACCGAAGGCGATGATAGTGTTGAAGATGAATGGGCGTCGGCAATGTCTGAGCAAAATGTTGAGCCTGTTAAGTTAGAGACACTTTCCAATCCTTCTGTGCCTAATGGCGGCGTGGGTTCCGATCTCGACTTGATTATGGATATTCCTGTTGTCCTCTCTATGGAGTTGGGCAATACCGAAATTGCAATTCGAAATCTAATGCAATTAACGCAAGGTTCGGTGGTGGAGCTCGATCGGTTTGCTGGTGAGCCTCTTGATGTATTGGTTAATGGTACATTGATTGCGCACGGTGAGGTGGTTGTAGTGAATGATAAATACGGCATACGTTTAACGGATGTTGTAAGTCCTAGTGAGCGTATTAGACGACTGAAGTAGCGCAATTGATTCTTTCCTTTCTTAATCGTCTTATTCTAATTTTGACAGCTATGCTAGGCATGACTGTCCCATACTTACATGCCGCGGATATGGAAGATTTTTCTGCGGCTTCTTCTATTTGGAAAGTGGTTGTTTCTTTAATATTTGTTATTGCTTTCATTCCAGCGTGTTTATGGCTAATGAAGCGTTTTCAGTTTGCTCAGATGAAACTAGGTCAGTCCGATATTAAGGTTGTTAATGTTCAGTCTTTGGGGGCGAAAGAAAAGTTGATGCTGGTTGAGGTGGAAGGAGAGCGCTTGTTAATCGGTGTTACAGCCCACTCTATAAGTCACCTGAGAAGTTTTTCATCAAAAAATCAATCATTTGCTGCTGTTATGGATGAGGTTGATAGAGAGAATTATACTGACAGTAAAAAGAACAATAATAAGGACGCACAGTGATTCGTTTTGTCCTGTTTTTATTGTTGATATTCCCTGCTTTTTCATGGGCTGAAGTTGGATTGCCTGCGTTAAAAGTTGTCACCAATCCAGACGGTAGCCAAGACTACAGCGTTTCGTTGCAAATCCTATTTATCATGACGGCGCTGACGTTACTGCCAGCGGCTCTCATGATGATGACGGCTTTCACGCGTATCATTGTTGTGTTGGCTATTTTGCGTCAAGCTATTGGTTTACAGCAAACGCCATCGAATCAAATCATGATCGGTATGGCTCTTTTTCTAACCTTATTCATTATGACGCCAACCTTGGATAAAGTGAATGAAGTTGCGTTACAGCCTTATTTGAAAGACGAAATGACGTCAATTCAAGCTGTAGAGGCCGCATCGGTTCCGGTTAGAGATTTTATGCTGGCTCAAACTAGGGAAGATGATATTGCATTATTTGTTAAGTTAGCTGGTAAAGAGGGAGCCATCGAATCAATGGATACTCTGCCATTTACTATTTTGATGCCTGCTTTTGTGACCAGTGAACTTAAAACTGCCTTTCAAATTGGTTTTATGATTTTTATTCCTTTTTTGATCGTAGATATGGTGGTGGCAAGTGTGTTGATGGCAATGGGGATGATGATGTTGTCTCCGGTTATTATTTCTTTGCCCTTCAAAATAATGCTGTTTGTCATGGTTGATGGCTGGTCGATGATTATGGGTACTTTGGCTGCGAGCTTCGGGATTTAGTTATGAACCCTCAAGTGGTGCTTGATTTATACGGACAGGGCTTTTATCTGATTGTCTTGATCGTAGGTGTTGTGATGGTGCCGAGTTTAGTGGTCGGTTTGATTGTGAGTGTGTTTCAGGCGGCCACTCAAATTAATGAGCAAACTTTGTCTTTTTTGCCTAGGCTTATTGTAACTATTTTGGTCATCATGCAGCTTGGGCCTTGGATATTGACTAAGCTTATGGACTTTACCACCAACTTATTTGTTAATATTCCTATGATAATAGGCTGATGTTAGAGCTTAACCCCGACGAATTATTGAAGTTAACGATCAGTTTTTTATTGCCTTTTTTCCGTATCGGCGCTTTCTTTATGGCATTGCCTTTGTTTGGTAGTCGTCTTGTTAGTGCTCGTCTTCGGATCGCATTTTCTTTTATTGTTGCTGTTATTGTAACGCCAGTCATTAATATCCCAAGTTATGATCCAATCTCTCCAGCTTATATTGTTCTTATTGCAGAGCAGTTGGTTGTTGGTTTTGTTTTAGGTTTTGTTGTTACCATTCTTTTTCAATTGTTCTCATTGGCGGGGCAATTGGCAGCCATGAAAGCTGGACTAGGTTTTGCTATGTCGAATGACCCTGCCAATGGTATTTCTGTAGCAACGCTTGGTCAGTATTATTTATCTATGGTGGCATTAGCCTTTTTGGGGACAAATGGCCATTTGGTAATGATAGAGTATCTGGCGGAGAGCTTTAACTACTGGCCTATTGGGAGTGGTTTTGATAGTCAGCGCTATTGGCAGTTGGTATTGTTGGGTAGTTGGATGTTTGAAAAGGCGTTATTGATTGTGTTGCCGTTGGCTGTTGCTGTATTGGTGATCAATTTGTCTTTTGGTGTGGTGGCAAAAGCCTCCCCACAGTTGAACGTTTTTGCTCTTGGTTTTCCTATCATAATGCTATTTTCATTGTTTTTCTTCTGGATTATGTTGGATGATTTTTTGAATATTTATTCGCTGTTCTTTGCGGAAATTATTGATTGGATGAAAACGACTTGGGGGATTCATTTAAATGGCTGAGAATGAAGATGGTAGTGAAAAGACGGAAAATGCCAGTAGTAAGAAACTTCAGGATGCTCGAAATAAAGGTAATCTTCCTAGGTCTAAGGACCTAAGTTCTGCATTATTGCTAATAGTTGCTGCGGTTACTATTTATGGTACTGGAACACTTCTTGTTCGTGATTTAGCCGTTCTGTTTGATTTTAATTTCTTGATTGAAAGAGAGGACTTGTTTGACCTAAGTCGTATGATTTTTCATCTTTATCAGTCAGTGGTAACCATGATGGACTCTATGGTTGTACTAATGTCTGTTTTAGCTGCTGCGGGTATTGTGGGTAGTATTGCCCTTGGCGGTTTGAATTTTTCCTGGGAGCCTTTAACCCCAAAACTCAGTAAGATGAATCCTTTGACGGGACTGAAACGTATGTTTTCTGTTCAGTCGTTGGTGGAATTACTTAAGTCTATTGCCAAAGTGTCACTTGTTGGTTTAATTGCTGTCTTAGTGTTGAATCATTTTTTGCCTGAAACGCTAGGTTTGACCTTTCAAACCATTGAACTGGCGATTTCTCATGGTATTGATATTGTTATTTGGTCTTTTGTCTTTGTGACGCTTGCTTTGGCTTTTATTGCGGCTGTGGATGTTCCTTTTCAAGTTTGGTCGCATAAAGAAAAGCTTAAAATGACTAAACAAGAAGTAAAAGATGAGTTTAAGCAGCAGGAAGGTGACCCTTTGGTCCGGGGGCGAATTCGTCAATTACAGCGGCAGGCGGCGATGAATCGTATGATGTCTGATGTCCCTAATGCTGATGTTATTATCACAAACCCGACACATTTTTCTGTGGCCTTAAAATACGATCAAACTGGCGGCACAGCCCCTATTATGTTGGCTAAAGGTGGGGATTTTATTGCATTGAAAATTCGCGAAGTTGGCAATCACTATGATATCCCTGTGATACAATCGCCCGCATTAACGAGGGCAATATATCATCACACAGAGATTGGAGATGAAATACCACAAGGTTTATTTAAAGTTGTGGCTCAATTATTGGCGTATGTATACCAATTACGAAATGCCAGGACGGGAGCGCCACATCCAGAAGTTATGCCAAATTTGGATGTTCCTGATGAGTTTCAATGGGATGGTAATTAATTATGATTTCTAGCTTTCTAATAGGGATGCCGCGTGAACTTTGATCGCAGCCGGATTACAGGGCAGGTTCAGGGGATATTTAGTGGAAATCTAGGTATCCCTATTTTACTGCTGTCGCTTTTGGCGATGATGATTTTACCTATTCCTGCATTTCTGTTGGATGTACTTTTTACCTTTAATATTGCATTGGCTATTGTCGTTTTGTTGGTCGCTATCTACTCCATGCGACCTTTAGATTTTGCTGTCTTCCCCACAGTACTTCTTGTTTCTACTTTAATGCGGTTGGCGCTTAATGTTGCATCAACCCGCGTGGTGTTGTTAAAAGGTCATGAGGGTGGAGATGCGGCCGGTAAGGTGATTCAGGCCTTTGGTGAAGTCGTAATTGGCGGTAATTACGTTGTAGGTTTTGTCGTCTTTGCCATTTTGATGATTATCAACTTTGCTGTTGTGACCAAAGGGGCCGGTCGTATCTCTGAAGTAAGTGCACGTTTTACCCTTGATGCTATGCCAGGTAAGCAGATGGCCATTGATGCAGATCTGAATGCGGGAATGATTGACTCTGAACAGGCTAAGACTCGCCGTACTGAAATTGCTTCAGAAGCTGAGTTTTATGGCTCTATGGATGGTGCATCCAAATTCGTGAAAGGGGATGCTATTGCGGGTTTGTTGATTCTGGGGATTAATATCATTGGTGGCTTATCAATCGGTATGGCTCAGCATGGTCTCTCTTTCACCGAAGCTATAGAAAAGTATTCGTTGCTGACTATCGGTGATGGTTTAGTAGCTCAGTTGCCTTCTTTAATGCTTTCCACGGCTGCGGCAATCATGGTAACCCGTGTAAATGAAACGGGGGATATGGGGTCCCAAGTTGTTCGTCAAATGTTTGGCTCGTCTAAGGCTTTATATGTGGCGGCGGGCGTAATGACGATCATGGGTGTTGTCCCTGGTATGCCGCATTTTTCTTTCTTGTCTTTGGCTGCTTGTTTAGGTGGTCTTGCTTACTTTCTTGAATACAGCAAGAAGAAAAAGGCCAAAGAAAGTGGTAAAAGCTCCAGCAAGAGTTCATCTGATACTCAAGTGCCAGCTGAGGTGAAAGATCTTAGTTGGGATGATGTCGCACCGGTTGATATGCTTGGTTTAGAGGTTGGTTATCGCTTAATTCCTTTAGTAGATAAAACCCAAGGTGGCGAGTTATTGGCCAGAATTAAAGGGGTGCGACGAAAGTTATCACAAGACCTTGGTTTTTTGGTGCCGAGTGTGCATATTCGAGATAACTTGGATTTAATGCCAAATGCCTATCGAGTGACTCTTATGGGGGTTAGCCTGGCAGAGGCTGAAGTGCATCCAGATAAGGATCTCGCGATTGATCCTGGTCAGGTTTTTGGTTCTATTGATGGTATTGCGGGGAAAGATCCTTCATTTGGCTTAGATGCGGTGTGGATTGATCCTAAGAAGAGAGATCAGGCTCAAACATATGGTTATACTGTGGTTGATGTCAGTACTGTTGTGGCGACGCATATTAACCAGATTATGCATAAGCATGCTTATGAATTGATAGGTCATGATGAAGTTCAACAGCTATTAAGTTTATTGAAGCAATACAACCCTAAATTGGCAGAAGAGTTGGTTCCAAACACTGTCCCTCTTAGCGTGTTACTAAAAGTGTTGCAGAATTTACTTATTGAAGGCGTACCTTTGAGAGATATGCGCACTATTGCAGAGGCAATTATGGGAGTGCAACCGAAAACTCAGGATCCTATGATTTTGACCGCGGCAGTGAGGACGTCATTATCGCGTTTAATTATTCAAACACTGGCTGACGGGGTTGAGGAAATTCCAGTTCTCACTTTGGATCCGCAGCTTGAGAAAATGTTGATGCAAACGGTTCAGCAGAGTCAGCAATCTGGTATTAAGAATGAAGAGGCGCTTATATTGGAGCCTCAAATGGCAGAGCAACTGCAATCCTCTCTACGTCAATCTGCTGAACAGCAGGAGGCGATGGGGAATACGCCAATTCTAATTGTTTCTGCGCCGATACGTCCTATGTTGGCCCGCTTTATGCGATATGGAATGGTGAATATGTCGGTGCTTTCTTATCAAGAAGTTCCAGATCATAAGCGAATAACAGTAGTTGGTGTTATTGGTCAATAAAAACTAACTATTAACTAGATGGATTGCGTCTATATTTATTAGAATCTTTCGGGTAAGCTATGGATTTGTAAGAAAAATAAACTTGAAGGATAACGTTATTCATGCAAATTAGGCGGTTTCGAGCACCTGACATGCGGCAAGCGATACGGAAGGTTCGCGATGCCGTAGGCCCTGATGCGGTCATTTTGTCAAATCAGCGCCTGCCTACTGGTGAAATAGAGATTGTCGCCGCTTTGGATTATGATGGATCTTTGCCTTCTAGTATGACATCAAAACGTGCTTCTAAGCCCCGCTCAGAGCCTAATGCAGATCCAAGTAGTGAATATCTAGAGCGTATAGAACAAGCGAAAAAAAGTCCTGCTCAGCCGTTATCGACACCGCAAAGTCGCCCCCGTCCACAGTTTGAAATGCCACCTTTAGCAACAGATAGAGATGATCCCGCTGTTGAAGAAGCTTTGTCTATTCGTAATAACGAAAGTGCTCAGCAGTTAAAAGATATGGAGCTTGAGCTTCAGAGTGTTCGAGCTCTGCTTGAGCAACAGAATCAAAAGAACAATAGTCGATTAGACTCTAAAGATAACCCAGTTGAAGTGCGCGCTCGTGAGAAGTTAAAAGGGCTAGGGTTATCAGAGTTTGTTATTTCTAGACTAATCGATGATATTGATTTGAAGGGGCGTGAGGATGATTGGAATCGCTTGCTTGCCCATTTAGCTGACTATATCCCTGTGCGTTCTAGTTCTTCGGAACTTAAAGGCTGTATTGCTTTTATGGGGCCTACTGGTGTTGGTAAGACAACAAGTATAGGTAAAATAGCTGCGCAGCATGTATTAAAGCATGGCCCTGACGGTGTGGTTTTAATAACCACTGATACTTATCGTATTGCCGCTCATGAGCAGTTAAGAACATTCGGACGTATTTTAAATGTGCCTGTAGAAGTGGTTGATGAATATTCAGATTTAAACGAAGTTTTAGCTAAATATAGTCACTACTCATTGGTATTAGTAGATACTGCTGGTATGAATCCTCGAGATTCAAATCTTGAAAGACAATTGCTAATGATGAAGCGAGCTCGAGCAAGCCTTAAAAAATTATTAGTTTTACCCTGTACAAGTCAAAGACAAGTATTAAAAACAGTTGTCGATGTTTACTCTCAAATTCAATTAGATGGTTGTGTTTTAAGTAAATTAGATGAATCGGCTTCACTTGGTGAAGCGATTAGTGTAGTTATTGAAGAAGGCTTACCTGTTGTATATATTGCGGACGGTCAGCGAATTCCTGATGACATCGAACCTGCTCGGGCACATAACTTGATTAGTAGAGCTGTATATACTGCTGAGCACTACAGTCAACTTTATGGGTCACTAAAGTATGGTAGTTAGTAAAATTATGTTATTACTGAAAGCGTTACGCGAAACTATGTAGTACAGTTAGTTTGCGTAGCTAACTTAAATAGTAAAAGTTGCTTAGAATATTTTATGCAGACCAAAAACGGATACAGCACATACTCTAAAAAAGCGACGCCATCAATTGATGCGATAGTTGAACAATATGGGTATTTGGTAAAAAAAATTGCTTACCACCTATTGGCGCGTTTGCCTGATAGTGTTGATGTAGATGATTTAATTCAAGCTGGCATGATGGGACTAATCGAAGCATTCAAACGCTTTGAATCAACCAAAGGTGCGAGCTTTGAAACTTATGCCGGAATTCGTATTCGTGGTTCTATTATGGATGAAGTGCGAAAAACAGATTGGGCTCCAAGGTCAGTTCGGCGAAATGGGCGGGCAGTTGCTAACGCAATTAAAGAATTAGAGTCAACGTTGGGCCGTGAAGTGTCTGATATGGAAGTTGCATCGCATATGAATATAAGCATGGATGAATATCATGAAATGATACATTCATCTATGTCGACACAGTTATTTAGCTATGAAGAAATGTTAGATTCTGATACAAATAATCTAGATAGTGTTGAATCAGAAACTGGAAATGCACCATATTCTTTAGTGGAAGAGGGTGGTTTCCAAAGTCAATTAGCAAGTGAAATTGATAATCTACCTGAAAGAGAAAAGTTAGTTTTATCTCTTTATTATAATGAAGAACTAAACTTGAAAGAGATTGGCGCTGTTTTAGGTGTTAGTGAATCAAGAGTCAGTCAAATACATAGTCAAGCGGCTATGCGATTACGAGCTCGGTTAAGTGATTGGCGAGATTAATTATGAGTTGTGGAACAATACCTTTGGGGTGTGGAGGTTGCATTGGATAAAAACATGAAGATCCTGATTGTTGATGATTTCTCGACAATGAGACGAATCATTAAAAACCTATTACGGGATTTGGGATTTACCAATACAGTTGAAGCGGATGATGGAACAACAGCATTGCCGATACTGCAAGCTGGAACAATCGATTTTCTCGTGACGGATTGGAATATGCCAGGTATGACAGGGATAGAACTTCTACGTGCTGTTCGTGCCGATGATAAACTGAAAAGCATTCCAGTTTTAATGGTTACTGCTGAAGCAAAACGAGATCAAATTATTGCAGCAGCTCAAGCTGGTGTAAATGGTTATGTTGTAAAACCTTTTACTGCAGTGGCTCTCAAAGAAAAAATTGAGAAAATATTTGAACGTATAGATGCTGCTAAATAGGGGCTTTTAATGTCAAAGAAACTTGGATCTGACTTAGGGGAGTTTGAAACCCTAGTGAAGGATGGTGCTGTAGATCTTTTGAATCACATTGAAGTCGGTGACTTTAGTGGAGCAATAAAAATTATACAGGAACTTAGTGAAGCCAGACATAATAGCTTTTATAAAGAAGTTGGTAATTTAACAAGAAGTCTTCATGATGCCATTCGTGATTTTCAAATTGACTCGCTTGATTTGGTAGCAGATGAAAACCAAGAAGCACTTGGTAATACTAAAATAACGGATGCCTCAGATCGACTGACCTATGTTATTGAGTTGACCAACTCCGCTGCTAATAAAACCATGGATATGGTCGATGGTAGCGTACCTGTTGCTAGCGAACTTCAAAGCCAAGCAAGAGAGCTAAGAAAAGATTGGAGCCGCTTAATTCAGAGGGATTTAACACCACAAGAGTTTCGAGACTTATATAAACGTATTGATGTCTTCTTGGCATATGCCGATGACAGCGCTACCACCTTGCATTCAAACCTCAACACAATTCTTCTAGAGCAAGGGTACCAAGACCTTACAGGTCAAGTGATCGCTAGAGTGAATGATTTAATTCGAGATGTAGAAGAAAAACTTGTGCATCTTGTTGCTGTTGCTGGACGCGTTGATAGTATCTCAGGAATTGAACACCAAGAGAAAGAGTCTGAACACGATGACACTCGTGGACATGGCCCAGCTATTAATAAACAAAACAACCCTGAAGTACTGAATAGTCAAGACGAAGTAGACGACTTGCTATCAAGTCTTGGTTTCTAGAAGGAGCTGAGGATGAGTTTCGAGGTCGATGAAGAAATACTACAAGATTTTTTGGTAGAAGCTGGTGAAATTTTAGAGCAGCTTTCTGAACAATTGGTAGATTTAGAGCAAAATCCAGATGATAAGCCTTTGCTTAATGCAATCTTTCGTGGGTTCCATACAGTAAAGGGTGGGGCTGGTTTTCTCCAATTAACAGCATTAGTTGATTGTTGCCATTATGCTGAAAACGTTTTTGATATTTTAAGGAACGGTCAGCGTAAAATAGATTCCGATTTAATGGATATCGTTTTACAAGCTCTTGATGCTGTAAATGAAATGTTTGATACGGTCCGGTCTGGTGGTGAGCCTGAACCAGCTTCTCCTGAGTTGATTGCTGCTCTTGCTTCATATGCTAAGCCGCCCACAGCTGAAGAGCTTCAGGGAGCTAGTGAAGAAGTCATTGAGGACACCGAAGAAGTCGAAGAATCTAGTAAAGAAGAGCAAGGTACTACTCAGGATTCTTTATCTGAGGGTGATGATTCTGTAGATATTTCTGATGATGAATTCGAATCTCTTTTAGATGCTTTAGGTGATGATTCTAGCGATAAAGAAACTGTCGTGGAAAATCAAAGCGCTTCTGAAGAAAAAACAGATGATGAAATCACGGAAGATGAGTTTGATGCTTTACTGGATCAGTTACATGGTGCTGGTGCACCTGGAATTGATGACGGGGCAACCGATTCTGAAGCTTCAGATGACATAACGGAAGATGAGTTTGAAGAGTTGCTTGATAAGCTTCATGGTGAATCTAAAGCGCCAACAAGCAAGGACAAAGAAGCGACCGATAGCGCTGATAGTAAAGTAGAAAGTCAGTCCGCTGGTGCAGAGTCAGACTTGATAACAGAAGATGAATTTGAATCTCTATTGGACAGTCTTCAAGCACAGGGTGGTGGTCCTTCTAGTACTTCAAAGACAAGCTCGGAAGCAACAAACTCAGCTACACCTAAAGCAGAACCTAAAATTGCCGCGGCAAAAGCGAAAGCTCCAGAAACGCCTAAACCTAGTAAGCTGGCTAACGCTGAAGCTAGTCATACCAAAAAAGATAAAGCATCGACTAATACTCCTGTTACGCAAGAAGCAACAGTGCGAGTTGATACCAAACGTTTGGATGACATCATGAACATGGTAGGGGAGCTTGTATTAGTTAGAAACCGCCTTGTTCGTTTAGGTCTTCAAAGTGAAGATGAGTCTATGGGGAAGGCTGTATCCAATCTTGATGTGGTTACAGGGGATTTGCAGAATGCTGTGATGAAAACCCGAATGCAACCGATCAAAAAAGTATTCGGTAAGTTCCCTAGGGTGGTACGTGATCTAGCGCGAAACCTGAAAAAAGAAGTGAATTTAGAGCTTCGTGGTGAAGATACAGATTTGGATAAAAACCTTGTTGAGGCTCTTGCTGATCCACTTGTCCACTTAGTGAGAAACTCGGTTGACCATGGTGTTGAAGCGCCAGATGTTCGTGAGGCAAAAGGTAAACCACGAGTTGGTCATGTCGTTCTTTCTGCAGAACAAGAGGGTGATCATATATTGCTTTCCATCGATGATGATGGAGCAGGTATGGACCCAGATGTATTGCGTAAAAAGGCGGTTGAAAAGGGCTTAATGGATATGGACGCTGCTGAGCGTTTATCTGATGAAGAAGCCTTTAATTTGATTTTTGCACCAGGCTTTTCAACCAAGGTGGAAATCACTGATGTGTCTGGTCGTGGTGTTGGAATGGACGTTGTTAAGACGAAAATTTCACAGCTAAATGGTACTTTACAGATAAAGTCTGTTCTTGGGCAAGGCTCTCGATTCATTATCAAGGTACCTTTAACCCTAGCGATTATGCCAACCCTTATGGTGACATTATCTGACCAAGCATTTGCTTTTCCGTTGGTAAGTGTAAACGAAATTTTCCACCTGAATTTGAAAAAAACTAATGTGGTTGATGGGCAGCAGGTTGTGGTTATTCGAGGAAAGACTTTACCAATATTCCATCTTAAGAGTTGGTTAATCAAAGGAAATAGTCCTGATGACCTGCCTGCAGAAGCACATGTTGTTGTTGTTCAGGTTGGAATGAGTGAAGTCGGCTTTGTTGTCGATCAGTTAGTGGGCCAAGAAGAAGTTGTTATCAAGCCATTAGGTAAAATGTTGCAAGGTACAGCAGGCATGGCTGGCGCGACAATTACTGGTGATGGTCGTATTGCATTGATTCTGGATGTTCCTAGTATGCTCAAGTGTTATGCATCTAGGTAATATGTTTTTCATTTAGGGGATGTAATATGCCTGTTAAGGTATTGGTTGTTGATGATTCTGGCTTTTTTCGACGCCGCTTAGTCGAAATTTTTGAAGCGGATCCTAGGTTAACCGTTGTTGGTACTGCAAATAACGGAAGAGAGGCAATAGATAAGGTTCAATCCTTGTCGCCTGATGTTGTTACTATGGATTATGAGATGCCAGTATTAGATGGTATCGCTGCTGTAGTTAACATTATGAAGCTTAAGCCAACACCTGTGCTGATGTTTTCTTCATTAACGCATGAAGGCGCTAAAGTGACTCTAGATGCACTAGAGGCTGGTGCTGTTGACTTCATGCCGAAGAATTTTGAGGATATATCTCGTGATTCGGCTGTAGTGAAAAGAGCTCTTGTTGATCGCGTTTTAGCTGTAGCTCGAACTCGTTTAGCTGGAGACAGACGGACTGTCGAAGCGCTTGCGCCACGGGTGGCTCCAAAGCCGATTGTCACTGAGCGTGGGGTAATTATTCCTCGTGCTAGAAAACGAGTTAGTCTTGTTGCTATTGGCACATCTACAGGTGGACCTATGGCGTTACAAGCTGTTTTGAGTAAACTGCCTAAGGACTTTTCTGCCCCTTTAGTGTTGGTGCAGCATATGCCAGCAGCTTTTACTGGAGCATTTGCTGATCGACTAAATAACATTTGTCAGATTACTGTCAAAGAGGCCAAAGATGGTGACCGTCTTCAGGCTGGTGTGGCTTTGCTTGCACCTGGCGGTAAGCAGATGATGATTGATCCACGTAACGGTGGCTGTGTTCGTATATTAGATGGGGATGAGCGTCTAAACTATAAGCCTTCAGTTGATGTTACGTTTGGTTCCGCATCTAAATGCTATCCAGGTAAAGTATTATCTGTGGTGATGACTGGAATGGGGGTTGATGGTCGTGAAGGTGCTCGTATGCTAAAGAGTTCAGGCTCTAGGGTTTGGATTCAAAGCGAGGAGTCATGCGTAATTTATGGTATGCCTATGGCTGTTGAAAAAGCAAATTTAGCGGATGATATTATTGATTTAGACCATATTGGCGAGCGTATTGCACGTGAGGTTGGCTAGTGGATTTTGTCACGTTAGCTGGGCTTTTAATTGCGTTTAGCTCTGTATTTCTTGCAAACTGGTTAGGAGGAGGAGAAGTTATTCTCCTCCTTAATTTACCCTCAGCTATTATTGTGATCGTGGGTAGTATTGGCGCAACGTTAATTCAAAGTAGTATCCAAGAAGCCATTCGTGCTCTTGCTCTAATTAAGTGGAGTCTTTTTCCACCTGTATATGATTTTAACTCCGCGAGAGCTTCCTTAAATAATCTCGCCCATAAAGCTAGAAGGCTCTCCTTACTTGCCCTTGAATCAGACATTGAAGTACTAGGAAGCCGATTTTCTACTCGCGCTTTGCAGATGGCTATTGATGGTACTGATCCCGATTTACTAGCTGATCGACTTCATGATGACGCTGCTCGTATTCACGATAAGAGAATGAAAAGTGTATCCTTTATCGAGTCTATTGGTGGTTACGCTCCAACGTTAGGGATTATGGGATCTGTACTTGGCTTGATCCAAGCTATGGCAAATTTGGATAGTCCAGAAGCTTTGGGGCATGGCATCGCTGTAGCCTTTGTTTCAACATTATACGGTCAGGGCTTTGCAAATTTGGTTATTTTTCCTATAGCGAAAAAATTAACAGGTTATGTTGATAAAGAGCTGCTTTACCACCAATTATTGATTGATGGTATTTGTGGGATTGCAATAGGTAAGCATCCATATAGGCTAGAGTTAGAGCTTAATGCCTATGAGTGATGCCCAATTAAAATCACCAAAGCGTCGGCGGATAATAGCGAAAAAACCACCTTCTGGCGCTCAAGGTCGAGATCGTTGGATATTGTCTTATGCAGACTTTATAACATTATTATTCGCTTTCTTTGTCGCTCTTTATTCTTTGTCATTGAAAAATGCGGGTGATGAACAGCGTTTAAAAGAGACATTGCATGGTGTATTTGATGCTGTTCAAAAATCCGTTAAGCCGATTAATATTGGTGAACCAATTGTAGGTGAACCAAAAGACAAAGAAGTAATCGAGACAAAACCGATTCCTACGGCTTCTCCAACTATTGAAGACTCTAAGTCTTCTGCTGTTTATGTTTTACTGAGTCAGGTGATTGAAAATCAATTTTCTGGGTTGCATGCAAAAGGTCAGATATCTGTTACTGAGTCGGCTGATTGGGTGAGTTTGGAGCTAAAGTCTGGTTTATTGTTCGGTCAAGGGGAATATGAATTAACGAATGAAGCCGTCGCTCTATTGATATTAGTGGCTAACATTCTAAAAAAACATCCTTCAGTTATATTGGTCGAGGGGAATACCGATAACTTGCCAGTAAAATCAAGGCGCTTAATATCTAATTGGCACCTGTCTAGTTTACGTTCTTCTTCGGTTGTTGATGAATTGGTATACCGAGGTGTTGACCCCAAAATGATTGCACCAATAGGCTTTTCTAGTGAACATCCTAAAGTAAGAAATACAAACGACTACGCTCGTCAACAAAATCGTCGGGTAATCTTACGAATTAGTAAGCGTAAAGCTGATAATCTCTATGATTACTTGTTTCAGTAGCGTATTACTGTATATGATTGCAAGGAATTCGTAAGCAAAATAACAGCATTGGGTATCAGGGGAATCGGAGTGCACATTTGGGCAGTGGCGAATCAGAAAGGCGGCGTGGGTAAAACGACCACAGTAGTATCTTTAGCAGGGTTATTAGCTGATGCTGGTCATCGAGTATTAATGATTGATCTTGATCCGCATGGTTCATTGACCAGCTACTTTCGCTTTGATCCAGACTCCATCGAAAAAAGCGCATACAGTCTTTTTCAAGTTACGGGTAAAATTCCAGAAGATTTGCCTGCTTCATTAATCCTAGAAACAGGTCATCCTAATTTATCTCTGATGCCTGCTTCGACAGCGCTTGCTACTCTTGAGCGCCATGCTCAAGCACAGGGTGGTATGGGGTTGGTTATCTCTAAAACGTTAGCGATTTTGTGGGATGACTATGATTATGTATTAATTGATAGTCCTCCAGTGTTAGGCGTATTGATGATAAACGCTTTGGCAGCTTGTCAGCAGTTGGTCATACCTGTACAAACTGAATTTTTAGCGATAAAAGGACTAGAAAGAATGGTTCGTACTCTGACCATGATAAATAGGGCTAGAAAACGACCAGTACCATTTTTGATAGTGCCAACGCTTTTTGATCGCCGTACACAGGCTTCTAATAAAAGCTTACGTAGCTTAAAAGATACGTATGAAGAGTTGGTATGGCATTCGGTAATTCCAGTTGATACAAAGTTAAGAGATGCCAGTACAGCAGGTATTGCACCTTCAGCGTTGGACCCGAGTGCACGGGGAATTAAGGCTTATGCAAGTCTGATGGATTCTTTGCTGAACCCAGCGGGATAGTAGCATTTTATGAAAGATACAAAGAGTAAAGAGAAGGCTTTAATTGGACCACAGATTGCAGTCCAACGGTATCTTGATGACTTATTACAAGAAGCGACATCTGATCCATTAGCCGAAGATGTGGATGAATCTAATTTAGAAGAACAAGAGTTATCTTCGGATGTTGAATTAGATGTGGTCGAATCTGAGTCTGCTGATTTAGACTCTCAATATAGTGAAGAAGAGCTTTCATCATTAGACGCTTCATTTAAGGGATTTGAAGAAGCAATATCGGCTCACATTGATGGCTTGTCATCGAATTCCGAAGAGCACAATATTGTTCAGCCAGAGCCAGAGCCAGAGCCAGAGCCAGAGCCAGAGCCAGAGCCAGAGCCAGAGCCAGAGCCAGAGCCAGAGCCAGAGCCAGAGCCAGAGCCAGTTAAAAAAATTGCGAAAACAGATCCCTTGCCTTGGGCGGTAGGTCGATTTGAGTGTCTGCTTTTTTATGTGGGGGGGCTAAAACTGGCTGTACCCTTAGTTGAGCTAGGGGGTATTTACCAAAGCGGAGAAGATAAATTAACCGCTATTTTTGGTCAGCCTGACTGGTTTATGGGAGTCGCAAACGTCGGTGAATTTAATCTTCGAACTGTAGACACTGCTCGTTGGGTAATGCCTAATCATTATAAAGGCGACATGAAGGAAAACTTTAAGTTTGTCATTCAACTTGATCGTTCTGATTGGGGGGTGGCTTGTGAACGTGTTGCTGAAGCTATTACGCTTCAGCCGTCGCAAGTGAAGTGGCGAACAGATAGAAGTAAGCGCCCTTGGTTGGCTGGTACGGTAATTGACCATATGTGTGCCATACTGGATGTACAAGGTTTCATTGAATTATTGGATGACCCTCAAAATGGGTTTAAAAATACGCTTAAATAATTGTAAAGATCAGTTTGTGGTCTTGGGAGAAAGATAATGGGAACTAGTGTCGCCTTAAAAGCTTCAAACCAGTCAGAAGATCCAATGTTGCAATGGGTTACGTTTCGCCTTGAGAATGAAATCTATGGTGTAAATGTAATGCAAGTAAAAGAAGTGCTGCGTTATTCTGAAATCGCTCCTGTGCCTGGAGCACCTACTTTTGTTTTAGGTATTATCCACTTACGTGGTACTGTGGTTACCGTTATCGATACCTGCCAGCGTTTTGGTTTACCCTCAGGCGAGATTACCGATGCTACTCGTATCATGATTCTCGAAGTTGAAGGCCATGTTATTGGTATTCTGGTAGACGCAGTCTCTGAAGTAGTTTACCTTCGCCAGTCTGAAATTGAAGCGTCACCTAATGTAGGTAATGACGAATCTTCTAAGTTTATTCAGGGGGTTTGTCATAAAAATGATATTCTTCTGATTCTGGTGGATTTAGACAAACTGTTGTCTGAAGATGAGTGGTCTGAAGTAGGATCATTGTAAGTAATTAAGGTAGTTGTACTAGATGGAATCTCAATGGTTATTTAACCTTCTTTTGATGCTGCAGTTTGTGATTTTGATTGTGGTTTCAGCTTGGGCGTTTCGTTTATCGAAACGACTAAAGCGGCTTAAACTTCAACAAGATGAAGTAGCTTTGAATCAGAAGAAACAAGTTCAAGTGCTTGCCTCTGGTTCTATCGGGATGGGGCGACGTCTTGTAACCATTGAGAAAAAGCTCAACCTAGCTGTAGAGAAGCAATCTGAAATTCTCTCTAAAGAAGGTGGGGTTTCTTATAATCGTGCCATGGAGCTCTTAGAAATGGGCGCAACGATTGACGATCTAGTTTCTAAATGTGGTCTTATCCGTGCGGAAGCAGAATTAATTAACTTATTAAAGCAAGAATCCCGCAGAAACTCTGATTACCACTGATGATCTTTGATCTTATGAGCAAAAGCGATAACTTCCGCCACAGCAAGGTATAAAGACTCCGGTATTTCTTCTCCTAACTCTAAAGTACTGAGCATCTCGACAAGTTCAGGGCTTTGATGAAGTAAGACATCATTTTCTTTGGCAACAGCCATAATTTTCTCTGCGAGCAAGCCACTCCCTTTTGCCGTTACTTTTGGCGCTGCGCTGTAATCATATTTTAGTGCGACGGCTTTTTGCATTAGGTCCTCACATCAATGAGTGATTTACTCTTATCAAGGTTTGTTTTTTCCTTCTCTAGTTTGGATTGAAAAGCATCCAGCCTTTCTACTTCAATATCTTTGTCCCTCAGTTGCTGTTTCAGCGTGGATAAGTTTTTTTGCAGCTTTTGGACGGTTTCTGGATCCTCTGCGGCAAAGAGTATTCCTACTTTATTGCTTTGGATGCTGGCTCTAGCATCAAATCGACCCGTTTCTTCAAAATCAAATTTTAATTTTACAAGCCAGCGTCTTTCTTGTTTATTCTCTTCTGTCGCTGAGTGGGCATCCTTATCTATTTCAATTCCTACAAAGCTCGTTGTTTGTCCATGTTTTATGGGAAGCTCGATATGAAGTGGGTAATTGGTGTTAGTAACTTGATTAGAGTCTGAGAAATGGCGTAACTGGCTTGTTGTTATGCGCTCAATCGCATTGGCGATCTGCTCTGTTGGAATACTTCCTAGGCGTAAAGTGCCAGTATTTTCTTGTATATCTTTTAAACGATGTAGGTTTAGTTTCAAATCAGCTGGTAATTGTACGGTATTTTTTGCCAATAAAGACTCTGAAAAAACACCACTAGTTTGAATAGCTTGTTTCATTGCCTCTGGAGATGTGGTCAAACTTCCTAGTGTGGGAATGTTTTGTATGAGTTGTCTTAGTGCCTGCTGTGTTTGAGGTGGCAAAGTAGAGGTGTTATCACCTAATTTTTGTAACTGATTGACGAGTTGCGACATATCCCCAAGCGATAATTGTCTAGGTAAACTTTGCTTTAGTGCTTCCACTTGGGCTGATGGTGGTGCTGTATTCGCCCTTGCTGGCAATACTTGCATCTTGTTATTGGTGTCTACCATGACTCGAAGCACATCACCTTTTTTTAAAGGTGTTTGGGAAATAATAGGAAACTCTGATTGTCCATCTGTGACTGTTACAAGTTTAGAAGTCGTTTGATTCGTGACATTTGTCAATTCAGTAGGTTTGGGTGTGAAGGAAACAGGAGCGGGTTTGGCTGTTTGCTCTTGATTTACCCCAACAGATGATGGGTTTAAGCTAGCGGTGGGGTTCGTTATCGGAGCTGGTGTTGATGTACTGGCAGTTTGAGGTGTCGATTTATTATTCGCTAGGGTCATTCCAGTTGGGTTTGTTCCAGCTCCTATTTGGGCTGTCGCTGGATTTGTAAGAGAACTCGTACTTTTTTCAGAAGAGGGGGCGGTAGACGTAACCGTTAAGTTTATCACACGAGATGCAAGTATTAGGTTATTGACTTTTTGGGGCTGTGGAGCTGGTATGTTGCTTGATTTATTGGTGGTATTGCTAACTGGGATGGTTAGAGTTGCTTGATGTGGGGTGCTTTTGTCCAACTGGGCGTTTCTGATGTCACTTATATCTATTGGGGCGCCAGTGTTAATAATTGTGAAGGGTTGTTGTGCGCTTGTAGCATGTAAAATTTGAGCTGGTTTGCCTTGAAAGTTCAGTAATTCACTACCTTGAAACTTAATAAGACTTAGACTTTCAATAAGCTTCATCTCGTTGCCTAATCTTGCAATTGTTCCCACATTATTCAATGACTTGCTGTGAGTGTTGCTAGCATTGGTTTGCTTGTTGCCTGATGATGCATTGAGCAAAGATTGAATGTCAGAGACCATGTTATCTGCCTGTAGTATCGATAGCCGATTATTTTGTGTTTTTAGGAGCGATTCTCATATAATGCCCGAACTCAAATGAGTATAGTTAAACAGTGTCACCAAACAATGTTAACCTTGACCTTTATATCGGCCGGATTGGATAAATCTTTTGCAACCTTCTGTTTCTTTGACAATTTCAGACCTATGGATTGAACGCGGTGAAAAAGACCTATGTAGAGATCTGTCCTTTCAGGTTACGTCCGGTGAAGTTGTACGAATACTTGGAGAGAATGGAGCAGGAAAGAGCTCTGTATTAAAAGTGGTAATGGGAACACTGTCTCCTCTAGAAGGAAAAATATCCTACTCGGGTGAGGATGTAACCTTTAATAGAAGCCCTTTGCAACGTGATGCTATTTATCTTGGCCACTCTACTGGTGTGAAGCGTCTTCTTACTGTAGTGGAAAACCTGCGTTGGTATTGTCCAGATGCTCCTTTAAAAACATTGCATGGTGTATTGGAAAAGCTGGAGCTTATTGATCACATGGACGAGCTGGTGAAAAAGTTGTCTGCTGGTCAAATACGTCGTGTGGCTTTGGCACGTCTATGGCTGACGAATAAACCCCTTTGGTTACTAGACGAACCCTTTGCTTCTTTGGATGCCAGAGGGGTAGGTCTATTAGAGGAGCGTATTAATACACATACTTTGTCAGGTGGGATCGTCGTGTTAACGACACATCAGGATTTATTGTCTATTGCTTCTCGTGATGTGGCGTTGACATCATGACATATGGCTCTTTCTTAATGGCGGAAAGCTTGGGCTTGTGGCGCCGCAAGCAGAGTATTTTGAATACGCTCTTGTTTTTCATAATAGTGGTTGTTTTGTTTCCACTAGGAGTTAATGCTTCACCTGAATTTTTGTCTCCTGCGGCGGCTGGCATCATTTGGTGCGCGGCACTTTTAGCCATATTGTTGGCTATCGGGAGTATATTCAAAGAGGATTATCAAGACGGTTCTTTGGAGCAGCTAGTGGTCAGCGGCCTTTCTTTGCCGTTATTAATGATATTAAAGGTCATCCTACATTGGCTGGCTGTGGTGTTGCCTTTGCTTATTCTTATGCCTTTGTTGAGTGAGATGCTGTATCTCCCTGATTCGGTATTTTGGGTGTTGATGATGACGTTTGTGCTGGGGACACCGGGCTTGTTTTTTATAGGTGTGATTGGCGCTGCGTTGACGATTTCTGTAAAACAGGGGGCGGTGTTAGTGATGTTATTAATATTACCTCTTTATTTGCCTGTAGTAATTTTTTCGACCTTGGCGGTGAGTGCTGCTCAATCGGGTTTACCTTATTCAGGACTGTTGGCAATGTTACTGGCGATGTCTTTGTTATCCTTGGTGATATCACCTTTTATGACGTCTATAGCAGTGAAAGCGAGTGTAAGTTAGATGAACTGGACATGGTTTCATAAATTAGGATCGCCAAAATGGTTTTTTGCTTGGTCTAAATCGTGGGCTTTGCCTTTGTTCTGTTTTGGTTGTGTGTGTCTTGTTATCGGACTTGTATGGGGGCTTGCTTTTGCGCCTGCCGATTACCAGCAAGGCAATAGCTTTCGCATTATTTATATACATGTTCCTGTCGCCATGTTGGCGCAAACTTGTTATCTCGCTTTGGGAGTGGCTGGTTTTGTTTTTCTTGTTTGGCAAATGAAAATGGCCCCCATCTTTATAAAAGCAATGGCGCCTGTTGGTGCTGTTATGGCGTTAATGGCTTTGGTCTCTGGCGCAATTTGGGGCAAACCTACATGGGGGACTTGGTGGGTATGGGATGCTAGGTTGACGTCTGTGTTGGTGTTGTTCTTTCTCTACATGGGGATAATTGCTTTGCAAAATGCCTTGGACGATCAAGTGTTAGCGAATAAGGCCGCAGCGATAGTCAGTGTTTTGGGGGTAATTAATCTCCCCATTATTAAGTATTCAGTGGTACTACTAGAAACCCTACATCAAGGGCCAACATTTTCGATTACCAAAAAGCCGGAGATGCCTGTTGAAATGTGGTTGCCATTGCTTTTCGCCGTCATTGGCTTGTACTGTTTTGTAGCGGCGGTGGTTCTTTGGAGAATGCAGTCTGAGATATTAAGTAGTGAGCACAGGGCAAGTTGGGTGAAACAAGAGGTAATGAAACATGGCCTTTGATAGTTTGTCCGCTTTTTTGCTGATGGGAAAACACGGTATTTATGTATGGTCTGCTTATGGCGTTAGTGTATTGGCATTAACTTGGTTAGTTTGGAATACTTTGTCCGCTCGAAGAAGAACAATAAACAAATTAAGAAAACGCTTTTTAAGAGAACAAAACCGCTAATGCATCCTATAAGAAAGAGACGCTTACTCACGATCACTGCCATTGTATTGCTACTCGGTGCCGCAGTGGGCTTGGTAATGTATGCCTTGCAGCAAAATATTAATTTGTTTTTCTCTCCGTCCCAAATTGCTATGGGAGAGGCTCCACAAAACGCGAACATTCGTGCTGGTGGCATGGTGGTGAAAGGGAGCGTAAAGCGCAACCCTGATACTTTGGCTGTTGCCTTCGATGTGACCGATTTCCAGCATAAGGTAACCATAGAATACCGCGGCATACTGCCGGATTTATTTCGAGAGGGTCAGGGTATTGTGGCACTGGGAAGGCTAAATGAAGAGGGCGTTTTTGTAGCGACGGAAGTTTTGGCGAAACACGATGAGAAATACATGCCACTGGAAATCACTGAAGCATTGAAAAATACTCAAAGTTCGAACAGTGTGAGCGCAGAGTCCGCGACACTTACTTATTAATCTAGGTTGTTTATGTTTCCTGAAATTGGTCAGTTTTCACTGATACTGTCGTTATTTTTTGCCTTATCACTGGCTGCTGTGCCTTTGATTGGATATTGGAAAGGCAATCGAGTCTTGTTGAGGGCGGCGCAACCACTGACGTTTATCATGTCTGCTTTAGTTTTGGTTAGCTTTGTTACATTAAGTCTGTCGTTTTTAACCGATGATTTTTCTGTCTTGTATGTTGCTCAGAACTCAAATAGTCAGCTACCTGTTTGGTATAAATTTAGCGCTTTGTGGGGCGGCCATGAGGGCTCATTATTATTGTGGGTACTGATTTTAGCTGGATGGTGTTCTGCTGTTGCATTAAAAATTAGAACCTTGCCTGAAGACGTTGGACCCATTGTTTTGGCCGTTTTAGGCCTAGTCTGTGTTGGCTTTTTATCATTTCTACTTTTTACGTCATCTCCTTTCGCTCGATTATTGCCGGATGTACCAGCGGATGGCGGTGATCTAAACCCACTTTTGCAGGACTTTGGTCTGATTGTTCACCCACCTGTGTTGTATATGGGCTATGTTGGCTTTTCTGTGGCGTTTGCTTTTGCGGTTGCGGCTTTGATTACCGGCAACTTAAATGCATCTTGGGCTCGCTGGGCAAGGCCTTGGACGGCCGCTTCATGGGCATTCCTGACACTGGGCATTACATTAGGCAGTTGGTGGGCGTACTACGAGTTAGGTTGGGGCGGCTGGTGGTTTTGGGACCCAGTGGAGAATGCCTCTTTTATGCCTTGGTTAGCTGGAACGGCGTTATTGCACTCTCTGGCGGTTACTGAAAAACGCGGTGTATTTAAGAGCTGGACTGTTTTGTTGGCTATTTTTACTTTTAGCCTATCTTTGCTTGGGGCCTTTTTAGTTCGTTCTGGTGTGCTTACGTCTGTGCATTCGTTTGCAGCCGATCCCACGAGAGGGATTTTTATTCTCGCTTTGTTGCTGTTACTGGTTGGTGGCAGTTTGCTGTTGTATGCCATTCGCGCTGTAGAAGTTCGATCCAGCGTGTCTTTTGGCGCAACGGGTCGAGAAGCATGGTTGTTGCTGAATAATATTCTTTTGACGGTATTAACGTTAACTGTCTTATTAGGCACTTTGTACCCTTTGATATTTGATGTCTTTGGTCTTGGGAAAATTTCTGTTGGGGCTCCGTATTTTAATAGTGTTTTTACGCCAATAGCACTTTTACTCATGGTCTTTATGGCGATTGGCCCTTTGTCTAAGTGGCATAAAACGCCATTTCGTGTGTTTTTTAGAGTGTGTTCAATTTCTGCTGTTTTGGCGGCTTTGCTTGCTGCTTTGATTGTTTATTGCTTCGCGTTTGGTTTCGCTGCTTGGCTAAGTTTGCTGGTGGCTTTTTGGGTGGTGTTTTTATCTTTCTATGATTGGTTTAGCAAGGTTTCTGCAGGAACAAAAGGCATCATACCTCGGGCGCGACAGTTACCCCGAAACTATTATGGGATGCTGTTAGCGCATTTAGGCATGGTGGTTACCTTAGTTGGTATTGTGTTGGTTAGCGTAAACAGTGAAGAGTCTATGCTGCGACTGTCACCAGGTGATAAAGCCACAGTGGCCGGCTACGAATTTCAGTTTGATCAGATGGAACAAGTCAAAGGCCCCAATTACATTGCTAGCAAGGGGCAGTTTACGGCGTACAAGGCTGGAAAGGCGGTTGCGGTGCTTCACCCAGAAAAACGTTTTTTTTCAACTCGTCAACAAGTCATGACTGAAGCGGCTTTGGATGCGGGATTTACTCGTGATTTGTATGTTTCCCTAGGAGAAAGGCTTGATGATTCTGCTTGGGGAGTACGTGTGTACGTTAAGTCTTTTGTGCGCTGGATTTGGCTGGGTGGATTGATGATGATGGCTGGTGGTTTATTGGCTGCGCTTGATAAACGTTATCGCAAAAGAGCGGGAGTGTAATTATGCGCAAGTTGCTGTTTTTTTTGCCGTTGTCGGTGTTTCTGGTGCTTGGTGTGGTGTTTTATTTACAGCTCGGCAAAGATGCTGAATATATGCCTTCCGCCTTGGTTGGCAAGCAAGTACCCGATTTTACCTTGGTGTCATTGCAAGACAATCAGGTTTACACCAGTAAGGATTTACCCAATACGCCTTACTTGATTAATTTCTGGGGAACTTGGTGTCCAGCTTGCCATGTTGAACATCCTTTTTTAATGGAATTATCTAATGCTGGCGTGCCTATTGTCGGTATTGATTATAAAGATGAGAAAACACCCGCGGAGCAATGGTTAGAGCAGAAGGGGAATCCTTATCACATTATTTTGATGGATGAGATAGGTAATTTTGGTGTGGATATGGGCGTCACTGGCGCACCAGAAACCTTTGTTGTTAATGGCTCTGGCGTGGTGGTCTATCGACACCAAGGTGTGATAAATGCCGAAAACTGGCCTGAGATAAAAGGCTACATGAAATGATGGCAATGAAAGGTATTTTCTTATCTGTGGTGGTGCTTTTTTCTTTGTCTGTTTTTGCGCAAGAACAAATGCAATTCAGTTCCGAGTTAAACAAAACACGTTATCAAAGTTTGGTCGAAGAGTTGCGTTGTCCGAAATGCCAGAACCAAAGCTTAGCCGATTCTGGCTCAGGGATCGCGGTAGATCTTCGTGAGCTTGTCCATCAGATGATAGAACAAGGTAAAACGGATCAAGAGATTGTTGATTATATGGTGGCGCGATATGGCTCGTTTGTCTTGTATCGTCCGCAACATTCAACCGCCACATTTTTACTTTGGTACGGGCCATTTATTTTGCTTGGAATAGGTTTGTTGACTTTTATTGCCGTGGTAAGGACGAACCGTAAACGACGAGGTCAAAGCGTATGATGGTCGCCTATTTAGTGATGGTTACCCTGATCATTTTGAGTATTGTGTTTCTATTTGGCTTTATGGTTCAGCGGTTTGGTGAGTCTTCTTTACGAGAGGGCGATCAAAATACCGAGTCTTTTGCATTAGTGCGTCAAACCGAGATCGCGCAGGAAGAAGAGGCTGGGCGATTGACCTCTAGTGAGTCTAGACAGTTGCTGCTTGATGTGGATGTTGAAACGTCTTCTATCGATAAACGCAAGCGTAAGGCATTTAATAATGATGTTGTCTTCGCTCGCTGGGTTCTACTTGGCGTCACGGTAGTGGCTGTTTTAGGCAGTTTCAGTCTTTATCAACAGATTGGTTTTGCAAAAGAAGTGGCTTTTACACAAGATTTGCAAACACAGTCATTAACGCCTCAGAAAGTCAGTGACTTTTTACATTATCGCAGTGAACGTTATGGCAGGGTGGAGGATTGGTATTATTTAGCAACGGATTTTGTGAATGCCGAAAAGTATCAAGAAGCGGTTGATGCTTTTGAAAAAGCCTTAGAAAAACTCCCACGTAATGCAGAAAACCGTGTGAATTTGTTAGTTGAATATGCTCAAGCCATTTTTTATGCCAATGGCGGGAAAAGCTCAGATAAAATGCTAAAAGTGGTCGAAGCGATTCTCAAAGTAGCACCGACCCAAGCCACCGCCCTGGATTTAAAAGGCGTGGCCGAGTTTGCCCAGCAGAATTATTTAGGCGCGTTATTAGCATGGCAAGAAGCGATTCGATACAGCGTAAGATCGCCTGAACGCTTAGCGTTGCTTTCTGCGATCGGCAGAGCAAGGCAGTTAGGTCGTATTGATTATCAACAAGTGCCACCGATTATTACGGATCAGATCGCGGTTAAAGTCGAATGGGATAATAGCAAGCATGCCTTTCAGCAAGATGATGTCTTATTAGTCTATGCTGTAGTAAAGGGACAAAAAATGCCGATTGCCATACAGCGAGTATTTCCTGAAGATTTGGGGCAACCTATTTTGTTAACTAACCTTGATGCTTTAATGCCAACGTTAACCTTAGCGGATGTGAATAAAGTAGATTTAATCGTTAAACTGGCCAATGTGAATGACAATGACCTGACAAAAGGTCGAATTATCGGTACAAAGCGTGATTTACTTACAAATCATAAAGAGATTTTCGTAATCAATGTGGCCTTGTAATTGAATCCTAGGCCGCTTCGTTTGATAATACGGGCAACATTAATTAATGCAATTCGGAATAAGTAATGGAATTTAGCTTGCGTGAGTGGCTAATCTTGATTGGGGTCGTCATTATTGTCGTTATCCTCATAGATGGATTTCGTCGGTATAAAAAAGGGCAGGACTTTGCCCAAGCAGATAGTGACTTTACTGATTTAGATGAGTCGGATGATGCTCTGGTGCGTCATAATGCTCCCGATCGATATGACAATGCTGCTTTAAAGCAAAGAAATGAATTGTCACAAGATCCTATTGTGAGTGCTTTTGAAAATGCTCGTAAAACGGCTAAGTCGCCTTTAGCGGAAGTACCTCATAAAGTAGATTCTGGGCCAGAGCTGGATCGTGGAACAGATCTTCATCTTGATGAATTGGCTTCTTTGGTTCCTGAGCGTGATTTTGGAGATTCGGCTATATCGGAGCAAAATTATTCAGATGATGGCTTTTACGAACAAGATGAGCTGGATTTGGATTTTTCTATGGAGACGTCTCATAGTCGAGAAGACCATGAGATCGATAATGACTACGAACGTAGTTATTCTGAGGTCGATATTGATCAATTATCTCCCAACGGAATAGTTGAAGAGATTGAAGAAGACAACATTGATGACAATAGTATTGCTGAAATTGAAGAAGTTATTGTGATCAATATTTTTGCTCCTGAAGATAAAAATTTCTCCGGTATGGAATTGCTGCAACTTATATTGAATTGCGGTATGCGCTATGGCGAAATGGATATCTTCCATCGTCATGAAGATGGTTTTGATCGTGGTCGAGTGCAATTCAGTATGGCAAATGCTATTGAACCTGGGACATTTGATCTGGAAACCATGGGCGAAAGTGAATGTCCTGGTGTGAGCTTTTTTATGGGGCTTCCTGGCCCTAAAAATAGCATGAAAGCCTTTGATTTTATGCTTGAAACCGCACAGACTTTAGTACGTAATTTAGGTGGAGAGTTGCGTGATGAACGACGCTCGCCGATGAGTGATCAAACGATTGCTCACTGTCGTCAGCGAATACGTGATTTTGAGCGTCGCCGATTAATGCGCAATAAACAGTAATATGTATCAAGGCCCTAAGGGGCCTTGGTTGCTTTAGACCTGCCATAAGACCCAATTCGAGTTTATTTATCTATGAGCCAAGAGACAAACATGACGCATCAGCAAATGCTGGATCTGATTCAGCAGCTTAACGATTACAGCTATGCCTATCATGTCAAAGACGAGCCAATCGTTCCTGATGCTGTGTACGATCGAGATTATCGTCAGCTTCAATCTATAGAAGCAGAGCATCCTGATTGGATTCAACCTGATTCGCCTACTCAGCGGGTTGGTGAAAAACCAGACAGTGGTTTTGCCAATGTGGCCCATACTGTTCCCATGCTGTCTTTGGATAATGCTTTTGATAATGAGTCTTTGGCAGACTTTGATCAACGTATTCGTAAGTTAATAAATGCTGATCCTGTGACTTACTGTTGCGAACCGAAACTGGATGGCCTAGCCATTAGTCTGCGTTATGAAGAAGGCCGCTTGGTGCGAGGTGTGACCCGCGGTGATGGTTTGTCTGGTGAAGACATTACTTCGAACATTAAAACAATTTATTCCGTCCCTTTGAAACTGCGTACTAAAACACCGCCAGCGGTGTTGGAAGTTCGTGGTGAAATCTACATGCCAAAAGACGGTTTTGAAAAGCTCAATGCCCAAGCCGTTGAAAAAGGCGAGAAAACCTTTGTCAATCCTCGTAATGCGGCGGCAGGGAGTTTGCGTCAGCTTGATCCTAAAATCACTGCCAAGCGACCTCTTGTTATGTGTGCTTATTCCATTGGCTATGCAGAAGGTTGGGAACAGCCAGAAAGCCATTACGACGGTTTGTTGCAGTTGAGTGAGTGGGGATTTCGTACTAACGATTTGATGAAAAAAACCGAAGGCGCTCAAGGCTGTATTGATTACTACGAAATGCTTAATGAAAAACGCGCCAGTTTGTCTTATGACATTGATGGTATTGTTTATAAGGTGGATCAAATTGCGCTGCAAAACCAATTAGGGTTTATTGCCCGTGCCCCGCGTTGGGCCATTGCGAGAAAATTTCCCGCTCAGGAAGAGATGACTCGTATTTTAGGGGTGGATTTTCAGGTCGGTCGTACCGGTGCGATTACTCCTGTTGCGCGATTGGAGCCCGTGTTTGTTGGTGGTGTGACGGTATCGAATGCCACTTTGCACAACAAAGACGAGATTGCTCGATTGGGTGTGAAGGTGAATGATTTTGTGATTGTTCATCGCGCGGGAGACGTGATTCCTAAGGTAGTGCAAGTAGTCACTGATAAACGTCCTGAGAACGCGACAGAGGTTGTTTTTCCAGAAATTTGTCCAGTTTGTGGCTCAGACTTAGAGCAGGTTGAAGGTGAAGCTGTCATTCGTTGTACTGGTGGCTTGGTTTGCGGTGCGCAGCTAAAAGAATCCCTAAAGCATTTTGTTTCCCGTAAAGCAATGGACATAGATGGTTTGGGTGATAAATTGATTGAGCAGCTGGTGGATCAACAGTTGGTTAAAACGCCCGTTGACATTTTCACCTTGAGCGAGAAAAAAGACATCTTATTGTCTATGGAGCGAATGGGGCAAAAGTCAGTTGATAAGCTCTTGGAGTCAATAGAGTCAGCTAAGCAAACACAAATCAACCGTTTTATTTATGCGTTGGGTATTCGTGAAGTAGGTGAAGCAACGGCCCGAGCTTTAACGAACTATTTTACTGAGCTTGACGATTTAATGGCGGCCGATCAAGACGCCTTGGTGGAGGTGGAAGATGTTGGGCCTATTGTTGCTCAACATGTGCGTCTGTTCTTTGAACAAGAATTGAACCGAGAGACCATCAAAGGCTTGCTGGCGGCTGGTGTCGTTTGGCAGAAAAAGCAGCAGGTCTCTGCAGATGAATTGCCTTTGTCCGGTAAAACGTATGTTGTGACTGGCTCACTAAGTCAATTTAGTCGAGATCAGGTTAAAGACAAGTTGCAAGCATTAGGTGCTAAGGTCAGCGGTTCCGTTTCTGCAAAAACGGATTGTTTGGTGGCTGGAGAAAAAGCAGGTTCTAAACTTACCAAGGCGCAGTCTTTAAATGTGCCTATTATTGATGAAGCGGGTGTTATCGCTTTGCTCACTGAACATGGAGCGATTTAATTGGATACATTAATACCCTATGACTCATTAGCGGCCGAAACACTGGAAGCTATTTTAGATGACATTGTGTCCCGTGATGGTACAGATTATGGAGATTACGATTTGTCTTCAGCGCAAAAGCGTGAACAAGCATTAAGAGCGTTGCAAAGTGGGGAGGCTGTGCTTTTGTTTGATACAGAGAGCGAAACCATCAAAATGATTCCGAAAAGTGACTTAGGTAACTACGATCTTTTTTAAGATCCTAGTTACCTTGATTTTGATTAGGCTTCGTCGCAATCTCGAACACAATGATTGATATTATGATCCATCGCTCTAGATGGATCTTCTCCCATATTGCGACCAACCACTTTTGCCGGAACGCCAGCAACAGTGGTATGGTGTTCAACTGGTTCTAATACCACGCTACCGGCACCTATTTTTGCACCTTCACCAATTTCAATATTTCCTAGTATTTTTGCACCAGCACCAATCAATACGCCTGAGCGAATTTTTGGATGACGATCGCCGTGTTCTTTACCGGTACCACCTAGCGTGACGGATTGCAAAATCGAGACGTTGTCTTCAATCACGCAGGTTTCACCGACAACAAGACCTGTTGCGTGATCCAGCATGATGCCACAGCCTATGGTCGCTGCTGGGTGAATGTCGACACTGAAAACCATAGACATTTGTCCCTGTAAATACATGGCTAAACTCTTGCGATTATTTTTCCAAAGCCAGTTTGCCACACGGTAGGTTTGCAATGCGTGGAAACCTTTGAAAAAAAGCAGCGGAGTGGTATGTGTATCACAAGCAGCATCCCGTTCTTTTATCGCTAAAATATCTTGCTCGATGCAGCGGACAATGCCAGAGTGTTTATCGGCCATGGCTTCTTCAAAGACTTCTCGCAAAACCATAGCGGGAATTGATATGCTGTCTAGCTTGCTGGCGAGTAAAAAACTGAGAGCAGAGCACAATGATTCGTGACGTAATATAGTGGTATTGAAGTAACTCGCTAAAATCGGCTCGTCTTGGGCAAGCTTTTTGGCTTCATCTTGTATAGATGGCCACAAATTGTCAGAGGTCACAGCTTGTTGCATTCTTGTACTCAAGGGGTATTCACCTATATCAATTCACGTTTAGAATATAGGTTATAAGGTTAGGGTTAAACATTACAAGGGGCAATGTGAAGATTGCTCAAAAAGATGGAGATAATATGTCTAAAAAAAATGTTGCTGATGCACTGCATATCTTTTATGAATTAAATAGTGTCTTTTCCGATGCCTATTGGGAAACTAATGATATAAATCAGAAAGATCGCTTTTTTGCGATGAAAGGCATATTACAAGATGAGCTTGATGAATTGCATAAGCTAAGTCTGCAGGATCATGTATATCCTTATGAGCCAATTAATCCAAGCCTGTTGCAATTGAGTGATAAATTAAGAGCTTTGCTTCCAGAACTGAATCATTATGTTTTTCGACCTCAAACTTCTAGTCGATTTGCTGAGCTTATTCCAAGTGCTTGTGCCTTGTTTGAGTCTTAAGAGATGATTGGCGTAACACTCACTGCATTGAGTTTTTTTAATGACTTAATGTCGTGAGTGTCAGTGTCTTGCTTTATGATATTTGGCTACGTTTTAGATCACGAATGATGAAACGGCTCGGGTGTAGCTTATGGCTAATCGTATGCTCCAAAGGCGATGGCGTACCCATTATTAAGCTAGCAATATAACTGCCACTCAATGGTGTTGAAATCAGTCCCCGCGAACCATGCCCAATATTGAGATAAAGCTGTTTTATCGGCTCTGCGATTTCATTGTTCTTCCATTTAGCATTCTTCATTAGAGTCGAATAGGTGTGTTGATAGACTTGTTCTGATTGGATTGGTCCCACAATAGGCGTGTAATCAGGTACTGCACATCGAAAAGATACTCGTCCACCGCAATCCGCACTATCAAATGTCTGCTTAGGCAGTAATAACAGACTTTCTAGAATCGCTAGGTTTCGCTGATGGCCTTCGTCTCTTACTTGATCATCTTGGTCTTTTAGATCATAGGTAGAGCCAAAATGCAGCAATCCATTGATGGAAGGGGATACATAACCAAACTCACATAGTACCTTGTCGAAATCCGTTTTATCAGCAGACTCTCCAGCGGCTAGACAAGCTTGTTTGGCTTTCTCTAAGTCAGTATAAGACACTTGGCCTCGAATGGGGTAGTCTGGCGTGTTGGGTGCAACACCCAGCGATTTTGTATCATTCGCTGTACATAACACAACATGTGAAAAGTGGCTCACACGATCGCCCGACTGTGCAGCCCATCCTTGTGTTGCATTCTCTGTCTCAGTAAGTTGGTCTAGTCTGGTGTTTAAGCGAACTTGAATATTTTCATGGGCCAATAATGTCTCACAAAGTTTTGTGAGCACCACCCAGCCAGAAAGGGGTAAATGTAGGCTGCCTTCTCTGTGTTTTGAGGCTTGTAGAATGGTTTCAGGGTAAAGCTTTTCAGTTAGTAGTTTTTTGAAACGTTCGGCTTCTTTATCATGCTTGGGGATTTGTATTAGCCCACATGCGTCCCAAAACGCTTTATTCTTATCTAAACTGGAGTATAGGCGATTAGCATGTAAATACGCGGATAAATAAAAGCGGTTTACGGGCGTGTCTTGGGACGCGAGTTTTGGATACAACATGCCTTGTGGGTTGCCCGAAGCGCCGCCTGCAATACAGTTACCTTGTTCCCAGACTTCTACTTTTATGCCTTGTCTGGCGAGAGCGTAAGCGGTATTGGCACCCGCTATACCGGCTCCAACGACGAGTACTTTGCTTATTTCAGTGGGCGTGTCTTGTCGAAGATTAAACCATGACTGGCCTTGTGACATTCGCTCGGTAAGTGGTGCGGTTACTGTGTTGAGTTCACCGACAGACATCTCTCTTTTTTGGCCAAAGCCTTTTACTTTGCGAACATCAAAGCCAACATTTTTTAAACCTCTGCGTACAATTCCTGCGGCAGTAAAGGTGGAGAATGTTGTGCCTTGATGGCTAAGTCGATGGATGTGTTTAAACAGATTGTCGGACCACATTTCCGGGTTTTTACTGGGTGCGAAACCATCAAGAAACCAAGCATCCACATCTGCGTCGAGAGCTGCAAAACCCTCTTCTGCTTCGCCAAACCATAAGGTGAGCTGAACGCGTCCTTGTTCCAATTCAATACGATGAAAGCCATGGCAAACTTCGGGATAAGCATCAATTAATTGCTGGCTAAAATGCTGCATGGAAGGCCACATTTTTAATGCGTTTGTTAGCATCTCTTTTGTCATGGGGTATTTTTCAACCGAGACAAAATGTAGTTGCTTATCACTAGCAGCATCGTCCAAAAATGCCTGCCAAGCACATAAAAAGTTTAGTCCTGTGCCAAATCCTGTTTCAGCAATAACAAAGGCATTTGTTTGTAATGCTTGCCAACGCTCAGTTAACTGATTGTTTTTCAAAAAAACGTGTCGAGTTTCTTCCAATCCAGATTCTTTATCAAAGTAGACATCATCAAATTGGTTGGAATGAGGGGCGCCGTCGTCGCCCCAACTTAGCTCTGGAGATTTTAATTGGTAACTAGTTAACACGCGTGATGCTCTCAATAATAACGGGTGTCTGTGGAACATTTTTATAAGGGCCAACAGTGGATGTTGGTACGGCAGAAATGGTATCAACAATGTCCATTCCTGAAACGACTTTACCAAATACGGTGTAGCCAGCGCCACCACGAGCGCCATGATTTAGAAATGTATTATCTACTTGGTTTATAAAGAATTGTGATGTTGCACTGTTTGGGTCTTGAGTACGTGCCATGGATAAAGTGCCGCGATTATTTGCCAGTCCATTATCGCCTTCGTAAGCCACTGCTTGGTGTGTATTTTTACGTTCTAGGTCTTTGGTGAAGCCTCCACCCTGAATCATAAAACCACGAATAACACGGTGGAAAATAGTGCCATTGTAAAAGCCTTCGTCGGCATAGCGTAAAAAATTGGCAACGGTTTTTGGAGCAGCTTTGTCATTTAAGTCAACTAAAATCGAACCTTTGTTGGTTAAAATATCGACTTCAGTTGCGTTTACTTGTGAACAAAAAGCGAAAAGAGCCAGACTAGAGATAAGATATTTACGCATAGAACTACTTCCTAATTAAGTGTTTGAGCAATAATATTCGTTGTGTCGTGACGTTCCAAGACGTCTTCTTAAAGTACCGGAGAGAAAGCAAATGCGAACTGCAGCCGTAGAAATTGAATATTGTACCTTATGTCGCTGGATGTTGCGTGCGGCTTGGTTATCACAAGAGCTGTTAACCACATTTGATGAGGATATAAAAAGTGTCACTTTGTTGCCAACGCAAGGTGGTATTTTTAAAGTTCGTGTGAATGGTGAAGAGATCTGGTGTCGAAAAAAAGAAGATGGTTTTCCAGAAGCAAAAGTTTTGAAGCAACGAATGCGAGATGTGATTGACCCTGAGCGAGATCTTGGTCATTCAGATATCAAAAAGTAGTAACAAAAAAGCCGCTTAGTAAGTACTTGGCTTATGAAGCGGCTTACGTATTTATTGGATGATATTAATTCGGGAAGACTTGCTTAAAGGGCTTAACCGTTACATTTTTATAAACACCTGCGGCCACATAAGGATCTGCGTCCGCCCAAGCTTTCGCTTCTTCAAGGCTAGCAAACTCAGCAACGACAACGCTGCCACTGAAGCCTGCATCGCCTGGATTATCAGAGTCAATGGCGGGATTGGGACCAGCTAAGACCAAACGACCTTCGTTTTGCAAAGTTTCTAAGCGAGCTAAATGAGCAGGACGAGTTTGCTGACGAGCATTAAGACTGTTTGCTACATCTTCACCAATAATAGAGTAAAGCATTGTTATTCCTTATTTTGTATGTGTGATGACAAGTAGATGCCTTGAAGTAAAATAAAAACTATGGTCATTCCAAGCAGGCCAAATAGTTTAAAATCTACCCATATTTCTTCGCTGTAAGTAAAAGCCACATATAGGTTGGCTGCACCAGAAATAATAAAAAATCCAACCCAGGCAAGGTTCAAGGTGCGCCAGACTTTGAACGGTAGTTCTAGCTTATCGCCCATCATGCGTTGGATAATGTTTTTGTCCCCAATAAACTGGCTTCCTAAAAAGGCAATAGCAAATAAACCGTTTACAATAGTGGGTTTCCATTTAATGAAGTCGCCATCTCCTAAAAGAACGGTTGCGCCACCAAGTAAAATCACTAAGGCTAGCGATACCAAGTGCATTTTTTCTATCGTTTTGTTTTTAAACCAAGTAAAGCCAACCTGAATGATAGTTGCTGGGATTAAAACCGCAGTCGCAATGATAATACTCCCCGTCATTTTATAAATAACAAAGAAGATAATAATAGGCAGGAAGTCGAACAGTATTTTCATATAAAAATCCAGTGGATGTATACTAAAGAGTATGTATGCTAGTCTAATGATAACCATCATTCCTTTTAAAGAACAGCCAATCTATGCCTGAAGCCGCAAGTTACCGTAAGGTTGATTTACACACGCATTCTACCTGTTCAGATGGACGTCTATCTCCGACTGAATTGGTTGATCTTGCCGTAGAGCAGAAAGTGTCTTTGTTTGCATTAACTGATCATGACTCTCTGGATGGTATTAGCGAAGCAAGAGCCAGGGCCGCAGAGCATAATTTAAGTTTTATTTATGGTGTTGAATTGTCGACCCAATGGAATGGTATTCCTTTACATATGGTGGCGTTAAATTTTGAGCCGGATAATAAGGCTATTTTATCCCTTGTGAGAGGCAATCAGGCTATACGGTTGGATCGAGCACGACGTATTGCTAATTTGCTAGTAAAACAAGGTTTGCCGGATTTGTTTGATGAAGCCGTTGAATTAGCGGGTGATAGTCAGCTAGGTCGACCACATTTTGCGACCCTGCTAGTGGAAAAAGGTTATGTTAAGGACACCAATAAAGCGTTTGATCGCTATTTGGGGAATAAGAAATTAGGCCAATTACGCGATGTCTGGCCAGAGCTTGAAGATGTTTTGTCGTCTCTTTCTGATCAGGGGGCTGAATTGATCCTAGCTCACCCTAAACGTTACCCCTTAACAGTAACAAAATTGAAGCGGTTATTGGGTGACTTTAAGAAATGGGGCGGAACAGGTATGGAAATTGTTTCAGGTAATGAACGTCCAGATAGCGTTCGCTTACTGGAAAGGTTGTCCAGAGAGTTTGATCTAAAAGCATCGGTGGGCAGCGATTATCATGGGCCGTTTGGACCATGGATGCAGGTTGGTAAATTTACGCAAATACATGAAAGTGAAGTGGATTTAGTTTGGCAGAGTTGGAAATAAAAGACGAAGCTTCACTCTAAGTTTTTATTTTAATATTTTATTGGAGATCAGGTTGAGTCAATTTTTTCAGATACACCCAGAAAATCCACAGGTGCGATTAATAAAGCAGGCCGCTGAAGTCATGCGCAATGGTGGTGTTATTGCTTATCCGACAGATTGTGGGTATTCACTTGGCTGTCATCTAGGTGATAAAAACGCACAAGATAGAATTCGTGCAATTCGTCGCTTAGATGATAAACATAATTTTACTTTGGTGTGTCGAGACCTGTCTGAAATTTCTACTTATGCACGTTTTGATAATCATCTTTATCGCTTATTAAAAAATAATACACCAGGCCCTTATACCTTTATTTTTAATGCGACTTCAGAAGTGCCGAGACGCTTGATGCACCCAAAGAGAAAAACCATTGGTATTCGAATTCCAAATAACCAAATTGTTTCGGCGTTATTAGAAGAGCTTGGCGAACCTATTATGAGTGTGTCTCTTATTTTGCCGGGAGAAACTGACCCTATGACAGATCCATATGATATTCGTGATACTTTGGAGCATGCGCTAGATTTAGTGATTGATGGTGGTTTTTGTGGACTAGAGCCAACGACGGTTGTCAAAATGGATGCCGATAATGTCGAGGTAGTTCGTGTTGGTGCCGGTGATCCAGCACCTTTTAAGTAAAATTTTGATATTCAGCTGTCAAGGCTTATAAAGTGTGTCTTATAATACTGACTAATGGTTGAAATTTATATTATTAAACTGGGTTGCTGAGAAGCATTCCCTCAAAGAGGTTCGTAATGGACGAGAAGTTACAAAAAGTATTAGCGAGAGCGGGTCAAGGTTCACGCCGTGAAATGGAAAACCGCATCCGTGAAGGTCGAGTGTTGGTTAATGGTGAGGTTGCAACGTTAGGCGATCGAGTAAGCACTAAAGACACCATTACCATAGATGGTTATACCATTGTTGCGACAGAAGCGGGTGAAAACCGTCGCGTTATTATTTACAACAAACCAGAAGGCGAAGTCTGTACTCGTAAAGACCCAGAAGGTCGACCAACTGTGTTTGATAAATTACCAAAGTTGCGTGGTGAGCGATGGATTGCCGTAGGTCGTTTGGACATTAATACGTCTGGATTGTTGCTATTTACTACAGATGGTGAATTGGCAAATCGCTTGATGCACCCTTCGACTGAGATTGACCGAGAGTATCTTGTTCGAGTGATGGGGGAAGTCACGGATGAAAACTTAGCCGCGCTTAAAAAAGGCGTGATTTTGGATGATGGCGTTGCTAAGTTTACCGACATTGTTGATGGTGGTGGCGAAGGTATTAACCGTTGGTTTTATGTTTGTTTGATGGAAGGTCGTAACCGTGAGGTTCGTCGCTTGTGGGAATCTCAAGGTGTCAAAGTGAATCGTTTGAAGCGTGTTCGTTTTGGTCCTGTTTTCTTACCGTCTAAAGCAAAAGTTGGCCGTTGGGTTGAAATGGAAGAGACAGATGTAAACTCCTTATGTGCGATGGTTGATCTAAAATTATCGGAGCTAAAACCAAAAACTCAGCAAGAGAAATTAGAGCTGAAGCGTCATAAAAACAAAGCGACTGCTGGTGGCGCCCGTCGTACACCTGCCAAGGGATTTGATTGGCAGAGCAATGATAAACCTGAGTTTAAGCCTAAAAAACCAGGTAAAAGGTCATTTCGTTAAGATAAAAATTGGTTGGGAGTTGTAGAGGCATGGTTCGCTGGATAGTGGCATTAATCGTTGTATTACTCGCAGGTTTTTTTATTTATGTCTTTTTAAATAATAAGCTGCCAGAAGGGCTTGGTGTAGCTGATGGCACGCTAAAGTCCTGTCCTACTTCACCGAACTGTGTTTCAACTCAAGCGCTTGAGGATGATGTTGAACACTTTGCTGAGCCTATAGTCTATAAGGGCAAACGAAAAAATACGCAGCTTAAAATCGAATCTTTTATGTTGAATAAAGGGAATGCTCGTATTGTGAGTAGCTATTTAGGCTACGTTCATTTTGAAGTGAAAAGCAAACTGTTTGGTTTTATTGATGATGTTGAATTTTATTTACCAGAGGCCGATAGTGTTGTGCATGTTCGTTCTGCTTCACGAGTTGGTTATTCCGATTTCGGTGTAAATCGTAAGAGAGTTAGACAAATTCAAGATCTTCTAGTAGATTGATTTTAAAGAAATTGATATTTATCCACTAAATCTGAAATGACAACAACTGGACGAGGATTGCCCATGAGCGTAGATGACAACCAAACTATTTTGATTGTTGAGGACGATGAGCGATTAGCCCTGCTCACTCAAGAGTATTTGCAGAAAAATGGCTTTGAAGTGGGGATTGAACCTGATGGTCGTAAGGCTATCTCTCGTATAGTTTCGGAGCAACCTTCTCTTGTTATTTTAGATCTTATGCTGCCTGGTGCGGATGGCTTTACAGTATGTAGAAGTGTTCGTAATGATTACAAAGGCCCTATCTTGATGTTAACGGCTCGAAGTGACGATGTAGATCAGATTTTGGGCTTAGAAATTGGTGCCGATGATTATGTTTCTAAGCCAGCGAAGCCGAGAGTTTTGCTCGCACGCGTGCAATCCCTATTACGTCGCAGTACACAAGATGTCGACTTGACTTTGGATCTTTCTAAAGAAGAGCCTAATTTGACATTTGGGCCTTTGAAAATTGACAATTCTCGTCGTGAAGCTTGGTTAGAAGGCGAAGAAATTGAACTTACCAGTGCGGAATTTGATTTGTTGTGGCTTCTTTCTAGCAATGCCGGACGCATATTGAGTAGAGAAGAGATTTTTGGTGAATTGCGTGGTATTGAATACGATGGCCAAGATCGCTCCGTTGATGTTCGAATTTCACGTATACGCTCTAAAATAGGTGATGACCCCATTCATCCACGTCGTATCAAAACCATTCGTAGCAAAGGCTATTTGTTTGTAAAAGAAGTGTAATCGAAAATGCGAGCGGAAATGTGGCGGCTTTATCGACACCTTATCTTTGGTGGTGTTGTCATTGTAGTGTGTTGTTACGCCGTCTTAGAGTTTACTCAAATTCGATTTGGCATATCAAAAGTAGAGCAATTACTCGATTTAGATGCTGAAGTAAGCTCTGCTTTACTGCTTTCTGGGGTTCGTCAAACCATTCCTGAATCTCAATTCACCTGGACTACTCAGTCCTCAGACCATTTTACTCCATCAACCATCGCTTCTCTTATAGAAGAAAAGCAATGGCTGAAATTTCCTGATGATAGTTATCAAATAACCTTTGGTGCGCATGATGCACCCGTTTTAACGGGTAAAATCGAATCGGGGAGTGGTATCTTTAAAGTTGATGCTTTGATCAGGCTTTTTTTGCTAAGTAATCAGATAACTTACGAAGACAAAATTCGCTTAATTAAAAGCATGTCGTGTTGTTCTCTTGAGCCTATTTCCGCAACAGTTACTGCGCCATTAACAAGCATTTCCCGAGCGAATGGTAGTGAAACGGAATATGGTTTTATTTGGCGAGATGCAGGAACGCGAAAGACTGTTTATTTATCATTAAATGATAATGAGGCATTCTCTTTAGGACTTATTTCAGTAGCGGTTGTTGGGATTGGTATCACCATCATGTTGATGCTTATCTGGAGGGAGCTTATTTCACTTGATTTTAAGCGTAAGACGTTTGAAAGCATCACTCGCCAGATTGCTCGTGGTAGGAGTGGTTTACCTAAAGGCATTCCTGATAGCAGTGGTACATTAAAAGAACTAGCGTATTCATTTGATTCCATGTCTTCTCATATTCAGAGGTTGCTGAAAGTCCAGCGCGAAATGATAAACGCTATTTCTCATGAGCTTAGGACTCCAATTGCTCGTTTGCGTTTTGGTTTGGAGGTTATGAAGGATGAAGTGGATGATAGTGCAGCTAAGACCATAGAAGCATTGGAAGGTGATATTGAAGAGCTGAATACGCTCGTTGATGAGGTATTAACGTACGGCAAACTGGAAGGTGGGTCGTTAGCACTTAACTTCAAAGAAATTTCAATTTCGCAGCTGGTTGAGGGGATTTTACAGCATAATCATTTGTTGCTTCAGCATTTGAGTGTCGAGGTTAATATTGATGAATCAGATATTGTAATGGCTGATGAGCATCATTTAAGTCGAGCTTTACAAAACCTGATATTAAACGCAGCAAAATATGCCGCCAGTATGATAACAATCAATTTCTCTCATGATGCAGATCGATGGCAATTGGATATTGAAGATGATGGTCCAGGTATTGCTTTTGAAGATAGGGATAAGGTTTTCATACCTTTTCAACGCCTAGATAATAGCCGTACCCGGGCTTCAGGTGGTTACGGGCTTGGTTTAGCCATCGTTCAAAAAATAGCTTTCTGGCATGGTGGAGCTGTTTTGATTGATGCGAGTGAGACCGGTGGTGCTAAGTTTAGTTTGATTTGGTCGCGTAATCAGCATCAGAACTCTTTGTCCTGATGCTGTACTTATAACGATTAGCTTTTATCGACTAAGCTTGTTACATCATTTGAAAGTGGCTTTTTAGTGATACTTTTAAAGCTCTGGCGCTAAAATTCCTTTTAAGTTTTTAAAGCAAGTTTTTGAGGCCGTAGAAATTAAATCTTCCATATAGGCGTTCTCTCGCTGATCTTTTCTGATAGCTAAATATAACTTACACCAAACACCTTCTTCACCTAGAGATTTGGTAATGACATACTGTCGGTTGGTGTACTCAGTTAGTGCCCAATTTGGTAAACAGCATACCCCTCGCCCACTGGCCACAAGTTGCATCATCATGAGTGTTAATTCGCTATGGCGAATTTTAGCCGGCGATACATCTGCAGGTGTTAAAAAGTGTTTGAAAATATCAAGTCTTTCTGGCTCTACAGGATAGGTGATGAGTGTTTCCTTTTCGAAATCTTCGGGAGTTAGAAATTCTTTTTTGGCTAGAGCGTGATGTCTAGACAAAGCAACTTGTGACTCATATTGAAATAAAGGAATGTATTCAATATTGGGAATATCCTGTGGGTCAGAGGTAACAACAAGGTCTAAATCGCCACGAGCTAATGCTGGTAAGGGCATGAAACCAAAAGCAGTAGAGAGATCAAGTTCAACATCCGGCCAATGCTCACGAAAGTGGTCAATGGTGGGCATAAGCCATTCATAACAACTATGGCATTCAATCGCTATGTGTAATCGGCCACTCTCACCTTCAGCGAAGCGCTGGATATCTCGTTGTGCTGAGCGAAAGGATAAGAGCACATCATCAGCTAATTGTAATAAGCGTAACCCGGCACTAGTGAATCGGACTGGTTTGGTTTTCCTAATGAAAAGAGGGCAGCCTAGCTTTTCTTCTAGATCTTTGAGCTGGTGTGACAGGGCAGATTGCGTTAAGTGAACTCGTTCGGCGGCTTCAACTAAACTGCCTGTTTCTCTTAGTGCGGTCAGTGTTTTTAAATGCCTAACTTCAATTATGCTCATGGTAATTCACTGTTGTTGAGTTTTATTCAATACATGGATGCAAAAAAAGCTCGTAGATAAAAAATTATTCATACGAGCTTGGATATTGTCCTAGCCGCAAAGCAAAAATTCAAGTAGTGCTTTTTGTGCATGTAAACGGTTTTCAGCTTCATCCCAGACGACACTGTCTGGACGATCAATAACATCAGCAGTGACTTCCTCGCCTCGGTGGGCTGGAAGACAGTGCATGAATAAAGCGTCCGAATTGGCTTTAGCCATCAGTTCGCTATTCACTTGGAAGCCTTCAAAGTCTTTCAGGCGTTGTTCTTGCTCATCTTCTTGGCCCATTGAGGCAAATACATCTGTGACGATGAGGTCTGCTCCTTCCGCAGCTTGATGAGCATCATGAAGTACGGTTACTCGGTCAGCATGTTCTGCAACTAAATCAGCAGGTGGTTCATAACCAACTGGGCAGGCGACAACCAGATGAAAATTCAGCAATTCGGCCGCGTTAATGTAAGAATTACACATGTTGTTACCATCGCCAACCCAAACGACTTTTTTGCCTTCAATAGAGCCACGATGCTCCTGATAAGTTTGCATATCTGCAAGTAGCTGGCATGGATGGAAGTCGTCGGTCAGTGCATTAATAACTGGCACAGAAGAGTACTTAGCAAAGGTTTCAACTGTTTTGTGGTCAAAGGTTCTGATCATTACCGCATCGACCATGCTAGAAATGACGCGAGCACTGTCTTCTACCGGCTCGCCACGTCCTAATTGAGTGTCTCGAGATGACAGAAACATTGCGTGACCGCCAAATTGAGCCATTCCAGCCTCGAAAGAAACTCGAGTTCGAGTGGATGACTTTTCAAAAATCATCGCTAAGACTCGATTCTTCAGCGGCTGAAATAAGGTGCCTTCATGATGTATTTTCTTTAGCTCTGAAGCTCGTAGTAGTAATTGTTTTAACTCGTCGGAAGATAAATCCTTCAGAGTAAGAAAATGTCTTGGCGACACACAGGACTCCTTGATTGTCTTTGAAAAAGGGAATCGATCAATTTAATACAGTCAGCTAGGCGAGTAAAGCCCAATTAACGACAGAAAGTACAAATGAAAGCCGGTTTCTGGGGTTGTAAAAATACCATCAAACCCCATAAACTGATGCAAGTTTAATGAAATTTATAGTCTCAACTTTAGGTAGGGACATTTATTATGTTTTTACCGTTATTGAGAAGCAGTTGCAGAGCGAGGTTTTTTGCATGAGTAATACAATCGAAACAATTAAAGAGCAGATTAGTAGTAACGACATTTTGTTGTACATGAAAGGCAACCCTCGTGCTCCACAGTGTGGCTTTTCATCCCAAGCCGTTCAAGCGCTGATGTCTTGTGGTGAGCGTTTTGCTTTTGTGAATATTTTGGAGAATCCAGATATTCGTGCAGAATTACCAAAATTTGCAAACTGGCCGACTTTTCCACAGCTTTGGGTAAAAGGTGAATTAGTTGGAGGATGCGATATCATAGTGGAGATGGCTGCTAACGGTGAATTACAAACACTGGTTAAAGAAGCGGCTGGTTCTTCTGAAGAATAAATTTTGGTGTCGCTTGCGTATTGAAAGCGACGCTTTTGAGTTAAACATTAAGCAATAAAAGGAGACGTTAAGAATGTCTATTTTAGTTGGTAAAAAAGCGCCAGATTTTACAGTTCCAGCTGTTCTAGCTGATGGTCAAATTGTTGATTCATTCAATCTTGCTGAAACAATCAAAGGTAAATACGCAATCGTGTTCTTCTATCCATTAGATTTCACATTCGTATGTCCATCAGAAATTATTGCGATGTCTCACCGCATGGAAAAATTCCGTGAAATGGGTGTAGAAGTTATCGGTGTATCTATTGACTCTCACTTCACTCACAACGCATGGCGCAATACGCCAGTGGATCAAGGTGGTATCGGTGCAGTAGAATACACTCTAGCAGCTGATATGGACCATGAAATTGCGAAAGCTTACGGCATTGAGTCCGAAGGTGGTGATTCTTACTACCCAGCTGGTGTTGCAATGCGTGCCTCTTTTGTTATTGACCAAAAAGGTATTGTTCGTTCACAAGTGGTAAACGATGAGCCAATTGGTCGTAACATGGATGAATTGGTTCGTATTGTTGATGCGCTACAATTCTTCGAAGAAAATGGTCAAGTGTGCCCAGCTGGTTGGAACAAAGGCGATAAAGGTATGAACACTTCTCCAGAAGGTGTTGCATCTTACCTAGCTGAAAATTCTAAATCTCTATAAGACCTAGGTTTTATAGCTGAACAACGCCCGCTATTAAAAAATAGCGGGCGTTTTTATTTGTGGAGTCGGTATGGGTGAGGTTTTATTGTTCATAAAGTTCTAGAGGTAGACCATCAGGATCTGCAAAAAAAGTAAATCGCTTTCCTGTTAACTCATCCAATCGAATGTTTTCTGTTGTAACACCTTCTTCGTTTAAATGCTTAATACAGTCTTCTAAATCTTCTACGGCAAATGCGAGATGTCTCAACCCTTGAGCTTCAGGATGAGATGGTCTGGGTGGGGCTGATGGAAATGAGAAAAGCTCAATCTGCTGTTGCTTGTTAATAGCAAGATCCAATTTATAAGACTGCCGAGTTTCCCGGTAGGTTTCTTTGATAATTGGAAAGCCAAGGATTTCATTATAGAAATGTTTAGAAACAGCATAATTAGAACAGATGATAGCGATGTGATGAACATGAGCAATATTGAGCATGGTTTTTATCTTCTTATCACTGTTGATTATTTGGCTTGTGCTTTTAATTCATTTGCTACATCAATAACTTGTCTTCGAAACCAAATGTGACTGGCATCATGGTGTAGAAGAGGGCTCCAAATCATTTTTAGTTCGATCTCTGGAATATCAAATGGCGGATCAAGAATCACTAGGTCTGGGTTTTTTCTATTCACCATGGCAACTTTTTTGGGAAGAGTGGCAATAAGGTCTTGCTCAAGAGCCAGATGCATAGCAGTGTGATAGCTTCTAGTGAACACACGAATACTGCGTTTGTGATCAAGGGCTTGAAGCGCCTCATCGACCCAGCCTAGTTTTTGCACGTCGTTTGGGTCCATGCCAACACCAACGCCAAACCCTGTTTTACTGACCCAAATATGCTGCGCTTCCAAATAAGCATCAATATTAAAGTGATTTTTGATGGGGTTTTTTGAACTCATCATGCAGACAAAAGTATCAAACCAGACGCTCTTTTGGTGGAAAGACTGTGGCAGTTCCTCAAATCGGTTGATTGCCATATCAATCTTGCCAGCTTCTACATCATGAAAAGTCACATCGCTTGGTGTCATGATGTCCAGTGTTATGCCTGGTGCGTATTCACGTAAACGATTTAGTAGTCTCGGAATCACTGTAGAGGCGGCGTAATCACTTGCCATTATTCGAAATACGCGAGTACTGATACTTTCGTTAAAGTCAGCTTCAGGTTGAAGGGCTTCTTCTAGTTCTAATAAGACTTTACGGACAATGGGTTGTAGACGAAGTGCTTTTTCTGTTGGTTTCATACCTTCGCTGGTACGAACGAGTAGAGGGTCACTTAACAAATCCCTCAATCTTTTTAAGCCATTGCTCATGGCAGGCTGGGTAATATTTAGCTGGGTCGCAGAACGTGTGACGTTGCATTCTCGTAGTAATACATCGAGATAAATAAGAAGATTAAGATCAATTTTATTAATATTCATGCTTTTTATGCAGCTCACACAGTTTATAGTTTGTATGAATCGATTGTATTGACCTTGACGTAAACTTCAACCATAACTTGCCAGATATCTTTATACTTAGGGTATTTACAAATAATTCTTTGAGCTTGTCATTGTAACTGCTTACGTGACAGAAGAGGGTGACAACCCTGTCAGTATTGGTACTCCACAGCAGAGATCTATAAAACGTTGGGCGTTTTGAGTAAGTGCTGTATTTTTGGGCGTTACAATTAGCAAATTACGATTCAGTGCTAGCGGTGTATCATAGAGTCGTATAAGGCCTGAATTTAACTCTTGAGAAATGGCCATTCGCGATAAGCATCCTAATCCCATCTGATGAATAACCGCTTGTTTTACCGCTTCCATATGTGCCAGAGATAACGCGACATTGAGTTGTGGAATGTGTGCGGCGGTCGCTTGTTCCAATATATTACGAGTTCCTGAACCCGCTTCCCGCATCACCCAATTGGCTTCTTTCAAATCTTCCCACGACAAGTTCTCAGGACGCTCTTCTTCGGCAGAGCCAAATACTACTAACTCATCTTTTAGCCAAACTTGGGTCATTAACTCGGCATGTTGACAATAGCCTTCAATGAAACCCACTTCGGCTTTGCCTGTTAGCAATTGCTGAATAACGCTTTGAGTATTTCCGATGTCTAAATTAAAACGAATGTTAGGGTGTTGTTTTTTGAATAAAGACATTTGCTTTGGTAGAAGATAGTTCCCCACACTGACACTGGCTGCCAAATGTAGAGAGCCACTCAGTTCATCTTCATTGCCCATGCTTTCAATCTGCTCAATTTGACTGAGAACAGCACGAGCTTGGGGGAGAAGGTGTCTTGCCTGAGGTGTAATCTGTAAGCGCTTGCCATGCCGACGAAAGAGTGGACGACCTAATAAAGCTTCGAGTTCTCTTAGGGCCTGACTTGCAGCAGGTTGGCTAATAGAGACCATTTCTGCTGCGGCTGTTACTGACCCTGTATGAACAACGGCTTCAAATATTTGTAATTGTCTAAGTGTGATTCTCATGGCGCTATTGTAGCCCTGTTTGCGTTTTGATGAGTAGCGCTATTCTTATTTCAGGGTTAAAAAACTTAAAGTAGAAATATTCCAATGTTATGGATTGTTTCTTCATACAATATGGTATGAAATGTGCTTTATATTTTTACTGAAACACTCAGTGATTTATCTGCTTTCACAAGAAGCGGCTTTTACAACCCTTTGTTATTAACCAAAAGTTAATACCATCTCGTAAGGACATATTATGAAAACAACGCATCGTTGGCTCTCTATTATAGAAGGCTGTCTACTTGTTGCCTTAGGGTTACATATTTTGAACTCTGCAGGACTACTCATTAGCGGTACTGCTGGTGTGGGAATGATTTTACTGCGGGTAACGGACTTGTCTTTTGGTCAGTTATTTTTCTTACTCAATATGCCTTTTTATATCTTATCTTGGTACGCATTAGGGCGAGATTTCACACTGCGTACTTTCGCAAGTATTAGTTTGCTTTCTGTTCTGTCGGAGTTAATAAAAGCGCATGTTCACTTGTCTATTCATCCGATTTTGTCTGCCGCATTAGGTGGCTTACTGGTTGGTTTTGGGTTGATCATTTTGTTTCGTCATAACGCTTCTCTAGGTGGATTAAATATTTTATCCGTGTATCTAGAGAGGCGCTTTCGTATTCATGCTAGTAGAACAACTTTGGTTGCGGATATTGGTATCTTAATTGCGGCGTTTGTCTTTTTGGATTTGGCAGATTTAGGTTATTCGTTATTAGCTTTTTTACTATTAAGTTCAGTTGTTGGTCGATATCACCGACCACCAAAGTGGGCACAAACCGCGTTACTCGATTCAAAATAAGGTTAATCACCATCGAAAAGTGATTAAAACTAGGGCTTTTTTGTCTCATTAATAGCGGTGTTCGATTCATTGTTCTCATGTGCTTCACTCAAGCCATGCTGAAGGCTTTAGGTTTGACATGAATCTAGTGCCTCGTTAAGGTCAAACAAGACAAATCATAGCAAAAACGCCTACAATAGACGGCTTATGATTTCCTTTTCACCTTAACGAAATGCAACAGGTAGCTCAATGACCCGTTTAGCCTCAAGTGACTTTCCTTTTACCGCCGTGGCGGGGCAAGAGCCGCTTAAATTGGCGTTGATTTTGTGTGCGATTAATCCCCAAATTGGCGGTGTTTTAGTCAGTGGGCCTCGTGGCTCGGCAAAGTCTACTTTAGCGCGTGGTTTATCTGGAGTAATGCCAGGCTTACAAGGTGAAGATCTCGCGCCTTTTGCCACGTTACCGCTTGGTACGAGTGAGGATCGCTTGCTGGGTGCATTGGATTTAGAGCAGGTTTTACAAGACAAACAAGTGCAGTTTAAGCCGGGGTTACTTAGCAAAGCGCACGGTGGCGTCTTGTATGTGGATGAGGTGAATCTGTTGTCAGATCATCTTGTTGATCAGCTTCTAGATGTGTCGGCCAGTGGGGTAAATCGTGTGGAACGTGATGGCGTTAGCCATGAACATGCGGCTCGCTTTTTATTGGTTGGCACCATGAACCCAGACGAAGGCGAGTTGCGCCCTCAGCTGAAAGATCGCTTCGGCCTCATGGTGGAATTGGGTAACCAATATAGTCTTGAAGAGCGGGTGCAGATTGTTCGATTACGAGACGAATACGATCAAGATCCACAGGCTTTTTGTGAGGCGTTTAAATACAAACAACGCAACTTAAAAAACAGTATTCGTTTGGCAAGACAAGTATTAGCACAACTGAGCTGCGCTGATGAGCTGCGTTTAGAGGTTGCCAGACGTTGTCAACTAGCCAACATAGACGGCGTACGTGGTGACATTGTTTGGATTCGAGCCGCGATGACTCATGCTGCATGGCGTGGCGCCAAAGCGGTGTCTCTTGAAGATATTCAAGCTGTTGAAGAGTTAGTCTTGGCCCATCGCCGACAAGCGAACTCTCAGCCTCAAGCATCCAGCCCGCCACCCTCTCGCAGACCGGATTCTTCTCGGTCGCCTTCATCGAATAAAAGCCCTCAGCCACAAGATGCGCTTTCTCAAGACAATCAACACCATGAGCAAAATGGCATGGGCGAATGGGGCAGTATGCCTGCGCAAACCCTTGCCAGCAGTGCACCGATTAGTGTCAGCTTAGATGATGACGCCAGCCTAAAGAAGGTGGCTCACTCTCGTCTTGATGAGGTGACGCCGGGAAAGCTCAAAGGCAAGCAGCAGGGCGGCTATCGTCCTGATGTGGCGCCATTGCACCAAAATCAATCGGTCAATGGCATTGATTGGTTTCGAAGTATTGTGAGTCAACCGCAAGAGTGGCCACCGAAAGACTTGATCCATAAACCGAACAAAACCGGCCAAGCGGTTTTGCACTTGGTGTTGCTCGATACGTCCGCATCTACCTTGAGCCAAGGTGTCTTTGGTCAAGCCAAAGGAGTGATTTTGGATATTGCCAATCGCGCCTATTTGGCTCGGGAGCAGATTGCGATTCTTGGTTTTGGGCAAGATGGCGTGTCATCGATCTTGCCTAAGGTACGTGCGCCAAAGGAAATTTCAGAATTGCTCGAAGGCTTGGGAGCGGGTGGCGGTACGCCATTTCGGGTGGCGATTGAAAACGCCAGCCAATATTTGGCGCAACAACACAAGACAACGGCGGGATTGCAGAGCCAAACTTACATATTGACCGATGGGCGCACTCAAGCGGATGTATCGGATCTTGTTCTACCGGGTAACACCGTATTGATTGATATAGAAAACGCACCGGTGAAACGTGGCCGAGGGCAAGATGTTGCCCAGCATTTGGGAGCTCAATACGTATTGTTGAGTTCTCTTTTAGAGACTATTTAGAGACTGTTTTATGACTACTGCTGTTGTTCATTGTCCCGCGCTATTTTTGACGGCTCCGGCATCAAACCAAGGAAAAACCACCATCACGGCGGCCTTGGCGCGTTATTTTACCAACCAAGGTAAAGTGGTTCGCGTGTTTAAAACCGGCCCCGATTACCTTGATCCGCAAATTTTAGCGCAAGCGTCTAAGCAGCCTGTAGAGCAGTTGGATATTTGGATGGCGGGCGAAGATTATTGCCAAGACAAACTTTATCAAGCCGCGAAAGTGGCGGATTTAATCTTGGTGGAAGGAGCCATGGGCATGTTTGATGGGGAACCATCCAGTGCGGATTTAGCGGCGCGTTTTGGTATTCCTATGGCCATTGTGATGGACGTTAAAGGCATGGCGCAAACCGCCGCGGCGGTGGCCACTGGCTTGGCAAATTTTCGTGATGATGTGCAAGTGGCAGGGTTGATTGCCAACCGTTGCGGCAGCGAACGCCATGCGGAATTGATCCGCGATGCGCTACCAGCAAGTTTGCCTTTGCTTGCAACCTTAAAGCGCGATGAAGAGATTACCTTGCCTGAACGTCATTTAGGTTTGGTGCAAGCGGATGAGGTAAAAGACGAACTAGAAGTGCGCTTTGAAGCCGCTGTTGAATGGCTAAAAGAAACACAAGATACCGGATTGCTGGAATTACCGAGCGCGGTGCCTTTTTCTCCTGCCAGCCAAGTTGACGCCGAACAAACCATTGAACCGCGTTTGTTGGGAAAAACCATTGCCATCGCCAAGGATGCCGCATTCAGTTTTATCTATGATGCGAATCTTATCGCCCTTAAAAACTTAGGGGCGAATCTGGTGTTTTTCTCGCCCTTGAAGGATCAAACCTTGCCCGAGGCCGATGCACTTTGGTTGCCGGGCGGCTACCCAGAGCTACACAGCAAAGCCTTGTCAGAAAACACCGCGATGCGCCAAGCGATCAAAGATTTTTACCAGACTGGCAAAGGCATTTTGGCTGAATGTGGCGGCATGCTTTATAGCTTGGATGATTTAACCGACTTAGAAGATAAATGTTATCCCATGGTGGGGATTTTATCGGGTCAAGGCGCTATGCGTGGTAAGCGCGGTTGCCAAGGCATGCAAACCGCGGTGATTCCACAAGGTGAAATTCGTGGACACGCTCACCATAGATCTCGCAGTGCCAATACGCCAGACCCCGTGGGTTATGGTCGTCGACAACGACACCCAGCGCCAGGGGAAGCGATTTATCAGCAAAAAGGGCTAACGGCAAGTTATTTGCATTTGTTCTTTCCTTCGAATCTTGATGTCACCGCCAAGATTTTTTTAGGAAAAGGTAACTAAAAGAATGTGGCCCGAAAGTGCTGAATCGCCCGCGCCACTGCGTACTGGTTTAACCACTGGAACCTGTGCGACGGCCTGCTGCGTAGCCGCAGCACAAGCACTTTTTGCTGATCAACAAGCCGCCAGCGTCAGTGTCACCTTACCAAAAGGCAAGGTGGTCGATTTACCTATTATCGAGTATCAAACCATTGATGCAGGTATGAAGACATCGACTATCAAAGACGCTGGTGATGACCCAGATGCGACCCACGGTGCGACTTTATTTGTCGAGCTAAGACTGTCCCCAGAACAAGGTGTGCGTTTCCATGCCGCGCAAGGGGTGGGAATCGTGACTCGAACAGGGTTGCTGCTTGATGTGGGCGAACCCGCGATTAACCCCGTACCGCGGAAAATGATGACAGAGCATTTAGAAGGATTTGCGCAAACGTATCATTATCAAGGGGGATTTGATGTCTCTGTTGGCGTGATTCATGGTGAGCAGATTGCGCAAAAAACCATGAACCCACGTTTGGGAATTTTGGGCGGACTCTCGATTCTCGGCACAACGGGCATTGTGCGTCCTTTTTCTTGTGCGGCTTACATTGCGTCTATCCATCAAGGTATCGATGTCGCTCGGGCGAATGGCTTGACTCACATTGCGGCTACCACAGGCAATGCCAGCGAAGACGCCATAAAGAGCCATTATCAACTGGATGATATGGCCTTGATCGAAATGGGCGACTTTGTTGGTGCGGTGTTGAAACACATTAAAAAAGTCGAGCAAGCCGACTCTGCCAAGCTAAACAGCTCGACACAATTACAGACACTCAGTATTTGTGGCGGCTTCGGTAAGATCAGCAAGCTTGCTCAGCATCATATGGATTTGAACAGTCGAGCGTCTAGTATCGACCTTGGCGCTTTAGCAAAACTGGCGGCCAGTTTAGGAGCCGACAATGCTTTGCAGGAGCGCATGACAAAGGCCAATACCAGCGTGGAAGCCTTGTCGTTTGCCATGTCTGACGGTTTGCCATTGGCCGATGCCATTTGTCAGCAAGCTTTAGATTTTGCACGACAGTACATTCCCGCTCACATAGCGTTAGAAGTTTGGGCGATTGATCGCAAAGGGCAATTTGTTGGTAAAGCCTTGGATGCTGATAACTCAAAACGAGGCACGCCATGAAGATTCTATTATTGGGCGGTACCGCCGATGCTCGGCACCTGTCTGACGCGTTACACAAAGCGGGTTTGACCGTCATCTACAGTTTGGCTGGCTTGGTTCGAGTGCCAAAAGTCGATTGTCAGCTGGTGGTCGGCGGCTTTACCCAATTTGGTGGACTTGCTCAATATTTAAAAGACAATAATATCGGCGCGATTTTGGATGTTACCCATCCTTATGCGCAAACCATGAGCAGCAAAGCGGTTATGGCCGCCAAAGAAGTCGGCATTCCCTGCTGGCGTTTTCATCGTCCAGCTTGGCAACAAGAAGCGGGGGATCAGTGGCAGGATTACCAAGACGAGACCGATTTACTGGCGAAGCTTAATGGCTTCCGCGTGCCGCTATTAAGTGCTGGGCAGATGAGCGAAACGTTATTAGAGCGTATTTTACAGCTGCCAAGCATTGAACACGTTATATGGCGAACGGCAGTGGCGCCCAAGTTTGCACTCGCTGATAAGATCCATTGGATAAAAGCCATTGGGCCGTTTGCTTTAGACGACGAACGTCAATTGTTAATGGATCACGGCATTGATGTGATCGTTAGTAAAAACAGCGGCGGCATGGCGACCTATTCAAAGCTTGTTGCCGCCAGAGAATTATCTGTTCCCGTTTTATTGCATGCTCGGCCATTGTTGCCAGCGGCCGAACGTGAATTTCATGATACTGAAGATTGCTTGCAAGCTTGTATAGCGGCTTGGGGTAAGACTCGTATCCATAGTAAGAATCAACCAAAAGACAGCCAACAGTGAAATTTACGAACGACTCTCAATTCGAAAGAAAATACGAAAACAACCCTCAAGCCATTGAGCAAGACAGCTTTCGGCAAATTCGCGAGTTAACCGATTTATCTGGCTTGAGCCAAGATCAGCAACAAGTGGTGATGCGCGTGGTGCACAGCCTTGGCTTGCCTGATGTGGCTGAACAAGTACGCTTCAGTGCCAATGCCACCCAAGCGGGTCGCGATGCATTAGCCAACAATGGCGCGATTTTGTGCGATGTGGAAATGGTCAAGCAAGGGGTGACCAAACGTATGATAACGCAGGAACCCTTGTGCTTTTTGAACGATCCTCGTACCGCAGAGTTGGCCAAAAGCAAAGGCGAAACCCGTTCCATGGCGGCGCTGAGTTTATGGCAAGAAGCTCTGGCTGGCAGCGTGGTATTAATTGGTAATGCACCAACCGCCTTGTTTCGTTTATTGGAAATGATAGAACAAGGTGCCCCTAAACCCGCTTTGATTATTGGTATGCCGGTGGGCTTTGTTGGCGCGGCGGAATCGAAAGAGGCGTTGTGGGAAGCTCATGAGAAATTGGGGATTGAATGCATCACCTTGCTAGGTCGAATGGGGGGCAGCGCCGTGACATCGGCCAGCTGTAATGCTTTGTTGCGCTGTAATATTGGCGAGTATTATTAATGCATTCTATGAGCCTTGGTATCCGTTTTTTATTTTCGTTAATCCACCTAGCTTAATGTAATGGCATTGAATGGAAGTAGGTTTATGAAACACACACAAATGCCAATCCATGTTATCGGTTTAGGCGTTAATCAAGTGGCGCATTTGGATGAAGCGGCGCAAGCGGTTTTGGCGAGCTTGTCGGCGCATGATGTGGTCTTAGGTGCTCCGCGTCAGCATGACACCATCACACACTGTGCTCATCTGGCTCGTCGTGAAGATCTGCCCAAACTCAGCATGTTGAAAGAAGTCTTTGCCAATTGGCAATCCGAAGGGGCAAAGCAGGTGGTGGTGTTAGCTTCTGGCGATCCGCTGTATTACGGCATTGGCGCTTGGTTGGTGCGTACTTTTTCGCTTGAAAATCTACGCTTTTATCCGAATGTTTCCAGTATCCAAGCGGCCTGTCATCGTCTTGGTCTGTCTTTGCAAGAGTTGCAAGCGGTGAGTTTGCACGGTCGTCCATTGGCTTCGTTACGTCGTTATTTGCAGTCGAATAAGACCTTGGTGTTGCTGACGGACCCATTCAGCCAGCCCCAACACATTGCGCAAGAATGTGTGCAAGCAGGCCTTGATCAAAGTGAGATCACAGTGTGTGAGGCTTTGGGTTATGAACAAGAAAAAGTCCGTACTTTTAGTGCCAAGTCTTTATTAGACACAGAAATAGAATGGGATCCGCTTAATGTGGTTGTGCTGAAAACCAGCCAGCAAGCCTCTTTGTATCCTAGCTCAGTGGGCATCCCGGATACGGCTTTTGTTACGGACAAGGGTGATGGCAAAGGCATGATTACCAAGCGAGAAGTGCGTTTGGCGATTTTGTCTTACATGGGCATTCAGCAAGGTGACACGGTTTGGGATATTGGCGCTGGCTGTGGTGGTGTGAGTGTGGAAATGGCCTATTGGCATCCGCGCAGTCAAGTTATCGCCATTGAACATCACCCAGACCGTTTGGCCTGTTTAACTGCCAACCAAGAACGTTTTGGTGTCATGCAGAATTTATCCATTGTCGCAGGGCGAGCACCAGATGTGCTGGTGGATTTGCTTGCCGACAGCAAGAAACATAATGGTAGACCCAATAAAGTCTTTATTGGTGGCAGTGATGGCGAATTAAATGCCTTGATGACGCAGGTTTGGGATCTATTGCCTGATGCTGGCTGTCTGATGGTCAGTGCCGTGACGGAAGAAACCAAGTGTCAGGTCATGCAATTTGCCCAACAACGTGACCAAGCACAAGACGCCGATGAGCAAAGCTTGCAAGTGTCTATCACTAAAGGTGAGCGATTAGCGGGGCAGCGTTTATTTCGTCCTAGTCTGCCTGTGACGCTTTACCATTTTAGAAAATACACGGCCTCAACATCGGCCACCCATACCAATCAAAAGGAAAACGTACAATGAACGCCTCGGAAACTTCACAAACAATAGGCCGATTCATTGGTGTTGGCGTAGGCCCAGGGGATCCAGAATTGATCACCTTAAAAGCCTTGCGTTTGATTCAGCGCGCCAGCGTGGTGAGTTATCTGGCCAATGGGGAAGGTGGCTCCCAAGCGAAAACCATCGCTAGTGAAGCGTTCGCTGGTGTGACCCATGCGCAAAATGAAATTGCTATTGTCATGCCGATGTCCACAGATCGTTCATTGGCAAATGAAGCCTATGACAATGGCGCAAAAGCCATTGCAGAGGAGTTGTTGCAAGGTAACGATGTGGTCTTCTTGTGCGAAGGCGATCCCTTGTTTTTTGGTTCTTTTGCTTATTTATTAGAGCGTTTAGAAGGTGATTTTCAGTGCCAAGTGGTGCCTGGGGTGTCGTCCATTAACGCGGCTTCTTCGGCTTTAAACCATCCATTAACCGTGCTGAAAGAATCCTTTGCTGTAGTGAGTGGTCGCCATAGCGCAGAGCAAATTGATACCGCTTTAGAGCAACACGACAGTGTTGTTATCATGAAGGCTGGGCGTGCCCGTCCGCGTATTCTCATGGCGTTACGTAAAACCAATCGTATGCAAGACGCGAAATACCTTGAATACATTGGCCGTGAAAATGAGCGCATCGTGCGGGATGTTTCCACCTTGGAAGATAAAGCGGGGCCGTATTTTTCCTTGTTTGTGGTGACCAAAAGTGAGCGAGGCACTCGGTGATTCGTTTTATTGCATTAACCCCCGCTGGGGAGCGGCTGGCCAACAAACTATTGTCTCAAGGGCGACTGAATCATTGGCCTGAGGCCGTGGTGGACTATAAACCAAGACCTTTTGCCGAGTTTATACAGACGGCCTTTCAAAACGGCGATTGGTTGGTATTCATTTGTGCCACAGGGATCGTGATGCGGACTCTTGCTCCTGTGATTCAAGACAAATACCAAGATCCACCGGTTTTGGTATTGGATGAAGAAGGGAAATTTGTCATTCCTTTATTGTCTGGCCATGAAGGTGGTGCGAATGAATGGGGCGCGCAAGTGGCCAAATCCCTTGATGCGCAACTGGTTATGACCACAGCCAAACCTTACCTTAATCCTGTTTATTCCTTGGGAATGGGCTGCGAACGCAACTGCCCGTTGGAATTTCTTGAAAGCCTAATGCTGGATGCCCTTAATCAAAAAGGCTTAACGCCAAGTGACATCCACTCCCTAAACAGCATCGACATCAAAGCCGATGAGGTCAACCTTATCGCCCTCGCAGAAAAGTACGGCTGGGATTTCAACACCTACAGCGCCCAACAACTCGCCCCAATGGAACCACTGCTTAGCACCAAATCCGACTACATTTTTAACACCGTTGGTGTGTATGGCGTTGCAGAATCCGCCGCACTGCTGGCGTCTCAACAAGCAACCGGCGACGAACCAGAACTTATATTGAACAAAATAAAAAACACCAAAGCGACCTGTGCATTGGCGAGAGGGTTTAAGTCGGGCTAAAAAGAGTGGAGAAATTGGTCGTAGAGATTTAATTTTACTCTGACCCTAATTATTAATTTTATCAATCAGTAGGAGATAGAATTATGGAATTAATGCCTTTCAAAAAGGTTACCAAAGTTCCGAGTGGCACTTCTGTTTTTTCAGATGTTGATGCTGCTAGTGACTTGATAGATATTTTAAGTGTATTTTCTTTTGAAATGATTAGTGCTACAAATAAAATATATTTCAGGGGAATAAGTGCTTATATGTTTGAAAGTCAAATTAAGTTTGGCTTCAACAAGAATTATAAAATAACTGACTTAGAATTTCGTAGTCCATTTAAATTTATGGGAGTTAATGAACTTACATATAAAGGAGTTAATTTGTTCAAATCTAGTCTTTATGATATCCAGATTGCTTTGGCAAAAATTGGAGTGTCCACTCGAGAAATAGACATTGGTTTAAAATCTGATGAGCTTGGCTTGTCTTTTTTTTCAAGTGATTATGAAAAAGATTTATCAGTCAGATTGGATGCAGTTACAGTTCACTTTAATTAACAGCCGTCGATAAGGACGAAAAGCAACTTAATGAGACACCCATCGTTTTAAACAGGACATGCACCTCAAGAATCCAGTATTTATAGATCATTATTGTGAAAGGCACCAACGACAAAGAAAACCTAAAAGGAAAAATCTTCAATTCATCGCTTAACTTGTCATAAAAACATTATAAAATCCATTCACCAAAAAGCGTGATTTGCTTCAGTTTGCCTAAAAGTCAGCTTTTAAATGCCTTTCTGTAATGTTCTTCCTTCCAACACAATAAAATAGATATTTTGGTACCCGATGTGATCTGCTTTACTCACTTTTTATATCGTGTTTTTATTGTGTGTGTCCTGTTTATTTTGTTAAATAGAGCAGATTATGAATTTCAAAGAAGTAAGACAAAGTTCAGAAGTTAAGGCGGGCTCGCTGGGCTACGAAATTAACCCTTACCTACCTCTCTTGGAGGGAGGTTTTACTCTTCGAACTAAAGAAGAAATTGTTGATCGCAGTCTGGCATTATTTTCAACTGTGGCAGCTGCATATGGGTTTGATAAGGAAAAAGCTACTGAGTGGGCGATTACAGTAGGTGTTGCGAGTTCTCTGGCGTTTTCGGAAAAGAAATTTTTGAATGGTGGTAATGGGGATAACCTTTTTATTCAATCTCAGGTTGAAGCACTTAATGCATTTGCTTGGTCTTTAAATATCGTAGGGGCCTTGGCGTTTGATATTAAGTGTCAAAATAACCTAATTACGTTATTTCCTGATATTAAAAATGGGGATAATGCGGCGGATTATAGGGGTAAAGCTAAGTTGCGTTCAGTTGAAGAGATTGTCTCAGCCTACGACCTCTCGTATTGTTTGCATTGGGCTGTTACACAAGCTCTGCTTGACGGTGAGAGCTTGCCTAATAGTATATCGCCTCACGTTATAATTGAGCGGCGGAGGGCTTTAGAGTGGATGCTAAGTAGTGAAAATTGGGATGATTTAAGTTTGGATACATAAATGTTGCTACTGCATACCCAACCAGCAAGTCTGTTAATCCTTAGGTCGAGATCTAACATGAATAACTCAATAGATATTAGTATTGCAAAAGGAAAAAAGTTCGGATCGCTTTTATACGTAAATTTAACAGGACACGCATGTTAAGAAGCCAGTAAAATCAAGGGTTTTAACGTGGGTGTCTCTTAAAGCGTTGGCAATTAGTACCGACAGAAATAATAGAAATAACTGCAGAAAAAATAGATATTCTCCCAGGTAAATAACTCATGATGAGCGAAGATCAAGCACGATATGCGTTAGTTGAATTAGTAAATACATACCTTTCTTCTGATCCTGAAATTAACAATTTATTAAAAAAAATTAATGATAACTCTAAGCTTGGATTGCCCTTACCTATAAGGGGGGTGCTAGAAAGTATGAGGGAATATCGAACAATTGAGTATTCTGAATTAGATAAAGAAATTATAGAAGAACTTCTTTACTTATATGGATAGTTTCTGAGTACGAAATAGGGTGTTGTCCCTGTTGTCCCGTCTAGATGTCCAATGTAGTGGTCAACTACAAAACTATAGGAGCGGTGATTTTTATAAGTATGTATGTTGATATAAATTTTTGGCGGGTTGAAATAGGCTAATAATGGTGGGTTTGCAGGAATTAATGGGACAAGAGATTTATGACCTACTTTATAAACATTACGATAAAGATGGTCTATTGATTGAAGATATGGATGATGTTTTTTATTGTGAAGATGATGAAATAGATAAAGATCGTATACCTAAATTGGAGGCTTTATTAACGCCTATTACCGATGCTAAAAGTTCTTTAGTGCCGTTAGAAGCAGCAAAGCTTTTGGCTGCTTGGGGGGATGAAAAAGCAATTGATTATTTTGAGTATTGTATTGATGCACGTATTGACCGTTTGGGTAATCTAGACCCTCATCGGCTTCACGGGAATTATGATATTACTTATGAAGATTTTTCTAATGGTTTACTTCATTATTATGCTAGACGCGTTGACTTATCGCCTAAAAAAAGAAATCAAACTAGAGAAAAGATTTTTCCTCCAATGAAAAAAATGCTAGCTTTGTCAAGAGAGCTTATTTTTGATATGGAACATATTATTAATGATATAAAGGAAGAAAGTTTGTATGAATACCTACCTATTTTAAAAAACTGTTACCTTGATTTTATCAACCGGTCTGAGAATGATCTTAATAGGCAATGGAATTTACCTAGCTTAGAAGAGTTGTTAAAAGATTGGGAGCCAGAATTTTTGCGTCAACAAAATCCAGAGTAGGATTGTCCCGTCCACACTGTCCATAGACATTTCCTGCTTAAAAATCAACCGATTTCAGGAAAAATCTCCTGAAATCGGTTGGTTTTTTGCTCATTTCCTACGATCATTTTCAGAAGTTTCAGCCTGGAAATAAATTTCGGTTAATAATCGATCTGTTTTTCGATTGAAATATGTGATTGCTTCTCCAAACGTGTGGACAGCTATTTTTTAAGTATCGTTAGGCTCTAACACAAAGCAATTTAACAGCAGCGGTAGTACGGCGGATGCTGTGCGACATTAAACTTTAACTGGTGAAAAAGTGAAAGGTAGAGACCACCGGCAAAAAGCTGAAGATAGTGCTGAATTTTTGAGGAGTTGGTTAAAATACAATACAAATAATCCTAATATTCCAGAAATTGATAAGGCTGAATCTCAAAACGTAATAAAAGATTTAGATAACGTTTTAAATATAAAAACTAATTAGAACAATGTTATGGAAAAAATAAATAATCAAGAAATGCTAGTAAAGTTATGTAAGGTTTATCCTAGTTTCAGAGATAGCATAGTTGAATCGGCAAAATATTGGATAACTCCTGAAGGAGAGTTCTTATGGGGGATTTTGATTGGTGACCTCTCTACAGTATTGTTTAACAACCTTGAAGAAGGTAATTACTCAAATGTGGAACAATTATTTGCGTGTTTGGATGAGCTTATTGAACAGGGTGATGATGAGGTGTCATCATTAATAACCACGCAATTGCTGGAAGGAATGCTAAATTCAAGAACCACAGATCAGTGTTTGTGGAGGCCACTACTTGGAAAACAAGCGGCTGACTTTTGTGATAGCATAGATCAATATTATATACGAGCCCAGACCTGATCTGACCTCAAGAATTTATAACGGGACAAGCATGTTAAGAAGCCTGTGAAATCAAGGTTTTTAACATGGGGGGCGTTAACCTACGTGGAACAGAACGCCCAGTTAAGACGATGATTTAGATAGAGAGCTACCAGGTGGTGTAACACAGCTAAAATTCAAAGAAGGAAAAGAAAGTACCTACCAAAAAGTTGAGGTGACGGATAAACGAAAATTGGAATCTTTGCAAAGACCGATAATGAAAAGGTTGAATTTAGCAGCGCTACCCTTGCACTTGATGGAGATGCTTATGTAATGGCCTAATGATTCTAGAAAGTCCTATAGCATAGAATATAGGAAGTAGATCAAGATCATTACAGGCGGTAATCGAAAGATTTACCATCGAAATTCTCTGATATTATCTAATTCAAAATTAGAGTTCAAATCTGCAATATAATCCTCATAACCATCATTAAACTTTATTTGCCATTGGCTGTGTTCTGATGGAATCTCTATCGCATAAAAGGTGGGTGATTCTCTTGGTGTTTTTTCTGGTGGAGGTATATTAAGGGAGCCAAAGAGTTGACCATTTTCACGAAAAACAAGAAGTATCGGTGTTGAGCTATATTCAAAGAGTGCTAGAAGTTCTCTATCTTGACTTAATGTTATGCTGACTCTAACTTCCTTTACTATTTCTACATTGCCTTGAGAGCCTTGCCACTTGCACCCATAAATGCCATTACGAGGTATATATTTACCATCTTTTCGAATATAGCCATCCATTTTTCGCCAACCTTCGGGCAACCATATGCCATCACCGTCTAACTCGTAATAATCATTAATCATCTTGATTTCCTGTTTTCAAAATTATCTGTTATTTGTAACGAGCATAGATATAAATTGATAATTGGGGAAGGCTAAAATTAAATCTACTCCTAGTTAATCCCTGTTCATGTTATCCTTTTCTATCTTAACGTATGTGAGAAACGCGTCTCCATGCCACGTCGTCCGAGAGTTTTTATTCCAGGCTATGCTGAGCATATCATCCAGCGAGGTAATAACCGTCAGCCAATTCTTTGCCTGCTATGAAGATATTATAGGTTATTTGATTTAGCTCCATGATCTTTTATGTAACATCAAACGTATCTTGAGTTGACGATCTTTGATCTTTTATGATACTTTAAGAGTTACATGAAAATGGCGTTGCTACTAAACCATAGATAGACTCATTGTAGGGAGTGATTAAATATGACAAATACTTCAAAAGCATTTTGGGAGGCACATTATTCGAAGCTGGTAAAACCTTCCAGCGGCAAGCCTTCAAAATTGCTGGAGCATTTTACAAAAGGGCGTATCCCCGCGCGTGCGTTGGACATCGGATGTTCGCGTGGTGATGATGCCATCTGGTTAGCAAAGCAAGGCTGGCAAGTCACTGGGGTTGATATTTCAGAAACCGCATTGCAGGCAGCGCGCGATAAAACGCGCGAAGTCGGTCTGTCTGGTCAGACTAATTTTGAGTGCCATGATCTGAATACTAGTTTTCCCGAGGGTGAGTTCGACCTGATTTCTGCCATGTACCTGCATTCTCCGGCTGAATATACGTTTCACCGAGTGGCCACACTGCAACGCGCAGCGGCGTCGACAGCCAGTGGCGGTTTGCTGTTAATTGTTGCTCATGGCTCACGTGCCCCATGGTCTTGGGCCGACCCTGAATTTAAGTTCCCTACTGCTGAGGAAGAGCTAAAATCATTGTCATTAGATGATACTCGTTGGAAGCCACTTTTTGTCGGCCCTATTGAGCGCCAAGCAATTGGGCCAAATGGTGAGACTGCAACCGTCACCGATTCCGTTATCGCATTAGAACGAATTTAAAAAATGAGCGCTCTCGGAGGTTACACGGCTGACTGATGGATGCCCCCGATAATTGAAAAATGGGCTTATTCGGTTTTGGACTGTTTGCAACTTCTAAAGTTATTTGGGGGAGACTCACAATAAATTAAAGCTACTCTCTAGGTAATCCTTTGTAAAAAAACGTCCCGAAAAATTTTGCAAAGGTGTTTATGAAATATTGATTAGAAAATGGACCTTTCATCCTTGCGGGGAAACAAGAATGAAAGGCAAATAGGACGACTTACTTGGCGGCAGTTAAACCATCAACAATACGGTTGTTGGCCATATCTATCGCTTTAATCGCGCCATATTGGTAATACTCTGGGGTAGCAACAACAGAAATTTCCGTGGTTTTAGTCGAACCACCAGTAAAGAAGCCGACAGCGGAACTAAAGGCATTGGCGGCTTTTTGGCTACCAGAGGTGGTGTCTTCGTTACGTCCGTAAGCCCCACCGACAATAACAGGGTCTATTAGACTGACATAGCCGTTATCTGAGAAGGTACCGCCTGAGTCAACAAGGAATTGTGCAGCCGATCCTGTGGTCACTTGAATACCTTGCCCTAGAGTCACCGAAGCACTCAGTGTGCTACTTGGGCCACCATTTAAAGGAACGTCTTTGAAGTAGTTCACTTCGTAATCGGTATCCTTATCGAAATAAGCAAAATGAACCTTATAGTTGATAGCAAATACTGGCGCTCCTGCGGCTTCTGCTAGTTCGGAAAAGGCGTAAGGCATAGGTTTTACTTGACCAACCTGATCTGGTACTGAGAACAAATTCAGTGAACTGGCAGAGAAAGTCACCTCATCCTGAGATGAATTCTTCATGAAAGAAGAAACGCCAGAAGGAGTATAAGGAACAGGGAGTGGGTCTAATTTTTTCCAAGGTTTTAATTTTTGTAAATCACTGACAGGCTTAACATTAAACCCTTTAGCCGTTAAATCTGCTACAAAATCATTATAGGCTTCGTCGGCAATTTTTTGGAAGGTGCTGTTTGGGACACCGGTTAGATGGGCTTTTAGAACACTTTGTGCATATTCTGAACCGCTACTATGACGGATCATTGGACTGGTCGATTTCGAAGAGCCTGAATCTTTTGTCACGAAGGAAACGGCAAACTGCGCTATGTAAACATCTTTTCGAGTGTCAAGTGTCTCTGCATTTTTGCTGTAAAGGCGGTCACCTTTGCCACTACCACCCGTTCCAGTGGTAGCACAGCCAGTCAATAAAGCGACTATGCTAGTGGCGATAATTAACTTGCTTTTCATGTTTTGCTCCTTATTAAAGTGATACTTCAACAATAGGATAAGCATGAAAACTCTTGCACCCCCATTCAGGGGGTATCGGTAGTAGAAACAATCCCCAATTCAATGGCTTTTAGCGTCGCTTCTGCACGACTATTAATTTGCAACTTTTGATACACGTTTTTTAGATAACCGCATGCGGTATTGTAAGATACACCAAGGGATGCCGCCGCATCTTTACAACTATACCCCTTAGCAATCAGCACCAGAATTTCTTCTTCTCGTGGAGTAAGAGTCGGGGCCGCGCTAGGAATAGGACGGCGCAGAGATAACAGCACCTGCTGGGCAATCGAGCTAGACAAAGGCGGTCGTCCGGCGAGAATACCGCGTAGACTATTGCAAAATTCGGCTTCCTCTTCGTCTTTCAACAGATAGCCATCGGCTCCAGCAGACAGCGCTGGAAAGATATGACCACTATCATCAAAAATGGTTGTAACAATACAGTGGCAGTTTGGCAAGATTGTTTTGAGTGGGCGAATTAAGTCTACGCCATTGCCATCGGGAAGCCCCAAATCGAGTAAAATAAGATCCCAGGTGGTTTGATGTAGGCTCTTTTTGGCGGCAACAACACCATCAACTTGGCTTATATTACAGACACCAAAGGTTTGTTTAACCCGTTCAGCAAGCCACTCACTGATTTCAGGAATGTCTTCAATAATTAATACCTGTGTGATATCCATCACATCCCCTTTCGCCTTCATTTTTCCTTATTATATCGAATATCCCTTAATATCAGCCCCCTAACTCAGGGGGGAAGGTAGTACAGGAACATCAACACAGACGCGCCAAATGCCTGCTTTATGGGAAACTTGGGCGCGTCCTCGCAAAATGCCCGCTCGTTCATGAATGTTGGCAATACCAAATCCAGATGGCACGACAGAAGATAGCTCTTGGCAGTTATTCTCTATGGTTAGGTTCAGTCCAGTGGGACTGCTCATGACCTGAACCTTGATCCACTGCGTTGTCGGATGACGTAATGCGTTGCTCAGGCATTCTTGTAAGATTTGTCCAAGGTGTTCATTTTGATCGCTTTCTAAGGAGACTGGGGTAAGGACATCATGCCAATGCAGTCTAATACCACACTCATCACAGCGGCTTTGTGCCAATTGTCGCCAATGTTTTGCCGCTATAGTGCTATTAATCTCTAGATGATGGCGACCATTAAGAAGACTGCGTAGATCCTGAATGGCCTCACGCACTAAGGTTCGAGACTCACCAGAACTCTGATGAAGTAGGCGCAAGAGCTTGGCGCCTAAATCGTCATGTAGATCACGTCTAATGCGGTGACGCTCTGTCATGATCCCCTCCTGCTTAGCGGATTCGATATCTGTAATCAGAGAGTACAGCGCTAATATCAAGTTCACTGATTCGATATCATGACGATTAAAAATACGCCGTCCTTTATTTGGATGCTGTAACAGCAATGTTTGCCCTTCAGGTAAAGCCACCCAGAGCTGTTCGCCATTAGAAGAGAGACGAGTATCGGAAAGAGTATGTTCGAGGGTATAACTCAAGGGTTGAAAAACGGCTTCCATGGCGTTTATCAATTGGACGTTACTCACCTTTCCATCACCTTTTAAAAGCTGTGAGAGTGTTTCACTTAGCCAATGATCTAGCCCCTCTTGCCTGCGACGGAAAAGGCGGTTCCAAACCCATTGCCGTACTGGGAAATAAAACCAGCCGACCATTGCTAGAGAAATTGCCAGACTGTTAGTCGCATTAAGAGACAGGATGGAAATAAGTAAGAAGTCACAGGCAAGTACCGCTATCCCCCCCAGCAACCACGACCAGATTTCCATTGACCAACGCTGAATTTCAAACAAACGGAACCGTATTACAGCAAACATGATTCCTGCATACATAAAGAGAAATGTCGCTAATAACAAGGCTTGGTCAGAAGCTTCCGCCGTTCCTAATAAAACGGGCACTATCATTCCAGCGGTAAAGAAAAGTGTGCCCGATAATATCGACAGCAGTACCCATGTGAGCATTACCCGATCAGCTGGGCGTTGTTGCGTTTTATACCATTGAACGCCAGACCCTACTAAACCAAAAATAAAGATCACCATAATCCAGCTGTACATACCTTCTGCCGCAGAAGGAGCAAGTTTTCCGATATGAATCATCAAGTGACTAATAAACATCACCACTATGCTGGCAATCACCCATTTACGTGGTTTTTGATTAGGGAAATGCCATAAAAAAAGCGCGAGCAAGGTAACAAAAGAGATCGTTCCTAAGCCGTTAATACGTGATAACAAAGTAAACCATTCCCCACTTATAAAAACATCTCGAGTACTGTAAAGAGCGGCACTGGCGGCAGCCAAAATGTATCCGATTCCGGTACCGCAAAAGGTAATAATGGATAATGTTTTCTGGCTTGGTAACCAGACTAACAAACACAAAATGGCTGCGCTCAGAGCACACAAGGCCTGTAACCAAAATAGCCAGGGTAAATCGGCTAATGTGCGCGGCTCGAAGATAATGGCTGTTTTTCTATTTAGCGCATCAACCACCCATAGTTGGTTGTTTTGACCTGCTTGATACAATAAGCGGTGCTGGTCAAAAAGCGCATCCATAGCGGCATAGCTGGGTAAAACATCCGGTTCTTCCATCACTAATCTGCTATTAGCCAGAACCTGTTGGTCACCTGCTTGGAAATATAGAATGGGGATCGAATCGTTACTGGGGTGGGATTGGAAATTGAGCTGGTCATCAACAAGAGTGATCTTGCCATTGAACTTAGGTAGGTTAACAGCACTATAAATAAGTGCAGTAAACAACGCGAATAAAATGGCAACGCCTATGGCTACAGCTCGATACATGTACAATCTCTGCGCTAATGATTCGAGAAGAAAAAAGAATCAAAAAATATTTCTTTATAGATATCATAGATCTCGTCAAATAGTTATCAATAATCATATAGGTTCAGAGGTGAGGCAGCCCTACAAATGTATGTATGATGAGTGTCTTTTTGTATAAATATGTAAGAATCGACTTGCTCCATTTCGCCAATAGCATTCTTTGAAGCAGTTATAAAGCAGCAAATTGATTATATGTGCTGGAGATTGGCTACCTCCACAGGCGTTGAAAATTTTAATCTGTAGGTTATCGCTTAATGGGTAAGAATCCTGTTAAGTTGACAGTACCTATTAGTCGATTCACTCGCAATTTTGCGATGAAAGGCATTCTAGATTATCTAAATAAAGAGACACATTAGTTTTAAAAAAGGAACGGGCATTTTAGATGTTGAATTTTTATATTATTGCCATTGCGTTAGTGGTCACTCTCTTTTTGGCTTTTTCCCGTAAACTTGCGCATTCGGAGGGGTGGAAGGCAACCGTTACCCCATTAGCTTCTATTATGGGCAGTGGCTTTTTGGTGGTGGCCCCATTATTGGCAGAATCTGTAGGATATTTTGCTGTATTGTGTATGGGAGTATTGCTTGTCTTGGCTTATGCGGTGGGCAGCGCGATTCGCTTCAATATTCGTCACTTTGAGCCTATCGAACATCAAAAAGGTTCTGCACAGACTGTTTCTTTCGTCTCTCGTATTGTCTTAGCGGGGGCTTATTTTATTTCTGTTACCTATTACCTTCAGCTACTGTCGGCGTTTTTACTGAAAGCCTTTGGTTACGACAGCGACTTTGTGGCCAATATTATCACCACACTGATTTTAATCGTTATCTGTGGTGTGGGAATGTGGCGCGGTTTAGGTGAGTTAGAAAAAATCGAAACTTACGCAGTGAGCTTAAACCTTGGCATGATCGCAGGGTTGCTCTTCTCATTAGCTGTTTATAATGTTCAGCTTTTTACCTCAGGGCAATGGCATTTACCTGTACTTGACTCTACGATCGACTTACACGATTTACGCGTGCTGCTAGGGTTATTAATTGTAGTGCAAGGCTTTGAAACTTCCCGTTATCTGCAAAGTCAGCATCCTGCCGAACTTCGTATTAAAACTATGCGTATCGCTCAGTGGCTTTCTGCGGCTATTTATCTCGTTTTTTTAACCTTGATGACTGTCCTATTCCACAAAGGTATGGGCGCCGATGTTACCGCGATTACCAGTATGGTGGCTCCCGTGGCCGTGTTATTGCCAATCTTAATTTCTGTCGCCGCGATTGGTAGTCAATTCTCCGCTTCCGTTGCTGATACTTCTGGAGCTGGTGGATTGGTCGTAGACATCGCTCGCGAAAAGATTCCTGTTCGCTATGCCTATATGCTGATTTTAATTGTCACCATTTTCTTAACTTGGGCGACTGATGTGAATGGTATTATTGCTTATGCGTCACGGGCTTTTGCCCTGTTCTATACCCTACAATCCGCCGTTGCAGCGATTGTGGCAATACAGACCAAATCAGTCGAAAACCACGCTAAAAAAGCGACTTTCTATAGTGTGATTTCATTGCTTTGCTTAATGGTATTTTTATTCGGCGTGCCGTCGGCCTAGTTAAAAGCTGTTAAGACATTCTACGGGGAAGTCGCGCGTTTGCGTTGATAGGATGTTTGTAGCAGCTCATTTAGTAATACTTTATTGTCTGTCTGTCTGTCTGTGTGAATTTAAGAGACTGTTTTAACATACTAAATAGAGGCGTGCCGCCACCTAATAGGATAGGAAATTGAGTGATGATAATTTCGTCTATTAGGTCTTCTTTGAGAAAGCTTTGAATGCTTTTGCCACCATCAATATATAGATTACGTCATTGGTAAGTGAGATTTACCTTCTTCAAGGACATGTTTCATGGCGAGAAGATTTGAAGTAATTGTGTGTCAGTTATGTTGAGCTTTTAATGGAATATAATGGCTTGCTGGACACAACATTAACCATGTCTTCTTATGGACCTGTTCAAGTATTTAATGAGCGTTACTCTAACATTATTGCGCCTTTAAGCTTGGATCATAAAACTCAGGAAGATGGGTTAGGCTTGCTAGTTGATTATTTGCATGGTTTCGCTTTTGCAAAGAGCTGTTGCCAGGATCGACGTCTATTAAATGTCTATCGTATGGAAAGGGCTTTGTTGTTCGTCTTTCGTTCTCTAGAGAGTGCTAAGTCCAATCCCTAGCACGAGGTTGTTCAGGTGGTTTTTATGGCGATTTCAATATCTGTTTGCTAATCTGATTTCTTGTATTTGCTGTCAATATTAATTTGGGCATAAGGATATCACTATGGATAAAAATAATTTCAAGAAGAACGCTAATGGATCAGGAATGAAGCGTCGTGATTTTCTCGCGATGGCAGGCAGTGTAGCGGTATTAGGTTCTTTTCCATTCATTCCTAAATCTGCAGTAGCAGCCACTCATAAAGAAATGGCGCCTAAAGGTGCCAAAATTCATCGTTTAGGAATTTATCCAACTATAGGTATTTGTCGTGTGGGCGGAAGTAAGCAATACTTTCTCGCACCAGAAGTTCCCGGTCTACCTCCAGCCCCAGAAGGCGGCTTTAAAGATGGAACTCAAGCGATTAAGAAGCAAGCTCAGCGCTTTAGAGTTTATGCATTTGATGACCAAAATCGTGTAATTGGTGAAGTCACGGCCGATAAAGCACAAATTGAATGGCGTGTTCATCTGGCAAATACAAAAGCGGCTTGGTATGGGTTTAATAACCCATTGGATAATGGCGAATTGGCCCCTGGAATTCCTGGGCAAAAGCGCAATCAGTATTTTGTTTCTGATCAAGAGCGCGAACGTATGTTGGTGATTGATGGAAAACAAAAAAAGATATCAGGTAAAAACACTAATCAGAATGGTGACGATGGTCAGTACCAGTTTGCTGGTCAGTTTTGGGGAAGTGAGACCGTTAAATTAGGCAAATTAAGAACCGATGAGAAAGGCCGGTTGATTGTTATACCGCCTGATGGCGTTTCTAACAGTCCAACCAATGCATCTATTACTAGTTTTGCTGATAATGACGGTTGGCATGATGATTGGTGTGATGGTCCGGTACAGGCGGAGGTGACCTTGGAAGATGGGACCGTTATACAAGCAGATACGGCTTGGGTTGCCTGTATAGGGCCGAACTTTGCTCCAGAAATCCCCCCTGTAACCACGCTTTATGACGTTATCTCTGATATGAATGCTAAGCAAGGCTGGGCGCCACTCGTCACAACACCGATCTCATTTAGAAAATATATTTATCCTGTGTTTCGACGTTTGGGTCTTATGGAATGGGTAAGTTCAGCCGCGAATTTACGACAAGGTTGGCTAGGCGTCGGGGACTTCTCTGATCCAGCTTACCTTGCAAAACTCGCGGATCCAAGTGCGGCGAATAAAGCCTTTCGACAGGAGATTTTTTCGAAATTTAGAAACCCTCATAATGACAGTCCCACGGCGTACTTGGATGAACGTTTGAAAATGCCAATGATGCTTGGGGATGGCATAAACTATGATGGTAGCCCTTTGCAGTGGTTTCAATTTCCTGACCAACAGTATTTATTTCTCCAAGACTGGGCTGATGGCAATTTTGTCAATGATCTAAATGACGCGAAAGCCGATGCCATCACCAAATTAGATGATATTCCATTAGCAGCACAACCTGAGGCTTTGACCGAAGCGGCACTTGAGCCATGTTCTGGTGGCGCTTTTCACCCTGGTGTTGAATTAACTTATTATCTACGTATTCCGCAAATGTATGCTCGTAAATATGATCGTCAGGCCGATTTATTTCGTTTGGCTCATAAAGAACGTGCCGAACTTGTACAAAATATAGGTCGTTTGTTAACGCTTGATAAGGCCATTAATGGCGCTCCAGATTTGAACACGCCACCGCCATTGGGGCATCAGTGGGCGGGGGATTTAACTCGTTGGATGGGGTTGCCATGGCAATGTGATGCTTTTAGTTGTCAGCAAGTATTGATGCAAGAGGATTTCCCCACAGCGGTTTGGTGGCCTGCTTTATTACCCATTGACGTGCTTCCTGAAGAAAATTATGCGCAATTAATGAATGAGAGTTTATCTGACTCTGAGCGCGTCAAGTTTTATGAAAGCCGTGCGGATTGGAAGCGAGGTGTTGCTGGGATCGGTTATCATGCCAACGCCAGTTATTGGGATGGTATTACTAATATGATCACACTCTGGGAACGCATGGGGTTTGTGGTTAAACGGCAGGGACCTAAAGGTGCAGGTCAGGGAGGATTGTCTGCTGTTCCTAAAGAAATGTATGTCGAAGTTGGACGCGGTAATGTAGAGGGGCGTTTCGATTGGAAGCCGCCTATGGGGGATTTACCCAACTAATGTCGATAGTACATGATGTAGCTGTAGTCGGTGGCGGTATTGCAGGTGCCGCCGCCGTTTTGTCTTTAGCTCAAGTTGGATTATCTACACTCTGGATTCGGCCTACTACGATAAGTGCTGATGTCTCTAAAGTTGGGGAGTCTCTTGCTCCAGCAGCCAATCCCATTCTATCGGCTTTAGGGATATTAGATCTTCTCAATAATCATCACCATCGTAAAGCCAACGTCACATTTTCTGCGTGGGGACAAGCCATGTTGGTTGAGCGTAATAGCGTAATACACTTAGAAGGGGCTGGTCATATTATTGACAGAGCAAGGTTTGAAAGAGATTTAGTACAACTTGCTTCGGAAGTTTGTTCAACCGTTTTAGATTCTCTTCTCACTGGGGTTGAAGAGGCTGATGGACTTTGGGTGCTGAGCACAGATTATAGTGAGGGTAAGCAGGCCAAGTTTGTAATCGATGCTTCAGGACGCTCCCAAATAATCGGTAAGTTTTTTTCTCGTTATCATGATCTGTCTGTCGAAACCGATGACCATCTTGTCGCCGCCTATGCTTTTATGCGTCAAAAAGAAAACTCTGAGGTGATGGTCACTCCAGCAACATTGATTGAAAGTGTACCTGATGGTTGGTGGTACGCATCATTATTACCATCGAATCAATTGACTCTTAATTATTACTCAGATCCTGACTTGATGCCTAGAGGCTTGTCCTCCGACTTAGATGAATGGCAGTCTTTGATTCAGCAGACTAATCATATTGCTTATTGGCTTGAGGATGCTGAATTTATTATTGATCGACCACCAAAATTAGCCAGTGCAGCGACTCGTTGGTTATCTTCTGCAGCGGGTCTTTATAATGGACAAGCTGGCTGGGCTGCGATTGGTGATGCCGCTGTGGCATTTGACCCTTTATCTGCACACGGTATGACCACTGCTTTGTGGGCTGCAGCACGAATGTCTGATGTTGTCTCGTCTTATTTAGAGAAAGATTATTCCATTTTATATCAGTATGCCGAAGCGGTTGAGCAAGGTAGAAAAGACTATCTTACTCAACGAAATACGATTTATGCTCAAGAAAAGCGCTTTTCATCTTGTGAATTTTGGCAGCGTAGGGGAAGGAAGGGTTAAAAACAGTTGATAAGGTGAGCCTCATTATTTTAGTTATGGAGAGTTATTAAATATTCAACACTGTTAGTGATGATTGTATTGCTGATTTCTTCTTTTCATTCGTTTGCAGACAAACACAGAATCAAAAACGCCAAAGCGACTTGCGCTTTGGCGAAAGGTTGTCTCTAAAGGTTGTCGATGCCTACTGGAGTTGGACATTCAATGTTTTGGTGAAGACATTAACCTCCTTGGGTAGCTTGCCCAACGACAACATACCAAGTAACAAATAATGTACACACTATAGCGCCTGGAAGGTAATGACCCGTTTTTCTATAGGCAAATGTTGAGACTACTGCCACGAAAGTCATTAATGGAACAAAGTTAATCGATATAATTAATCTTAACGGATCGTATATATGGAAGAAAATAGGTAGATTGCCCGTAAATATTAATCCATATTGAATAGTTAGAAAGATAAGAAAACCAAATGTGAGCGCGAGAATATTGAAAAAGTATTGTTTAACTATGCTGTCTTCCTTAATAGATAATACGGAGTGCATAGATCTTAATGTGATAGAAAAGAAAATAAACAATGGAATTAAATATACAAAAAAGGCATGTAATTGATGATGACTCATCACTTTAAAGGATAAAAACCAAATTCTAAAGTCAACTTTAAAGAAAAAGTCTGCCATTGAAACAACACAATAAGACAGTGCAAATACAGCAATTGATAATGCGAGAGATTGAGTTACTTTATCAAATAGTTTGGGAAAATTTATGCCGAATATTTTTGCAAGAATAAGGATGATTAAAGCATTTATTACAGCCCAAAAGCTTATTTCATTATTGAATTGTTGATTAAATAACCCATTGACTGGAATTAATTCTCCACCTAAACGAGTTAGCGGTAGAAATGTGATAGCAGGGATTAAAGCCCCAATTAGCAGTGTAATCCACCAGCGAGTGTTTCTTGTTGAAGCCTGTGCTTTTGGTGGCGTTTGTTGCAAAGAAGAAAAATAGGGAATAGAGAGCAGGCTACTAAATACACCCATGACAAAAATAACGAAACCAATCAGAGCAATGAGTGTCCCAATTTCTTTCCAGTACCAAATTTGATCGCTTTCTATACGAGAGGTACCGCCATCAAGTGTTTTTTGAAACCAATCCAAGGCGTGTCCGATAGCCACTGAATTAATATGGTCCATAGGGTGAGTTCCACCCGGTGTATAAAGAATACGGCCGGTACCCTCGTCTATAGACCCATAAACCTGTCCCTGAATAACGTTTTTGTTGGTACCGAATACATCCTGTAATTTCTTACTTTCTGCTACATTTAGCGCCTTATCGACATGCCACATAAGGCCTGAAAATTCGTCGTACCGACTAAATACAACGGCTAAATTTCGTGGGAAATTCGTTGTGCCTTCAGGAGCAAAAGGTGCTCCTGTACTAGAGCCTTCTAGTACTATCGATTTGTACCCATTGGGAAGTGCCGCTGCGGCATTTAAAACTGTCCATCCTCCCATGCTATGACCTTCTAGACCAATATTATCTTTATCTACGAAGTCAAGAGAACGAAGATATTTTAGACCGTCAATACCACCAAAAGCATTTGCAAATGCAGGGGCTTGACTGTGGCCATGCCCTGTTTGATCAATTGCAAGAACAACATAGCCTCGTCGAGAAAGCTCTATCCCAAAGCCATCTTGAGCTTCTCGTGAATTAAAATATCCATGCACCGCAAGAATTCCTGGTGCTGGACTTTTTGCGGTTGCATTTTTCGGGACATATAGGAGAGCGCTCATTTCTGTACCGTTTGTCCCCGTAAAACGGACATCTTGAACTCTAATATGATTCGAAGTTTGGATGAAATAGGCTAACAAACAGCCCAATATTATGATTACTCCTCCTAAAAGAGGTAATCGGAGTGTTTTGTTTATCATGAAACGATCCTCAATCTTGTGTCATTATTTTTGTGTTTTTTTAAGCATTGGGAAATAAATTTTCACTATAACTATGCAAGCTAATATCTATTTATTGGTCTCCGCTCTACCTGAGCGCTGATGATACTAGGTTTAATGTTCGAAATTGAAAATAAAAATGTTCGAAAAGTGCGAAAAATGAATGTTTAAGTCATTTTTTGAATGTCTAGAGGTGTGAGAAAATGGTAGTTTTCTACTACTAGGCTTTGATATTATTTTTCAAGCAAAAATTAAGTGATTCTTGGCAAATTTAGAGCGCTTTTTGATGACACTGTGTTTTCGGTTTGGAATCGGTCTTTTGTTTTCTGAATGTGTCGTACTCTATTTGAATTCATGTTCTCATGTTTGTATTGATTTTTTTAAATTAAGGGCCAGCTTCGTTTTTTGATTGTGTCGTGTCATTTAATGTAATAGGTGATTCTTTGATCTGAATCATTGAAGTATAAAGTGCTGTCATTAGAGGTGAATTTATTAAACGGTTTGTAATTCTGAAGCTTATGTCGCTATGTATGGTTGAGGGATACTAAGGCTAAAGAAGCTAAAGTGACCTTAACTATGACAAAAAGGGGTATTTTGTAACATAAAAAGGTTATATGTTTTGAAAATACGTTAAAAAATGAAAAGAGGTGTGTGGAAAAGTCTAATTTTACATTAGATATAATTTTATAAAGTCTGCAATAAAAAACAGTACATAACAAGAATTACAAGGTGTTGGATTTTAGATTGTTGATGGTTTTAGCAATATTAAATACTTTGAGTTTTTACTAAAAGGGATTATTAGATGTTACGTTCTTTAAAGTTTCAAATATACGCACTCACTTTGCTACCATTGCTCATAGCTGGTGTCTTATCTGCTTTTGGCATGTTGGCGGCTATTAGTGTAGTGCAAGAGAAAACCACAAAGACTATTTCCACTTCCGTTTTGGAAGTGGAAAAAAAAGGCCTTACTGCTGTTATGGATTCGGTAAAGACAATAATCGAGCCCTATGCAAAGATGCCGAATAAAGAGGGCTTGCCTGAAGCGTTGAAAATTTTAAATTCAATTCGATTTAACGACGGTCAAGGCTATATTTTCTCTTTGAATTCTGAAGGCACCATGATTCAACATGGTGTTAGAAATAAAAATGCAGGGAAAAACTTTATTAATACTGCCGATGCTAAAGGGACTTATTATTTTAAAGAACTCATTAAAGCAGCAAAAGATAATACTCATTTCGTAAAATACTATCACATTCGACCTGGTGATGAAGAACCTACTGAGAAGTTCGCCTATTCCGTATATGTGCCAGAATGGGACATGGTTATCATTGCCGGTATCTATTTAGATGAAACTAAAAAAATTGTTGATACGATTAAAGGTGAAATAAATCAATCTAAGAACTCGATATTAACGCAAAATATAGTTATCACTGTTATTGTGACTTTACTTATTATTGGATTGGTTTCTGTAGCAGTTTCGATACTTTATCGAGCATTAAGCAAATTGCGAGAGTCAGTTGCTGACCTTGCAAATGGCAATGGCGATTTAACCACGGAGTTACCTTATAGTTACATTGATTTAATTGATGAAATTTCAAAAGATTTTAATCGCTTTATTGCTTCTCTTAATAGCGATATTACACATTTAAAAGAGACTATAACCGAGTTAAACCTTATTGCGAAGACGTCTTCTGAACAGCAGTTAATGTTGGTTAAGTCGGTGAATACACAGAAAGAAGGGGCGTTACAAGTTGCCGCCGCCGCTGATGAAATGTCTTCTACAGCCAGTGAAATAGCGAGTAATGCTGAGACAACTCGAGTATCCGCTGAATCTGCTAATAGTCAGACGAAAGATGTTCTTCAACAAGTTGAAATGTCAAATGAGCAATTGGAAAACCTCAACTTGCTTTTAACGGATGTTGAAAAATCTATCAGTGAATTAGGTGGCAATGTAGAGGATATCCACTCGGCTCTCGGTGTAATCCAGAGTATCTCAGAGCAAACAAATCTCTTAGCATTAAATGCTGCGATTGAAGCTGCGCGAGCGGGTGAACAAGGCCGAGGCTTCGCTGTCGTTGCGGATGAAGTAAGAACCCTTGCTAAACGTAGTCAAGACAGCACAGTCGAAATCAGTGGTATTTTAGAGAAGTTGCAAACCAGCGCGGCAAAAACCATTAGCGACATGGAGCGCTCTGTAGACCAGCGAAATAAAGTACTTGAAGCAACGTCTAATATCCGTTCGTTAATTAGTAGCAGTACGGAATCCATTCAAAATCTTACCTTCCTAAATATACAAGTTGCAACTGCAGCTACCGAACAGTCGGCCGTTGCTGATGACATTGCGAAAAATATCAATGACATTGTGGTGCTTGCTGATAGTGTTAGCACTGGTGCAGAAGAGGCTTCTAGACAAATGTCTGGCTTGGAAAAACAGTCTGATCTTATTGATAAAATAACGCGCAAGTTCAAAGTTTAATCGTTTACTTCTCTCTGAATAATGTTTTATTCAGAGAGAAGCCCTATTGAATAATATAGTGATGTTTTTTCTGTTTTTATTATGAAGCACTATTAATTATTTTGAATCTAGTAAAAGTTAATAGGATAACAGCTTTTAATAAATGTAAAGGAAAATGGAATAATACAGAAAGGGAAGAGTAGCATGTTTATAACCAAAAAATGGTTAAGCGTAATATTTAAAGTTGTTTTAATAATAGTCCCTGTAGTCGCACAGGCGAAAGTCACAAATTTTACTGTTAAGAATGTTATTAGTCCTGTTTTTGGCGGGACTGCTTTCGCTGATGTGGGTATGTATGAACGTATCGATGGTGTAGCAGAGCTAGCAATTGATCCTAACTCTAACCGCGGTAAAAAAATTGTTGACCTTGAATATGCTCCAGTGGGTAAAGATGGGCTTGTTCACTTTTCAAGCGAGGTTTCTATTCTTCGTCCTATGGACGACACGAAAGGTAATGGTAGTTTGTTTTATGAGGTTCTAAATCGTGGGCGAAACCTCTCTCTAAGCTTATTAAACTTAGCAAGCAGCGTTGACATACCTGAAACGCTTGACAGCATAGGTGATGGCTTTTTGATGAAAAATGGCTATACGGTTGTTTGGAGTGGTTGGCAAACGGGCTTACCTGAGGATAAGTTAGGTTTAAACCTTCAAGCGGTACCTTCTGTTACTGGTTTATCACGTGAAGAATTTGTATTTGATAAAGAGGGTGACACTCTTACTGCCAACCTATCTTACCCTGCAACCAGTATGGATGTTGCAAAAGCAACATCAACCGTGCGTCTGCATCCAGATGATCCGCGTTCAACTGCACCTGGTTTGTCTTTCAAATATTTGTCGCCAACTAAGATCGAAATTACTCGCCCTAAGGGACTTGATAATGGGGCTATATATGAATTCATCTATATGGCTAAAGATTCTGTACCTGCTGGACTGGCTTTTGTGGCAACGGCTGATGTTATAAGCTTTTTGCGCGGCTCCAGTGGCCATGATGTCGTTTCTCCTTTGGCTAATATAGACAATACGATAGCGCTTGGCATTTCACAGTCAGGTCGCTTCGTTCGTGATTTTATTTATCAAGGGTTTAATGAAGATGGGGCTGGAATCAAAGTATTTGATGGCGTGATGGCTCACATTGCCGGATCACGTAAGACCTACACTAACTATCGTTTTGCTAAAACAGGTCGCTATTCAAGACAGCACGAAGATCATGATGTACAAGGCGATCAATTTCCTTTTGGTTATGCATTACTGACGGACCCATTAACAGGGCAAACGGATAGTATTCTAAAGCAATGCTTAGCTAGTGATACTTGTCCAAAAATTATGCAAACTGATACGTCGACAGAGTTTTGGCAAGCAAGAGCGGCACTTGTTTCTACGACACCCGATGGTACACCTATGACGGAGCCTGAGAATGTACGTCTGTATTTCTTAACAGGGGCACCGCATTTTAGTCCTTGGGGAGCCGTCAGTAAAAGCAGTCGAATTTGTCAGTTTCCGACGAATCCAACCAGTCCCGCTCCCATCATGAGAGCATTAACAATGGCAATGTTGCATTGGACAAAAGAAGGGGTAGAGCCTCCAAAAAGTCGCTTCCCAAGTGTGGCAAATGGCACCCTTGTTACCTTACCTGAATTAAATTTACCAATTTTGGGTAATAACGCTTATATGCCAATTTACAATGTACTGAAAGTACGCGATCACAGTGTTGTTCCTCCTCTCGCGGGTGATTCTTATCCAGTATTTGTGCCGCAGTTGGATTCTGATGGCATTGCATTAGGTGGCATAAAGTTACCTAGCATCGCAGCGCCTCTTGGGACGTATTGGGGATGGAATTTGCGAGGCGAAAACTTTGCTAAAGGGGATCTGTGTGGCTTAACGGGTTCTTTTATTGCTTTTCCAAAAGAAAAGGGTGAGATAGCCGGAGATAGTCGCCTTTCTATCGCAGAGCGATATAGCGATGAAGAAGGGTATTTGAATGAAGTTGAAGCGCAAGTACAACACCTGATTCAAGAGGGATTTATGTTGCCGGCTGATATGGATTTTGTTCTAAAACAAGCAAAGAAAGACTTCGAACGTATGTAATAACCCTCAGTCCGTGTCAGGTCAATATAGTGCCTGACACGGCTTTATTATTCATATTTCTTCTTGGCTTTTGTTACTTTTTCTAAGTAATAGCGAGACTCACTTCTTGGGTGATCGTATCTCAATTTCTTATACACATTGCTAGTGGACGTTTGGTTAATTTTGTTCATCGCCCTAGCTCTGTCTCGGTCAAAGGTTTTTAACACGTTGCCTGTTCCACCGTTGTAAGCGGATATCATGGAGTATTCTTGGCTGACTTTATTGCTCACTTTCGCTAGGTAGCGGGTTTGTAAAATATGCAGGTAAGCGCTGCCAATATCTATGTTATTTTCGGGTGAGAAGAGTACTTCTTTGGTCGGTTCGCCCGATCTTTTTTTGATTAAGTTATAAACGTCACGTCCTGCCGTAGCAGGCACCACTTGCATTAACCCGTAAGCGTTGGCTGGGCTGACAGCATAAGGGTTGAAAGAGCTTTCTGTTTCAATAATGCCGTAGATGAGGGCTGGCGATAAGTTATAGCGTTTGGCGGCAGCAATGACATATTGACTGTATTTTTCTTGGCGAAGATGTTCGTGTTGTGCAACGAGATTGAACTCCACCGCGTAAACTGATTTTCCATTTGCCGTCGATTTTTTTAATTTATTGCTTACTAGGTAGTTCGCGTAACGTTGTGCTCTCCAGCGGTATTGTACGACGACACCATCATGGTCAATGACTTGTGGGTATAAGAAGGGCACACCTTCGGTGTTGGGGGCGTCGCTGGAAAAGATGTCGGTTTTAGTGGGATCTGATGTTGTTAGTAGTGTGGTTGTAACGGCTTGTTTTAGGCTGTCTAGAGGGGCGCTAGTGGCTAGGGTCTCTACTCGGACAGTGCCTTTATCAAAATCGACAATCGTTCGTGCTTGGTAGTCGTTGGTGTATTTTACGTATTTCTTCTTGTTAGGCAGTTCGGAGTTCTGTTTGCCCCAGCGCTTATTGACTCTTTGATCCAGCTCAGCGTACAGAGCTTTGATCGCGTTTAGATCGGCCTTGATTAAGTCTCGGGTGACTTCGGCTTGTTTGCCGATGGCTTTTACGTCGTCCATATCTTTGGCTTCTTTAACCTGTGTAGAAAGCTGTTTGACAGAGTCTACGGAGTCGAAAGAAAGCGATAAGGATTCGCACCCGCTGATTGTTATTGCGATAAAACCGATGGAAACAAAAGCAGATTGGCGAATCATGGTGGTCTACTTCCTGTTCTTATTCATTGATATGGTTGGTGTTACATCACGGTGCTGGGCCAAGTCGGCTTTTATGATGGCTTCTCGATTATATCAGAAGGCGCTTGTCAGGTGGCAAGCGCCCAAGCCAAAAACGAGCTAAGAGGCTCGTTTTTTAGAGTCTGGGAAGGGCTTATTTTTGCATCGCAGCGAAAGCTTGACGCGCTTTATGCAGCTTTTTATAACTTTCAATTAAGCGTAAATGCGGCTCGATGCCTTCCAGTTCCATACTGGTTTTGGTGAGTCCGTAAAAGCGTACGTTGCCTGTGACGGAACCTACTGCGTTTTCAATCACGTCTTTGCCAAACATTCGGCTGAAGCTATGGATGAAGTCCTCTAGCTCTAACTCTTCATCTAAAGCGACTTCTAAGACACAGTTCATGGCTTGGAAAAAGAGGCCGCGTTTGACGGTGTTGTCATTGAACTGTAGGTATTCTCCAACCAGTTCTAACGCCTCTTCATGAGCGCCAAGCGCTAAGTAAATGAGAATTTTTAGCTCGATGATGGTGAGCTGTCCCCAGACGGTGTTGTCGTCAAAGACAATACCGATCAAGGTAGCAATGTCTGTGTAGTTATCCAGCTGGCTTTCTTCCAAACGGTTAACAAGAGCTTCTAATTGTTCATCGTTTAGGGAGTGGATATTTAAGATATCTTCACGGTAATCCAGTGCTTTGTTTGTGTTATCCCAGACTAAGTCTTCGACAGGGTAAACTTCGGAGTAGTCCGGCACTAGGATACGACAGGCTGATGTGCCCAAATCGGTGAGTTCAGCGACGTAGACTTCTTTGCCTAGGTCTTCGAGGATACCGAACAAGGCGTTGGACTCTTCTTCACTTGTGCCAGAAAAATCCCATTCGCAGAAATCATAATCGTGCTTATCACTGAAGAAGCGCCAGGAGATAACACCAGTGGAATCAATAAAGTGCTCTACAAAATTTTCTGGCTCAGTGACGGCCATGCTGTTGAAGGTTGGCTTGGGAACATCGTTTAAACCTTCAAAACTGCGGCCTTGCATCAGCTCGGTCAAGCTGCGTTCTAATGCCACTTCAAAACTTGGGTGCGCACCAAAAGAGGCAAACACACCGCCTGTTTTCGGGTTCATCAAGGTGACGTTCATCACTGGGTACTGGCCGCCTAGAGACGCGTCTTTTACCAAAATAGGGAAGCCTTGTTCTTCCAACTCTTTAATGCCAGCAAGAATGCTTGGGTACTTCTCTAACACGGCCATTGGTACATCGGGCAGGACAATTTCATCTTCAATAATTTGGCGTTTTACTGCGCGTTCTAGAATTTCCGATAAGCACTGCACTTGCGCTTCTTGCTGGTTGTTACCAGCACTCATTCCATTGCTTAAGAATAAGTTTTCGATCAAGTTCGACGGGAAGTACACGGTTTCGCCGTCGGATTTACGCGTATAGGGAATGGTGCAAATACCACGTGCTTTGTTGCCTGAGTTGGTATCGATCAAATGTGAGCCGCGTAGCTCGTCGTCTGGGTTGTAAATATCCAAACAATATTCGTCCAAGATGCCTTCAGGTAACGAATCGTCTTCGGTTAACGCAAACCATTTTTCATTTGGGTAATGGACAAACTCGCTGTTGGCGATTTCGGTTCCAAAGAATTGGTCATTGTAGAAAAAGTTGTTATTCAAGCGCTCGATAAACTCACCAAGCGCAGAACATAATGCACTTTCTTTTGATGCGCCTTTGCCGTTGGTAAAGCACATAGGCGATGCCGCATCACGAATATGTAAAGACCATACGTTGGGCACAATATTACGCCAAGAAGAGATTTCTATCTTCATGCCAAGGTCCGCCAACATGGAGGTCATATTGGCAATGGTTTCTTCAAGAGGTAAATCTTTACCAGGGATAAAAGTGTTTGAGGAACCGTCAGGCTGACCCATCAGCATGGCATTGGCGTCAGCGTCTAAGTTTTCGACCGTTTCGATTTTAAATTCTGGGCCGGTTTGAACCACCTTTTTCACCGTACAGCGGTCGATAGAGCGCAAGATTCCTTGGCGGTCTTTCTCAGATATATCGTCAGGCAGTTCTACATTTATCTGGAAAATCTGATTGTATCTATCTTCAGGGTCGACAATGTTGTTTTGCGATAGACGAATGTTATCCGTGGGGATATCACGGGCCTTGCAGTACACCTTCACAAAATAGGCGGCACATAACGCAGAGGACGCTAAGAAGTAATCAAATGGGCTTGGGGCAGAGCCATCGCCTTTGTAGCGGATGGGTTGGTCGGCCGTGACGGTGAAGTCATCAAGTTTGGCTTCTAGTCGTAGGTTGTCGAGAAAATTAACTTTGATTTCCATTAAATCGGGTATCCACTGAATGTGTGAGGTGTTCTAGCAAGCGTTTTTTGAGCTTGATTATGAGTCATTGCCTGAGATTATCGGTGATAGAGGGGGGCAGAGTAAAATCAAATCGGCTTTTTCTGTCTGAATCCCTTTTTCTTTAATGATTAGGCTTTATTGTTGGGTTGTCGTGGTTAGGTGGTTGAAAGAAGAATAAATTGATCACGCGGTGTACTTACACTGAATCATGCATATAAAGTGCACATATAGACTGTTATTATAGTATTGAATGTATTATCTACTTTTATTGAATAAATAGGTCTGTCAATTTATGCCAAGTGCTTTGGATACTTTTAGAAAACGTATTACTTTGTTAGCAGGAGGCTTACTACTATCCTTAAGTTTGGTGCTTGTCACCTCTTTTTACCAACTCACCTCTACCCGTCTTTCTATTGCCAGCGGTGAATCTTTAGTAAATCTTAGCCAGTCTATTGCAAATATGCTGTCGGCCAATTTAATGGAGCGTCAGCGCGAGGTCACGCTGCTTAGCTCACGGACTTCTTTGTATGAAACTCAGGATTTAAGTCGACTTCAGAAAACGATAGATCAAATTCAAAGTTCCTACAAAAATTATGCTTGGATTGGTTTCGCAAGTGTTGATGGTGTGGTTTTAGCCTCTGGTAATGGCGTTTTACAAGGAGCCGATGTGAGTCAACGGCCTTGGTTTATTAACGGCCGCTCCGGTCCATTTGTCGGTAACGTACATAAGGCATTGTTGCTGGAACGTTTACTGCCAAAATCTAAAGACGGTGCGCCTATTCGCTTTGTTGATTTTGCTGCTCCCGTGATAGGAGAAAACGGCAAGTTAAAAGGGGTTATTGCTACTCATGCGGATTGGGCATGGGTGAGAGAGGTTTTATTATCTTCTTTGACGGAATCGTCACAGAAAAAAGGGATCGATATTCTAATTATTGATCACGATAACCGGGTTTTATATCCAGACACGAATCAAGTCGGTGATATTGAAGTACCAAAGGTATTACCTAAAAATGGTCAATTCAAATCTTTAGTTTGGCAAGATAAAGACGAATATCTGACGAGTATGGTCTCGGTGGACTCACCAGAAGGATCAAGTCTTGGTTGGCAAATTATTGTGCGCCAGCCTTTATCTATTGCCATGTCAGCGGTGAGTGAAGTACATGAGTTACTACTTTTCGTCGGTGTGTTTGCGACCCTATTTTGTATGTTATTAGCTTATCAATTTGCGGGCACATTAAGTCGTCCGTTGGAGCGATTAGCGCAGACTGCAAAGAGTATTCAGCAGGGAGATAGAAAGATAACCTTCCAATCCGATAGCAAGCTGATAGAAGTGGCAAGTTTAAGTCGTTCCTTGCAGGAAATGATGGCTTCTTTGTTGGTGAGAGAACAGTCGTTGATGCAGATGAATGTCATGTTAGAGACAAAAGTAAAAAACAGAACGGCAGAGTTAGAAGCCAGTAATCGATCTTTAGAGGCCATCGTTCGGCAAGACCCATTGACACATAGTTATAATCGTTTGGCCTTAGATGAAGCGTTGCAGAATGAATACCGCTTAGCGCAGAAATCTCCGCATCCTTTTACAGTGATAATGGTTGATGTTGATCACTTTAAGCGAGTGAATGATTCATATGGACACACAGTTGGTGATATTGTTCTGCAAAAAATGGCCACTTTGTTGTCTGAGCAAGTAGGGGCAAAAGGGATGGTGGCTAGGTTTGGTGGCGAAGAGTTCACTGTGTTGTTACCAAATATCACTACGGAAGCGGCCAGAGATATTGCCGAGACGTTACGAGAAGCGCTTGAAAAAGAAGAGGTAAGCGAAGGGCTTTATATAACAGCAAGTTTTGGAGTTGCTATGTATTGCATGGCAGACAGCAACTACGAACAGGTGCTTAATCGTGCTGATGCCGCGCTTTATAAAGCCAAAGAACTGGGGCGAAATAGAGTGGTGGTGAGCGCCGAAAATGATGAACACTCAGAAAGGTCTTTATGAACGTTTCATTGAGTTGTTCCTTGTTCAAATTTAAAAGGGCTCATTTTTACTTTATGGCTGTGTTCTTGCTAGCGGCATTGTCTTCTTCTTTTATTACGCCTGCTTATTCTGTCGAAGTTCATCCTAGCCATCTTACGCCTTCTACTGATACATCGCCCGTACTGACTTTAGTAACCCCCAATCAAGAAATTTCTATATCTATGGCACAAATAGAGTCCCTTCCTCTCTTTGAAACGGAAGAAATGAGGCATTTTGATGGTCCTGAAGGCCGTTTTAGCGGGGTATGGCTGGATGATTTTTTAATCAAATACGGCTTAAATGATGTGCCAAGGTTACGCTTTATTGCTATTGATGGTTATGAAGTATTTATTCAAAAAGAAAATAGAGAAAAAAATCGTTACTTAATGGCTACGCGTTTAAACAGTCGATTTATTACTCCTGAGAATTTAGGGCCTTTGATGTTAATTATTCCTTCAGATGTTGGTCTTGCCCATCATCTTTCTGAAAGTAAGAATTATTGGATATGGGCTATTAACGAAATAGTTGTTCAATAATGGTGATTAGCATTAATAAAATACAAGTTAGAATTTGGCTGATTTTTGTGCTGTTTTTAGGGCTTTGTATTTGGGCTGTTTTTTTCTTTCAGCAGCAATCTAGACAGTTACTTGGCTCGGACTTTACTGCTTTGGCTATTGATATCACTCAAGCACAAGAAGATGTACATCTACTGAAACGCTCGTTGAACTATCTAAAAACGGACAGTGCATTTTTTGATGTGCAAGAACTTGAACGTATCTTATTGCGAATTCAGTATCGGGTTCCCTTAGTTAGCCGGAAAATGAACAACAGCACAATGGATGATTTTGTTTATGCCGATAAAATAAAAGAGTTAAATGAGATTAGAAGCCGCCTGCCAATGGTGAGTCAACAGGCCATATTATTTGAGCAAGATCCAAGTGCAAAAGCGACGTTAGTTAAGCAACTTACTCAATTGGAATTAGAACTGACCGAGTCCTATGTTGAGTTTCATAATATTATTCAAACAGCTTCCGATATAGAGCGACGCTTAAAGAGTGAGCTGACATATTTGATATGGGGTTTAATTGCGGCAATCTTATTGGTAGTTTCAGCATTGCTCTTAGTGTTAATTCGCCTTTATCACCATAAAGAGCGATTAACCTTACAAAATAATCGTGATCATTTAACCCAACTGCCTAATCGTCGATTCATTACCGAACAAGCCCAGAAAGTTTTGCTGAATAGACCGAAGCAAATTGGTTTTGCCATTATTGATTTGGACTTGTTTAAAAAGGTTAATGATTTATACGGTCATCCAGCCGGTGATGAAGTTCTTAAAGAGATCGCCAGCATACTTCAACATTCCATTTCGGCACCTAACTTTGTTGCTCGGCTTGGTGGTGAAGAATTTTGTATTTTGTTTCTAGAGCAGTCACAAGATGATGCAATCAAAATTTGTGAAGAAATCCGTCAGAAGGTTGAACAGACTAAGATCAAAGTTAACAACAGTACTTTGATCCACATTACACTCAGTACAGGGCTTTATTACCATGAAGGAGAAAGGCAAACGACTTTTAGTCAAATTTATCAATATGCAGATCAAGCTCTTTATTTAGCGAAAAAGCAAGGTCGTAACAGATTGGTACTTCATGACCTTTAAAAAAACGGGTGGTTACACTTGCTTTTAATCGGCCTAACTTTTTAGAAATCTCTAAGATAGGTGTCTATTCTTTATGATTGTGTTCGGGTCGAACATCGTTTATATCCGATTCGAGTGCTTCGAGTATTGTACAATGTTCCGCACTTTCTTCACCGCCGCAGCAGGCATCCGATAAGCGTTTTAGTGAGGTTTGGAAACGTTTTAGTTCGGCAAGCTTTTTTTCGACGTCAGAGATTTTTGTATCAACAAGTTCTTTTACATCTGCGCAAGCATTGTCGGCTTTATTGACTTCTATAGAAAGTAACTCGCGAATTTCAGCAAGAGTGAACCCAACAGCTTTGGCTCGTAGGATAAATTGTAAAATTTCTTTATCTTTTTCTGTGTATAGGCGATAGCCAGATTCTGATCGACCTGAGGGGCAAAGTAAGGCGTTTTTTTCGTAAAAGCGCAAAGTGTCGCTGTTGATGCCACACGCTTTAGACAGTTCACCAATACGATACATGCTGTTTTCTCCTTTTTTATATAACTAGTATAAAGCTTTGAGTTAGATCCTAGGTCAAGTTATATGTGTTTTATATTTCTTTCACTATGGAACACTTATATTATTGGCGCAGTTTTTAATGGGCTTTTAACAAGAAATAATCAACAAGGTAGGTAGTAATGGATGTAATTCAAAGTGTCATTCTCGGTCTTGTAGAGGGGGCTACAGAGTTTTTACCTATCTCTTCAACTGGCCATTTAATTGTTGTTAGCCAGTGGTTAGGTATAGAGCAAACAGAGGGTAATAAGGCGTTCGAAGTCATTATTCAGTTAGCGGCTATTTTGGCTGTTGTTGCGAATTATAAAGAACGCATTTCATTTAAGTATTTTCGCTTGTGGTGTCAGGTATTCGTGGCTTTTTTACCTGTTGCTATAGTGGGCTTTTTGTTTCGTCATCAAATAAAAGCCATGTTTTCTGTATCTGTTGTGGCAATTATGTTTATTGTTGGCGGTGTGATTTTCTTGCTGACCGAATGGTGGCTTAAAAATAAGTCTCCGAAAGTTGATAGTTTGGATGATCTGAGTTTTAAGCAGGTATTGTGGATTGGTATTGCTCAAATATTTGCGCTTATACCCGGTACCAGTCGTGCAGGTTCAACCATCGTGGGGGCTTTGCTGGTGGGAGTAAGTAGAAAAGCCAGTGCTGAATTTTCCTTTTTATTAGCATTGCCTGTAATGATGGCAGCGTCTGGTTATGATTTGCTTTCTAATTATAAAGAGTTTTCAGGTGAACAGTGGATGCCTTTAATTATCGGGTTTATTGTGGCTTTTTTAAGCGCTTTTGCTGTGATGAAGCTGTTTATGGTGTTCCTGCAAAGGTTTACTTTTGTTGCCTTCGGATGGTATCGGATTCTATTTGGTGGTGTGTTGCTGTTTCTCGCTTCTTAAAAAAACTTCCTAACGTATGGTAGGAGAGCTGAGTTTGCTCTTTGAGTTGCATTCAATAGTGGTTTACACATAGAAAGGGATGTTTTGTAATGTTCCTTTCCTTAAACCTTTTAAATGTGATGATGGGGATGTTAGCCATGCGTCGTCTTTTTTCTTTTGCTGTTCTTGCTTCACTGTTAACGAGCGGCTGTGCCTCTTCTGATAACACTCCATCGAATCGCTCCTTGGCCTCTTTTAAGGGGGAATCTGCTTGCTACGATAGAGAGACAGAACCCTACACACCTATTGTGGATACACATGTACACTACAGGCCTTTTGATGGTCGGGCGATTCCATTTAAGGAAGTGAATGACTATTTATCTCGAACGACCGTTCGATTTGCCAATGTGTATGGTATTGGGCAAATGTTGCCAGCTAACTCATCTTGTTCAAATTATCTTAAATGCCCTGGTACGCCTGTTTCGCCGACGACACGCAACGATTTTGTTAATGCGGCTAATATGGTCGAATATAAACCTGATGATCTCCACCTCACTTTATCGATGACCTTTACTGATTTATCGAATCCTGAACCAACTATTGCGTTAATGAATCTTTATGAAAGGGAGTATCCTGGATTGTTTCATTGGATGGGGGAGGTCAATCTAGTGAAACAAGCTCAATTTAATAATCGTCATGCCCCCGCTACGCCAAAAGATATTACTAAGTGGGCGGATTTTATGGCGGAATTGAGGGCAAGAGATTACCCCATTACGATTCATTCGGACATTGGCAACAATGATGATTCAACTTTATATTTGCCTTTAATGGAGCGAGCTCTGGCGCTTTATCCTAATAACAAAATTGTTTGGGCACATATGGGCTTGTCTCACGAGCAGTCTAAAATGAATATCGATGAGCACATTGCTATTTTGTCACGTTTGTTGGATCAGTACCCAAATCTGATGTTGGATATTTCATGGCGAATTTTGGATGACTATTACTTCAGTAAACCTGTCAATCGTCGCCAATACGTTGCCTTTATGAATCACTATTCTAAGCGTATTTTACCAGGGTCTGACTTTGTCGCCTTTCGCAATAATACTTTTAAGGTCTACCAGCGGGAGCTGGAAGTGACAAGCCGAATCCTTCAATACCTTGATGATAATGCTTTTCGAAACATTGCGTTGGGGGAGAATTATTTTACGTTATTAAACTTCGATTATCAGGCTCCGAAAATTTGTAGGAAATCCTAATACGACGCAGTTTCTTGTAGTTTGCATACTTTATTCGTTGTCTTTCATTGTTAAATGGCTTCGCTTGTTCCATGCTTTCAATAGATATTTTGTTCGAACGTTTGGAGTACTTGAGTATGGGAAAATTTACTTCGACGGTCACTGATCGGGGACAATCTCTCGGTGAAGAAGTGGCCAATAGCATCAGTCATGGTTTAGGGCTAGTCGCAGCGATTGTCGGAACACCATTTCTTATTTTAAGTGCGATTGATTATGCAGATGTAAGTTTTGTTGTTGGTGTCAGCATTTTTTCAGGCACTATGATTCTCTTGTATTTGGCATCAACGCTATATCACGCTATGCCTAAGGGTAAAGCCAAATATGTTTTTAAGGTGATTGACCATTCGGCTGTCTATCTATTAATCGCAGGTACTTATACCCCCTTTATGCTAGGGGTATTAGAAGGTGTGTGGGGATGGTCTTTACTTGTTGCTGTGTGGAGCTTAGCGCTTATTGGTGTGGCTCTAAAAGCCTTTGGTAAAGCTTCTCATCCAGCCATTTCAACGACACTTTATGTGGTGTTGGGTTGGCTCATTCTTATTGCAATAAAACCATTGTCTTCCTTGATGGAGCCAAATGGTTTGTTGTTATTAGTTTTGGGTGGTGTTCTTTATACTCTTGGTGTGATCTTTTTTGTTATTGATTCACGTTTACGTTATGGGCATTTGGTGTGGCATTTGTTTGTAGTCAGTGGGACGGTTTGTCACTATTTTTCAATTTTCTATTATGGCGCTTAGAAAAAGAGACGCTTTTTTCTTATTTTTAATGCGCTTATTGATCTTGTTTTCTTTGCCAGCGGTGTAACGCCTTTAATTGTTCTAATAATAAAGACTTATTGTCTGGTGTTAACTCGCTGAAAAGCTTAAGCACGGCTTGAGAGTCATGTTTGAGTAATAAATGCTCTACATTTTCTTCGTTATTTCCTTTGTTATTTTCTTCCTGTTCCTTTTGCTTTAAAAAATTAGGGATGTTGCTTAAGGGTTGTTCACAGGCAGCGTAAAGCACGGAAGGCTTAGTTCCTAACGCTTTTGCTAGTTTTTGTAATACCTTTTGTGACGGTTGCCTCAAACCTTTTTCGATTCGTGAAATATTGCTGGTAGCCATATCAGCTTCCAGTGCAATTTGTTCTTGAGTCATTTTGCGTTGAATCCGCAAAATTTTTATAACTTGGCCAATATTCATGGCGAGATTATCCGTTTAATTTTGCCAATAGGGCAAAACCTGTTGGGCAATTCACTTGACAGTTTTTGCCTATTAGGCAATATTGGAGAACTTTTGTGTCTGAAAGACAAATAATCAATGATGATTTGTTTTAATCGAAGCATGCAGTACAAGGATTTTTTGGTGAAAACACGGGGTTTGAATACTGAGCGTGATTGGCAGGAGTTACAAGAAACGAACAGTGGCTTTATTGTTTTAGACAGTAATGATCTGATGGTTTCCTGTAATGATAAGTACTCAGCTGCAAATAGCAGCCGTGCTCTTCCACTAGATTGCTTCTGGTTAGATTCGGAACAGCGCATCTTTCAGTTTTGTGAATTCAAAGGGATTGTCGGAAAAGAGATCAAACTGTTATTCACTCCTAGTGATAGTGAAACTTATAGGGTGAAAGTGTTGGTTGAAGCATTCCAACTATTTGACCGAGAATATTACAGTTTACTGATACAAAATGATCAAACTGCAATAAATCAAGATAGTACTTTAAGTTCTTATCAAATGGCTCAGGCGCTTAGTGCTGACCTGAAAAAAAATCGGCTAAAGCTGAATTATCAACCTCAAGTAAATATTGTTGATAATAGTCTCTACGGTGTCGAGGTGTTAGCTAGGTGGTCAAATAGCACGTTTGGAAGTGTTACACCTGATCACTTTATTGCTCTTGCTGAAGACTTTGGGCTCATCGCAGAATTAGATTTATGGGTACTACGCCAGTCTTGTCAGCAACTGGCATTATGGCGAGATAGGGGAATTCATATTCCCATTATTGCCGTTAACTTCTCTCCACTGAGTTTTCAGTCCCCCTCTATTAAAAATGAGATTCAATCGATTTTAAATGATAACAACATTCTAGCCTCAAGTTTGGTCATCGAGGTGACAGAAAGTAAAAAAATAAAGCCGTTTGATTCCTTTATTGATGTGATAAGTGAACTCCATTTAATGGGCGTTAATATTTCTTTAGATGATTTTGGAACGGAATATTCCAATTTAAAAAGGCTTCTGAAATTTCCTGTGTCCCAATTGAAACTAGACAGGGCTTTTGTGAGCGAATTGCCAGCTAGGTTTTCCAAGGAGTTGAGCGAAATCGTGCTCTCAATTAGTGAAAAGCTCGGTGCTGTGACTATCGCAGAAGGAGTGGAAACACAGCAACAACTGTCTTGTTTAACGGCGATGGGATATCAGATTGTTCAAGGCTACTTTTATACCCCGCCTTTATCTGCTTTAGAGTTCGAGAGTTGGTTGTCTAGCATACGAATGTCTAAAAAAAATAAATAATTAATTATAAATCATATGGTTAAAGCGCAGCCTTTAAAAGGATTTATGTCGTATGTGTTGTTTTAGTTTAATTTTTTAAAAAAGGTGCGAGGAAAAATGTTAAGGAATATAAATATTAGATCACGTTTACTGATGGCTTTTTCAATCATCATACTTTTACTGGTCTGTCTAGGAGCCGTCACCATGACTGCCATGAAGAATATTCGGACTAACTCAGAAATGATTGAAACGAATGTTTTGCCTGCTATTGCTAGTTTAGGTGACGTAAACAGTAATTTGATGCGAGTAAGGATCTTTACTTTAAGGTTGCTCAATGAAGTTAACGAAGTTGATAAAAAAAGAACGTTAGCTTTACTAGAAGAAGTTAAGAAAGAAGTGGATCAGTACCGATCAGAATATGAGGCCACCATTTATCTGGATAGTGAAAAGCGTTTATTTGGCGAATTCACGAAAGCAGAAGATAATTATTATAAGTTGCAAGGTGAAGTGGTTTCTTTGTCTATGAAGGGAAATGAAGATGCTGTTAATACCTTAGTACCTGATATGAACAAAGCTGCGGACAGTATGGTTCGCCTTTTGAAGGAAATTGTCAAAGCGAATCAAGAAGGGGCCGATGAAGCCAGCGCAGATTCTTTAAATCAGTATGAGGAAAGTTTTGCGTTAATTATTGTTATTATTGTTGTGGCAGCAGCAGGGGCATCCATCATTGCTGTCGTTCTATCAAAAAGTATTAACAAGCCCTTACAGGAGGCGGTGATCTCGGCAGAAATAATTGCTAAAGGAGATTTAACACAGCCGATTACTGCACAGGGTAATGATGAACTAACTCGCTTAACCACAGCCTTAAAAGCGATGCAGGTTAATTTGCGTGAAGCCATCGTACATATTGGGGATTCTTCGAGTCAACTAGCTTCGGCGGCTGAAGAGTTAAGCTCCGTGACAGAAAGCTCTTCAAATAGTTTGACTCTGCAGAGTGAAGAGGTTCAACAGGCTGCGGCGGCGATTACGCAAATGAGTTCTGCGGTGGATGAAGTGGCCAGAACGGCACAACAAACGTCAGAAGCGTCTGCCGAGTCGGCGAAATTAGCTGCGGAAGGTAAGGCTCGAGTGAGTGAGACCACTACGGTTATCCTTGATATGAATGAAGAGATGACCACGAGCACGCGAGTTATTAATCAATTGGCTGAGCAAGTGGCATCAATTGGTCAGATCTTAGATGTGATTCGCGCCGTTGCAGAACAGACTAACTTATTGGCTTTGAATGCCGCTATAGAAGCGGCTCGTGCAGGTGAAGCTGGCCGAGGCTTTGCCGTAGTGGCTGACGAAGTAAGAAGTCTGGCACACCGAACGCAAGAGTCGACTGGCGAAATTGAAACCATGGTTCGACAAGTTCAACTTTCTGCAAATGAAGCCGTTACTTCTATGGAAAGTAGCAGTCAAAAATCCAGCCAAGCCCAAACGGTTGCCGCTGAAGCGTCTAAAGCTCTGGAGCAAATTACCGCTCGTATCGTGGCTATTAGCGATAGTAACCATATTATCGCCAGTGCTGCGGAGGAGCAATCGACAGTAGCAAAAGAAATTGATAGCAATATAGCTACGATCAGTGACTTGGCGGCACAAACTGTGGTGGGAGCAAATCAAACCAGTGCAAGTACCACAGAATTGACTCGTTTGGCTATTGAGTTAAATGAATTGGTTATTAAATTTAAGGTATAGCTTTCTCCCCTTAAGTTTTTAATTTGAGTGATTTAGTTTGGTTGATTTATTGTCTATTCATATCTTCCAGGCTAGATCACCTGTATATTGCTGGTTTCGTTGTGATCTTTAGTCTTAAACTCCAAAGGCCATAACACAATCCACACGTCTTGGTCTTACACCGTTCTCTATGAATATCGCTTTGAAAAACATTGCCCAGTCAGAAGTGACTTGCTCTAACTGCCAAGCGTGCTGTTGTCGCATGGAAGTGATGATTATCAGCGAGACTGGTGTTCCAGATAAGCACATCTCAGTGGATGAGTGGGGCGGAGAAACCATGCTGAGACTGGATGATGGCTGGTGCTCGGCCGTAGATAGGGAGACATTTCGTTGTACAATTTACGAGAATCGACCATGGATTTGCCGAGAGTTTGAAATGGGTTCAGATGAATGCAAGGAAGAATTTAACATAACGAGGTAGCCACTCAGCGTAGCTACCTCATTAATGTGCTTTATAGTCTATACATAGCGCAAAGCTTATTGCCAGATGGGTCTCTTAGGTAAGCAAGATAGAGCTGAATGGATCCTAGCGAGCGAATACCAGGTGCGTCTTCACAAGTGGTGCCACCATTTTTAATACCTGCTTCATGCCATGCATTAACCATGTCTTCAGATGTGGCTGAAAATCCTATAGTACTGCCGTTACCATGTGTTGCTGCTTCGCCGTTAATGGGTTTTGTTATGGCAAAAGTGCCCGTGTCTGTGCGATAAAAACATCTTCCTTTCGGATCAACAAATCCTTCGTTGCAACCCAGCGTTTTAAAAATGGCGTCATAAAATGTTTTTGATACTTGTACATCGTTAGCGCCTAACATAATGTGGCTAAACATGGTGTATTTTCCTTATCCTGTGATTATTGTTTGATTTTGTTTTATCTCACAGGGATTGAGGTTATTCAAATATTGAAAAGAGGATATTTTATGCAGGCACTGACAAAGGGCTTTAACTCAGAATATTCAGAAGAAGCCCCTAACTTAGAAGAGATAGAGAGCCTGAGTGGGGTGGCTATTTTAGAATTTGGCACCCCATGGTGCGGTTACTGTCAGGCTTCTTTTCGTGCTTTGGAAGAGGCGATAAAACCTTATAAAGAGGTTGCTCATATTAAGGTGTTTGATGGCAAAGGCAAACGACTGGGGCGTCAGTTTGGGGTGAAATTGTGGCCAACGTTGATATTACTCAAGGACGGACAGGAGGTGGATCGCGCAGTGCGTTTTACCTCTGTCGATGAGGTTCGTACGCTTTTGGCTAAAGCACTTTAAGGGAGTAAGCGCTGAGTGTGATCAGACTGTGATATCGATTAGTCGGCCAATGGTCTTGTCGGAAGCGTCGATCACTTTCGCATTAGCTTGCGCTTCTAGCTCACTGCTTTTGGCTTCGATTAAGCCATCCTGAATCAGAGAACCATGAAGGCCAGTAGCTTTGTTTGTTGAAGGCTGACTTAATGTTTGGGTGGAGGCCTGAGCAACTTTCTGACTAGCCTGATCTAATTTTTCTTGGCTACGGTGGAGTCCTTGCTGGCCATATGGGAACGACATATTGTTGATTTGCATGGTGCGGCCTTTTATTTTCAGTGGATGTTTATACTAGCATTAAGGTGTTCATTTTTTAAGCCGTTTTTTGTCGGCCCAATGACAGGCTTTATTCATAAATAGGGTAGGAAAGAAAGTGTCTATGTTTAAGTGTATGAAAAACGTCTTCCTTGTGGGTATAACCACTTTATTCTTGTCACCTGCTATAGAGGCTGCCAATACTATTAATGATGCGAATAAAGTGCTTTTTCTCCAGACAATTAATGCTAATGCTGACCAATTGAATTTGTCTAATGCTTCTCGAATGATGTCTCTGAGTCAGATTTTTTTAGGTGCAGAATATGTGGGTGGTAATGTCGGTGAAGGCAAACATGGGCAATATGACAAAGACCCTTTAACGCGTTTTGATGCATTTGATTGTACAACCTATGTAGAAACTGTAATGGCTGGAGCCATGTCGGCTTCTTCTGATGAATTTATAGCGAGATTAATAAGCCTGCGTTACAAAGAGGGGAAAGTTTCTTTTGTAAAACGTAACCATTTTCCAAGTTTAGATTGGTTTCATAATAATCAAGATAAGTTGTTAGATATTACACCTGATGTGGCAAGCGGAGGGGCTAAAGTTGCGGAAGCCGTAATTGATAAATCTGCTTGGTATCAGAACTTAACTGGCGATGTCATGCGTTGTGATGCAAAAAAATCGAGTTCTTGTCAGTTATTATTAGCGAAGTTACATCAGCAAGGAGAAGGCTTTAAGCCAGAAAAAGCTTACCTGCCTTATGTTCCATTGACTCAAGTTTTTTTGGGTGATGACCACCATGTGAATCAAGCTTTATTAGATAGAATTCCTTCTGGGAGTGTTATCAGTATGGTTCGCCCAAATTGGGCGTTAAAAAAATACATAGGCACAAATATGAATGTGTCACATCAAGGGCTTGCGATTCGTAAAAACGGTACACTTTTTCTTCGTCACGCCAGCTTAACTCATAAAAAAGTGATAGATGAAAACTTTGCTGACTACTTTGCACAGTATCCTGAAACCTCGTCTTTGCAAGGTTTTAATGTTCAGGTGTTACGGTAATGATAATGGCTATTTTTTACGATGTTGCTTCTTAAAGTTGGTACTAAAGTGTTGTAAATGCACTTCTAACGCATCGCAAGATATAGTGATTTCTCTAACGGATAGATACAGAGAGTACATTAGGCAAATCAGACTTGCGCCAAAGATATAACTACCGACTTGTTGGTACTCAAGATAAATAGCCATCATGGACATGACACAAAGAAAAAAGCTTATAACCCCCGCTTCCTGCATACGACGGATAAGGTAAATACGTTTGCGTAAATTGGTGATTTGTTCGGTGGTATTTGCATCTTCAAGTTTTGGATCAAAATTACGAATAATCGAAGCCAGTGTCACAAAACGGTTGGTATAAGCCAGTAGTAGCAATGACACCGCAGGGAACAACATGGCGGGCGTGGTAAGAGTGATAATCATGATTTACCTTTTGAAATCTTTGCATGACAATTGTGTTTCTGACATTTTGCAAAAGTCTATTTGATATCGAATTAATGTTTTTTTAACGGCTCTTTTATTGCTTTATTCTACGTCTTCATAAGGCTTTTTAGTATCTTATTTTAGCCTTCTGAAAGTATAAAAAATAAGCATTGTATCACTTCAAGTTCCTTCTATAATGCCCCAATATTTATGGCTTTACGCTCTATTGATAGCCTGTTTTTAACCTTCCTAGTGTCTGGAAAGTAAGCGAGAAAATAATGAATGATGTTTTTAGTATTGGCTTGTTAATTGTTGCCAGTGCATTGTTTGCTATGTCTGAAATAGGCATGGCTGCAGCGAGAAAAATAAAGCTAAGGGTGCTTGCAGAAGAAGGTAATTTGAAAGCGCAGGCCGTACTGAATCTACAGCAAAAACCGGGTGCGTTTTTCGCCATGATTCAGGTTGTTCTAAACGCAATTGCTATTTTAGGTGGGATTGTTGGTGAGCAAGCACTTACACCCTACATTAGACAAATGATTAGCTTGTTTTATTCTGGGCCATTATTAGACCAGATAAGTTTTGTCTTTTCCTTTCTTTGCTTAACGTCGCTGTTTATTTTGTTTGCAGACTTGTTGCCAAAACGGTTGGCGATGATTATGCCTGAAGCTGTAGCGACTCGAATGGTGACACCGATGTTGTGGGTGACTTTTGTGCTCACTCCTGTGGTTTTCTTGTTTAACGGTTTTACTAATTTGATTTTGCGTTTGTTTAATGTGCCGATTGAGCGTCAAGAAGTCGTCACCACGGAAGACATAGTTGCCATGATGGATGCCGGCGCAGAAGATGGCAGCTTGCAGAGTCAGGAATATCAGCTAATTGGTAATGTGTTTGAGTTAGAAACACGCAATATTGCCAGCACGATGACACCTCGTGATCAGATTATTTATTTTGATATCGATGATACTAGTGAAGAAATCAGCCAAAAAATCATTGATCATCCCCATAATGACTTCCTTGTCTGTAATGGCAGTTTGGACAAAATTGAAGGCATTATTGATTCGAAAGAAATCCTACGTCTGGTGTTGAAAGGTGAGCCAGCTCAGATCAATCCAGACAAGGTAGATAAAGAAGTGTTTTATTTACCTGAAACTTTGACTCTTTCTGAGGCGCTTAATGCTTTTAGAATGGCTCCTCAAGCTTTTGCTGTGATTGTGAATGAATATGCCACCATTGTTGGTATTGTTACTGTTAAGGACCTACTAGGTGGTTTTATGAATGGTTTGTTAACGCCTCATGATGAAGAGCAGATCGTTCAACGTGATGCTAATTCATGGTTGATCGAAGGCCTGACTCCAATCAATGATGTGATGCGCAGTTTAGACATAGAAGAATTTCCAGATCGTACTCAATATGAAACGCTTGGTGGTTTTATTATTTATAGCTTGAAACGCTTGCCGAAACGGACCGAATTTTTCATCCATGAAGGTTATAAATTTGAAGTATTGGACTTAGAAGGAGTTAGAGTTGAACAGCTTTTAGTGACCAAACTAAAGTAACCTGTAGTAATCATTAGTAGAGAAAGGAAAAGCCAGTATGCAATTAGTCGTGGGAACCTTATCAACTTGGTCGCTTCGTGCACTTATGTGCGGACAGGTTGCTGATATTAAGCTAGATCTTATTCCGATTAATTTAGAAAAACAGGGATATAAAGCCGAGGTATTGAAATATTCATCGACTGGATTAGTGCCAGCGCTGCTAGTGGATGATTTTGTTGTGCATGACTCCTTGGCGATTGCAGAATATTTTAACGAATGTTCTGATGGCGCTTTGTACCCAAAGAATCAATTAGAAAGAGCACAAGCAAGAAGCCTTTGTATGGAAATGCATTCGGGTTTTATGAATCTGCGCGGCCGATGTCCGTTTACATTCGATGATGTTGCGCCCTTGGGGGAATTGAACGAAGCGTTGAGAAACGAGGTTGAACGTATTGAAATGATTTTTGCTCAAGCAAAAGGACCTTTTATGTTTGATCAAGCTGGAGCTGTAGATGCTTTTTATGCAATTCTTGCCTTTCGATTGAATGCTTATGGCGTGTTTTTTAATGGTAAAGCGGGTGAGTATCAACAGAGCTTATTGAGCTGGCCTTTGTTGCGGCGAGCGATTGAGCTGGCAAAGGGTTTTAAATAGTTTCCAAGATGACCTTTTGACTTAAAGAAAAGGTCATCTTATTTCTCGTCAAAAAGGATCTTATTGAACCATCTTGTCCGATGGCTTTTCTGTCTCCCCTAAAACTTCTTCAAATCTAAGCAATCGCCCCGTATTCGCGAGTACCAGCAGCGTGCTTAGGTTGTGTAGAATCGCGGCAATGACGGCACCAGCCATACCAAAAACACCAAATGCCGCGGCTGCCATAATGGCGACTGTCCAGCTAAGTCCAATGATGACGTTAAAGTGAAGCGTTCGTCGGCATCGACGACTTAAACGTACGCAAGTTCCTAAACGGCGTAAGTCACTGCCGATGAGGACGATGTCCGATGAAGCCAAAGCAATATCAGAGCCGCCGGCTCCCATGGCAACGCCCACTACGCCAGCTTTTAATGCCAAAGAATCGTTAATGCCATCTCCAACGACAAGTGGTTTGAAGCCTTTTTGAATTTCCCCCGTGACTTGCTTTAATTTGTCTTCCGGTAAGGCTTGAGCGATTACTTCTGTAATGCCGACTTTTTGGGCAAGGGCGACGGCGACAGATTGTCTGTCACCAGTTAATAATAATTGTCGGCCTATACCGAGCTCTCGTAAATCGGCTAAAGCCTGCTTGGTTTCGGTACGGAGTGTATCAGCGAGTAAAAACCAAGCGAGAAACTCGCCATTAAGAGATAACCCTGCAATTGGACCATCATGCTCTGGGATTTCAGTGATGTTAATGTCTAGTTGAGTAAAGAGCTCTGGTCGTCCCAATGCGACTTCACCTTGCACTGAATTTGCTACAACACCTAAGCCTTGATATTCATGTACGTCATGTAAATCTAAATAGTGTTCACGAGAACATAAACTTGCTAAAGCACGACTGACTGGGTGACCACTAGAGGCGCCAAGACTAGCGGCAAGCTGATACAGTTCTGTCTTGGGTACAGTGGTTTGGGGGGAAACTTGAAGGTCTTGCAGACTAAGTGTTCCATGAGTAAGTGTGCCTGTTTTATCCACGATCAGTGAATTTAACTCGGTAAATTCTTCTAAAAAAGCCGAGCTGCGAATTAAAATGCCATGCCGTGCTGCAACCGCAATACCTGCAATAGAAGCCGCTGGAGCCGCTAGTACAAGGGCACAAGGGCAGGCGGCAACAAGAACGGCCAGCATGGCTTGGGCGTCATAAGTTAAGAACCAAGTAATGGCTGCCACCATCAGAACTAATATCATGTATTGGCCTGCATAACGTTCTAATAAACGCGTTATGGGCGGTTTGGCTTGTTCTGCTCTTTGCATCAGCGCGATGACTTTACCTAATGTGGAAGCGTCGCCTGTGCGCGTGACTTCAAGGCGCAGCAAACCGTCTAAGTTGATGGCACCACCAAAGACTTCTGTTCCTATTGTTGCTTCTTGTGGTACGGATTCTCCGGTAATCGGCGCGGTATCAAGACTGGCGATGCCATCAAGCACCACGCCATCGGCAGGAATTCGGTCGCCGGCGCGAACTTCAACAATATCGCCAGTGTTTAAGGTTAAGTTTTCCACTTCGATGACGGTGCCGTCAGCATTGACTTTGCGGGCTTTGCTTTGCGTTAGGGCGCTTAGTGCCTCAATTGCCTCTTGAGAGCCAATAACACTGCGTTCCTCTAGTATATGCCCAAATATCATGATGATAGGTAATAGCGCCGCTGTTAATAAATCACCTGTGGCCCAAGCTCCCAACATAGCTAGAGCAATAAGTTGGTCGGTAATGCCATGTAGGCTTGGGTGTTTGAGGCTATATAAACTGGACTTTAAAACTGGAAAGGCCACCATGATTGAGGCACAGCCAAGTAAAAGTTGGCTAACTCCTTGTTGTTCTGGAAACAACCAGTTCCAAACCAGTCCAAGTGCTAACAAGCCGAGAGCCACCATCGCTAAGGTCAGCTGGCGGGCGGCTGTACGTTTCTCTTTTTGGCTAAGCATGTCTGCGCCAAAATGAATATGGCTGTGTCCATGGTCATGGTGTCCGTGAGAATGGTGAGAGTGAGTGGACTCGCTCATGGTTGTTTGCCCTGTAATATTAATCTGGAGTCGTCTTCAGGATTGACGGTTGTCACCGAGCCTGCTTTTGAAAGAATGGTGTTGATGCGTTGACGATAAAGTCGCCATAGTAATCCTGGGTCTGACAGTGCAGTTTGGTTGGTTGCTAAGCCATGAATGGTTGCTGTGTCCGTTTGAGCTTTGGCAAGTCTTTCATTCGCTTTGGCCTTGGCTTCTTGCAGAATGCTATCTGATACCTGGTTCGCTTTTTGACGTATTTCGGCGGCTTTATTGTTGGCCTCGGCAATGGTTTGTTTAGCTAACTGGCTGGCGGTTAAGACAGCGTTAAATGCATCAACAGCCTCTACAGGAAGATTGGGTTGAATATCGACACGATCAACACGAATACCTAAGTTCGCTCCTGATTGTTGCAGAGAAGAGAGGCTTTGATTGATAGTTCGAACTAAGTCATTACGTAGCTGCTCACGCTTTTGTGCGGATTCGGCACTGGAGCCAACTAACTCAGGTCGTGCAACAAGAATGGTATCGAGGTCTCGAGAAGCCGATACAATGACGGCACTGCGTTCAACAATTCTATCTAAAGCGAATTGAATGTGTTCTCCCTGCATAACATAAGCATAGGGGTCGGTTACCTTGTAGAATAAATGCACGCCAATCTGCACGACACCGAAATCCCCTGTTAATAAATATCCCTGGCCGGCCGTGGCGTCATCGGCCATGTAGCTAAAACCCCTTTGCTCAACGTCTTTAGGGCGAATCAATGTTTGTACGGTACGGTCGACGATACGATCTGCCGCAGGAACGATAATGACTTGCTCAAATGGTTGTGGCCAAGCTAATAGCAATCCAGAGTTTTGGATGCGATCAATGGCACCAAAGGCAAGTACAACGGCGCGATTTTCTGGACCAATTTGTCTTATGTTACTGGTTAACCAACCAAAGGCGGTGATTAGAGTAATCGCATACAAAGCGATAAAAGCCAAACGCCCAGCCTGAAACCAGTGACCAATTGGCTCGCCTGCTTTCTTAGCAAAAATCATGGTCGTTTAGCCTCTTCTTTTGTTTCTCTGGAACGTAGGGTGTTATTGGGTTTCAAAAAAAGTGCGGGTCCATCGACTAATGCATTAAACGGGGCTGCATCAGTGCGCAGGACCAAATGAGTATTTGGATTAATAATGCTGCTTAAGGTATCCAAAGAACGTAGTAGATCGTAAAGTTGCGGTGCTTGTGCATGGGCTTTGCCATATATATTGGCAGCGTCGACGAGCGATTGCGCTTCAATGTCTGCTGCTTTTACCGTGGCGTCGGCTTTTAAGATTCGAGCATCGCGCTGAGCCGTTGAATTGATTTCTGCGGCTTGGCGTTTCCCCTCAGCGGTTCGCTCAGTTGCTATTGTTTCCCGTTCAGCACGCATTCTGTCAACGGTAGCTGCTAAAGTCACCACAGGTAATGTTAAGCGTTCAATGCCAACTTGAACAACGCGTACACCGTAAGTATCTAATAACTGTTGCTCAATTTGTTGGCGTACTCTCTTTTCAAAATCGATAATTTGTACTTTGCTTGCGTCGGTGTTGACTAAGTTAGCTAAGTTAAAGCTGCTAGCGCTGGTTTCTAAAGCGGAACCGACAAAAGTACGCAGTTGACGTGCGGCTTCGTCAGGTTGGTTTTTTACTGCGCGCATAAATCGTTTTACGTTTTTGTCGTCAGCTTTGACCTGCCATACCACATAAGCTTGTACTATGATTCGTAGACCATCCCGTGTACCGACATCTTGTAAGCCACTAGAAGTTGTTCGTAAGCGTAAATCAACGGGGGTGGAAAGTTCAAAAGGGACAGGCCAGTGCCAAGCCAAACCAGGGTCCAATAAAACACGAACTGGGTTGCCAAACCGTGTAATTACTTCTGCTTCGCCTGAGCGGACTTGTACTAAACAAGCGGCAGCAGCGGCGAATAAAATTAAAAACAAGGCAAAGCTTAAACGTCGAAAATATGAGGACTTTTTTTCATCGGCTTTAGGGTGATGGTGTGTGTGATCCACATGTGGCTCCGCAGTTGATTCGTGGTCATGATGAGGATGTGACGGATTCAAGGGAATCTCCTAATTGGTTTTCGCTTTATTAGTAGAATCGACAGGGGCAACGAAGCTTCTGAAATCGATGGTTGGGGCATGACTTGAAGTGATTCTGTCATCAATAATCAAGCTGTTTACTTGGCTCATATTGTCGCTGAGTAAACGGTAATATTGTTCTTTCAAAAAGGTATCACCTGCGTTGTTTGATGCAGTATTTTCGGCATTAAACTTAATTTGCGCGGCTTGTGCTTGGCTCAATGTGTCTTTGACATTGGCTTGGGCCTGATTTTTGATTAGGCTGGCTTGTTGTTGAGCGCTATTCATTAGCTCGGCGGCTTTGCCTTTTTCTCTCGCAATAAGAGCCTGTACCTTAATTTGTGCCGCTTGCACCTTATGGTAGGCATTTGCGGCCTTAGCGGGCGGGTGGATGGCTTCGACGACGGTAGCAAGCAGTTCAACACCACTGTTTAAATTGTCTAAATCGTTTTGTACCGCTGAATTTATATCTTGAGCAAGAGCAGTACGTTGTTCACTGAGTAAATCATCTAGGGTTCGGCCTGCAAAGTCATGAACTAATACACGGCTTGCAGTACGGCGTATGAGCGTGGCTAAATCCGTAGTGTTGTATGTCGCATTCAAGGCGTCTTGGTTACTCAGGCCAATTCGGTAGACAAAACGCACATCCATATCGACAATTTGAAAGCTTTGTTTGTCTTTTTGACTGCTGGCAATGATCTGAGACTTTTCACTGTTATGAGTGGCATCCCAGAGTCGGTTGGCTCCTGCAGGAGCTGGTCCTTCTGCGGGCGCTAATTCTTCCTTTTTTGTATCTGAACGGGTGGTGGCTAATTCATGCACGACACCATTTTCAACCATGATGACGCGACCCAAAGGCCAAGGTAAACCTAGGTGTAATCCAGAAGAAATCACCGCTACAGGTTTACCGAATTTTTCATAAATACCCCGCCCATTAATAGGGATTTCATAGACGGAAGTGAGGCCCCAGCCAGTTAATGCAATGACAGCAATGACAGGAAAAAAAGCACGGCGTATAAAGCGAAACGCCCAGACTTGCCTAAGATCAATTCCAAAACCTTGTTGAAGGCTATTCTGTATTAGTAGCAACGGCCTAGGGGGCCAACGTAGCAACTCTGCTAGAAAGCTAATAGTGGTTAGCTTAGGTTCCAAACTAGGGCGGGATGGTGAAAAAATAGATAGGATGGCGCGAATAATCAGCTCAATAGCTAAAAGGTAAGGAAGTAAACCAATTAGCACCGCTAAACGAAAAGGCCAAGTAGCACTGGTACTTGCATAGCCAAGACAAAGGGCGCTGATAACGAGAACCAAAATTGTCATACGTGTCTGCATGGCTAGGTTGCCAGCTTCTGGCCATTCGTCTTTGTGGTTGGCTAAATAGCGTTCGCCGACTAATAATGCAAAGGCAATTAAAAGAATAGTTCCGGCTATTAAATAGGCGAACTTGCTGGTAGGTAATATAGGAAGATCTAGACGCCAGACAGAATCAAGAGAAATCAGTGCTATCGATGCAAGGGCAATGATCCAGATAACATCTTCACCAATTGCGTTCTTAATTGGAGTTATGTGCTTTTCATGAAAACGTGAAAAGAACACAGAAATAAGATTTGGCTTTTGTTTATCGTCTTCTGATGCATTGGTTATTTCTGAAGCCGTGTTTAAATTTATTGTTTGATTCTCAGCCGAGGAAACATCAAAAGCTGAAAAGGTACTTGCTCTCCAAGTGCTAACTCGGTAAGACGATTGAAAGGCGGCAACTAGTAAGGTTAAGGCCGCGCTAATATTAATAAGAATGGGTAACCAGATGCTATCTGGAGAAAAGAGCGCACAGATTAATCCGCTGAAAAAGAAAATAGCACTGAGTATGGCAATACTAATGCCCCATGACAGCAAGCGTCGACGGTGTAACATCGCTTGTTGAAAACGAGGTATGGATGCCAGTTGTGCAGAACCAGTTTCTAGGTCAACTCTCATTCCGTCTCCGAATAGAATATGTGTTGGCAGGTTGTCGTCAGATGTGTTTGGTTGGAATGTTAGTGTATAACAAAATACTTTAACTATATCCTATAGTAAGCAATCGCTTATCCTTTTAGACATTTTTTTACTTATTTTTATGGTAAAGGTAAAGAAGTTGCATGAATTCTCCATTGGCCTTTTCTTGATTTATTTATTCTATGTTACCGAATGAAGCGAATTTTTAAATAATAACCAGAAAATAAGCAAAGAAAGCGTGTTTTCCTGTAGGTATTTGACCAATATAAATTTACCACGTAGTGTAAATAGCGAAGTTTAAGAATGTTTTCTTGTTGGTTTTTTAATTTTTTAACGATAAACCTGACGAGAAATTTTTATTACTTTTTCTATAGTATTTAACAATGTATTCAGTTTTTTGTCGCTACATTGGCGTTGAAAAGTTAATTCTAGTTCTAAAAAGGAGAATCAAGATATGGCTACAACAACCAAAAGCACGACCCAATCAAAAGCACATGAAAAAGTAGACAGCGCTGCACAAGCGGCCCATAAGGGCGTTGATAGCGCCGCTGAGATGAAAGAAAAGAGTCAAGAGCGCATAGAAGAAGTGGCTCATCAAATTAGCGAACAAGCTCACAAAATTGCTGATACAGCTAAAGTTCAATCTGAAAAAGTGTCTACGGCTGTTGGCGAGTACGCGAAAGAAAATCCAGTTAAAACTATCGGTATTGCGTTCTTAGCTGGTGCCTTGGCAGCTAGTTTCCTTTGCAAGCGTAAATAAGCGAAGGAACGTTCTAAATGGAAACACCACCGCGCACGGATTCAGAACAAGATAAATCTGATATAGATGATGTCATTGATACTCATAAGAGTTGGCTGAAAAGTGTATTAGGGTTGGGAGCATTAGAGGCTAAACTGTGGGTTGCATCCAGTGCTCAGCTTCTTGCCCTAATGTGCGGTGTGATTTTCCTGCTTCTTACTACTTGGTTATTATTAATAGCCAGTATCGCCGCTGTAGCATGGAGTTACGGCTTCTCTCTCGTTGGTATCCTATTCACTGCAACCATTGCGACTTTTCTTAGTTCTTTTGTACTGCTTTATTTGGTTAAAAAGACCTTAAAAAGCATGAATTTTGCTCGCACATTAGATGCCGTTATACCTACGGATGAGGATTAGCCAATGTTTGGTATTAAACGCATGCACCAACAACGTGACCGTTTGTATCGAAAAACACAGCGTTTAGAAAAACAAGCCAAAGCGTCACGTGAGCGGGCGATTGACCATGCTCTTGAGAAAGCAACCAGTCCAGAAGGATTGATTGCCAGTTTCGTTCTCGGTGCATCAACGCAGCTAGATATCACTCGAAAGGCTAGAAAAAATATCCTCAATGGCGCGACCAAAGAGGTAATGAGTTTTTTGATATCTCAACTCAGTGCTTACTGGAATGCTGGCATGCAAAATCAGAGCGAGCCTGAGCAGCCCAAAGATCCGCAAACACCTTCCGATACTAATGAAGACGTGCCTGAAAGTGGCGTGGTAAAAACCGATCAAGACATTGATGATGTGTTTCCGAGCAAAGAAAATTCCTAACATTTTGCTTTTATCCAAGATTTCTTGAAACGCTTTATCAAAAAAACACCTTATTCCTCGACTTTGTCACCGTAAATCACTATATTCGCCCACCTTTATGTTTATATTTTGTACGCTCAAATGGCGGCAAATTTGAACGGTTTTCTATTTTCTTTTTCAGGACTCTCTTTTGATTTCCACGGCTAATATCACCATGCAATTTGGCGCAACGCCATTATTTGAAAACATCTCAGCGAAGTTTGGTAACGGTAATCGTTATGGCTTAATTGGCGCCAACGGTTGTGGTAAATCCACTTTGATGAAAATCCTCAGTGGTGCATTAGTGCCAACGTCAGGCAACGTTTCTATTACACCGGGTGAGAAAGTCGGTACCCTCAGTCAGGACCAATTTGCCTTTGAAGAATACTCTGTTGTCGATGCGGTTATTATGGGGGATGTTGCTCTTTGGAAGGTAAAACAAGAGCGTGATGCCATTTACGCTAAACCAGAGATGAGTGAAGAAGACGGCATGCGTGCCGGTGAACTGGAAGCCGAATTTGCTGAAATGGATGGTTACAGTGCAGAAAGTCGTGCTGGTGATATTCTTTTGGAAGCCGGCATTGCGGAAGAGTTTCATTTTGGCCTGATGAGTCAAGTGGCTCCCGGCTGGAAGCTTCGTGTATTACTTGCTCAGGCACTTTTTGCTAATCCAGATATTTTGCTATTGGACGAACCAACTAACAACTTGGATATCCATACGATCAACTGGCTGGCTGGTGTTTTGAATCAACGCAAATGCACCATGATTATTATTTCCCATGACCGTCACTTCTTGAATTCGGTATGTACTCACATGGCCGACATCGACTTTGGTGAATTGCGTATTTATCCAGGGAACTATGAGTATTTCATGGAAGCCTCGTCTTTGATTCGTGAGCAGCTATTAACCGAGAACGCGAAGAAAAGCGCCGAAATGGACGACCTTCAGGCGTTTGTTAATCGCTTTTCGGCTAATGCCTCGAAAGCAAAGCAAGCCAGTTCTAGGGCGAAGAAATTAGAAAAAATTGAGCTGGCAGAAGTTAAGCAATCTAGCCGAATGACACCGTCGTTGACCTTTAAGCAAGATAAGAAGCTCCATCGTCATGCGTTGATTCTAGAGGATCTTGGTCATGGCTATGATGAATTATTATTTACTGGCGGCGACATGATTCTAGAGGCTGGCTCAAGGCTGGCGATCATTGGTGAGAACGGTGCGGGTAAAACGACGTTCTTACGCTGCTTAATGAAAGAGTTAGATGCCAAACAGGGTGAAGTAAAATGGGCTGAAAATGCCGTAATAGGTTATTGCCCGCAAGACAGTACGGAAGATTTTGACTGCGATTTAACCTTGTTTGACTGGATGTCTCAATGGCGAACAGCCAAACATGATGACCTAAAAGTGCGTGCTATGTTAGGCCGCTTGTTATTCACGGCCGATGACTTTAATAAAAAAGTACGAGTTTGCTCCGGTGGTGAAAAGAACCGTCTGTTGTTTGGTAAGTTGATGATGATGGATCTCAATGTTTTGGTGATGGACGAGCCAACAAACCATATGGATATGGAAGCGATTGAAGCGTTAAACAATGCGTTGCTCGACTTCGATGGAACACTCATCTTTGTTAGCCATGACAGGGCATTTGTATCGTCTTTAGCAAATCGAGTGATCGAGATAAAAGAGCAAAAAGTGGTTGATTTTCAAGGCACTTATGATGAGTACCTTGCTCACCAAGGTTAATGCTTAAAAGCGTGATAAAACGAAAGCCGCTTACTGGATTTGTTCAGTTAGCGGCTTTTTTATTGATGTGTGAAAGTAAAAACGACTTGCGATGATCCCGTGTCTTTATCAAGATAAGGACGTTCACAGCATGTTTTAGAGGAGTGGTTTTTTTGGATATTAAAACGTTGAAGCTCTACTTGCTTTCTAAGCCGGAGGCAGAGGAATGTTACCCCTTTGATAATGAAACAGCAGTATTCAAAGTACAGGGGAAAATGTTTGCTTTGCTGTCACGAAAACAAGGCCAGCAGTTACTTAATCTTAAGTGTCAGCCTGATCACGCTATTGAGTTACGCGATATATTTAAAGAGATTTTCCCCGCTTATCATATGAATAAGCGTCATTGGAACTCTATTATTTTGGATGGTGATTTACCCGATGGTGAAATTGAAAGATTAGTCGATCATTCCTATGGTTTGGTAGTGAAAGGACTAAAGAAATCCATTCGAGAAGGTTTAGAAGTTCGCTATGCTGGAGAAATCTATAAATAATAAAGCTGCCTTTGATCATATATATTTCTGCTTCTCATCTTATTGTTTTCTAGCCTGCAAATAAGTTCGTCGTTTCACTGTCATTTCTACGTAATGTTTTATCAGTAAATTTAATTCAAGATTCCTTTTGCAGGGCGGGAATTTCACTTAAAAAATCTGATTAAACCAGTTGTTAAAGGTCAACTAACTAAGCAACTGATATTTTATAGAAATAGGGGCAGTGTTATGAATAGTAAGACGAGTATGAAGTTAAGTTTTGATGAATTAGATGAATTGGTACGTCCAGCACCTGAAGCTGTAGAGTTCGAAGAAGTGGCAAATAAAATGGTTTCTCGTCGCGGCTTCTTAGGTGGTGGTGTGGCGGTTGGCGCGGGTGCCTTTGTAATGGGCTCAACGACATTAGCGGCAAGTAAAGCGTTAGCCGCAGAAACAAATGAATCACGTCTTGCGTTTAGCATGGTGAAAGCCAACACCTTAGACACGGTCACGGTTCCAGAGGGATACAAGTGGGAAGTGGTTGCTTCTTGGGGAGACCCTTTATTCAGCAATGCTCCTGCATTTAATGGTAAGACAGGTGGCACAGGAGCTTCTCAAGAATTAGCTTTTGGTGATCACAACGATGGTATGGCCTTCTTTAACAAAGATGGCAAACAAATTATGGCCATCAACAATGAATACACGAATGGCGATACTCTTCATGCCAATCGCTCTGATGGCATGCCTGCTAATGCGGATGATGTGCGTAAAAACAAAGCGGCTCATGGTGTCTCTATTGTCGAAGTGGATCAACGTGGTGGGAAATGGGGCATTGTTCAAGACTCCCCATACAACCGTCGTATTACTGCTGATACTGAAATGGATATTACAGGGCCTGCACGTGGTCACAAGTGGATGCAGACCTCAGAAGACCCTAAAGGTTTGGTAGCTAAAGGAACGTGGAATAACTGTGGTAACGGTCAGACCCCTTGGGGTACTTATTTGACCTGTGAAGAAAACTTCAATGGATACTTCACCGCCAGTAAAGACTACAAAATGCCTGATGCTTACAAGCGTTATGGCGTGAGCACAGAAGGTCGTTATAACTGGGCATTAGCCGATGATCGCTTTAATTTGGATAAAGAGCCTAATGAACCAAATCGCTTTGGTTATATCGTGGAAATTGATCCACTCGATCCAACATCTCGCCCGAAAAAACGTACTGCTTTAGGTCGTTTCAAGCATGAAAACGCTGAACTTACCATTGCGGCAAATGGTCATGTTGTGGTTTACCTTGGGGATGATGAACGTGGCGAGTTCTTATACCGCTTTGTGTCTAAACACAAATATCTAGCGGGTGGCAATAATCGTGATCTACTCGAAGAAGGCACTCTATATGTGGCTAAATTCCATGATAATAATCGTGGTGAGTGGGTTGCATTGACCCCAAAATCGACAGGTATGACGGAAGCTGAAATTGCCATTCATACTCGTATGGCCGCTTCTAAAGTCGGTGCGACAACCATGGATCGTCCTGAATGGGTTGCTGCACACCCACATAAAGCTGAAGTTTACTGCTCATTGACCAACAACAAAAACCGTGGCGTTAAGCCAAATGCTGGCGGCGATGAAACCCCAGCTAAGGGACCGAATCCTCGCGTGAAAAACAACTTCGGGCAAATTGTACGCTGGGCTCCAATGGATGCAGATCATACCCATAAAGAGTTTAAATGGGATCTGTTTGTGTTGGCGGGTAATCCAGCTGTGTATGATGACGCGAATGCAGGTTCTAAGAACATTAACCAAGACAACATGTTTAACTCACCAGATGGTTTGAAGTTTGATTCGAAAGGTTTGTTGTGGATTCAAACGGATGGTAACTATTCGAATGAAAAAGGCTTCCAAGGGCAAGGTAATAACCAGATGCTAGTAGGAGACCCTGAAACCGGTGAAATTCGTCGTTTTCTTGTTGGACCAAAAGAATCTGAAATTACTGGTTCAGCATGGAATGCTGAGCGCACCACCATGTTTATTAGCATTCAACATCCAGGGGAGAAGGGGAATTCTCACTGGCCTGATGGTGGACAGTCTGTGCCACGTTCGAGTGTGATCGCTATTTCTCGAGAAGATGGTGCGGTTATAGGCTAAGGTCGTTATAAGTACATCTTTGAAGCCTGTGAGAAAACGTCATAAAGGTCATAGAACTTGAAGACGGCGTCATAGAGCAATATTGTTTTTATTATAAAGCCAGTATGATTTTTATACTGGCTTTTTTCATTTTTAAATGGCTAGCTTTCACTTTCTTTTGACGTGTTTAATAGCATGATATAGATCACTAATTGCATAAATTTTTTTTATACTTTCTTGTTTAACTGATAAGAAAGTGCCAATCTTGGAGGTTGGCAGATCGAACAAAGTTGGTGTTATGTCAGATTGCCTTACGGGATATCAATTAGCTAGTATGGAAGCTATTGCTGTTATGCAGCTTGAATCATAGAAGTTTAAGTGAGTAAAAATGGGTGTTGTGTTATCTAAATCACTATTTACTAAACAAGCTATTTTAACGTTAGTGCTTGCGGTAGTTTTAAGTTTAGTCAGTAGTGGGATTCAGTTTATTGAAGGGGTAAAATCCCAGAAAGTAGAAATAAACCAAGATTTCGACGTATTGCTTTCAGCATTAGAAGAGCCAATGTCTGAAGCCATTTTTAGGTTAGATACCACCTTTGCTCAACAACAAATCGACAGCTTACTTTTCAATCCTGCTATTTTTCATATCGAGGTTCGTGATGACTCTGGTGGGATATTTGTCGAGGCAACCGCATCTAAACGTAATTATTTTGTATCTTCTTCATTAGCTAATTATTTTTTATCAGATTTACAGAATTATAATCGTGAGTTAAGGTTAAAAACACCTGAATTTCATGCCGGACATTTGTCTATATTGCCTGAAAAGCGTTATCTACTTGAGAAGATATTGAACGAACATCTTTCTAACTTGATATATAATTTATTCAAAGATGTATTGTTAGCTTCTTTAATATCATTAGTTTTTTACTTTCTAGTTACTTATCCTCTAAAACGTTTAACCCAATCTTTAGCGACAGCCAACCACAAAGAAGCGCTGCCGTTGTCAAAATCGTTTTATCGGCAGCATAGAGCAGATGAACTTGGTAATTTGCATTCTACTTTTTCTCAATTATGGGACAAATTGAACATCGCCCTTAATAATTTAGAGCGCAGTAATAGTCATACTAAAGCTATGATTGAGCACGCTGCTGATGGCATTATTCTATTAGATGAAAATAATAGAATAATTTTAGTTAACACCGCTGCTGAGTCTATGTTGAAGAAAAAAAGTACTGATCTTCAATCTCAATCATTAGATGTGCTACATGCACCGTCTTCTTGGCTCGGCTTCTCGGCTATCTTAAATACACTTGAATTGAACTCTCCGACGACTGTAGAAACTTTTTTTCGGATACAGGGCATTGAATTACCGGTAGAAATTCGATTGGCACGATATAAAGTGCTGGATCAAGTCGAAACTTTACTTTTGATTCGTGATATATCCGAGCGCAGAGAAGCCGAGGAGCATATTCATCGTTTAGCTTATTATGACTCTGTTACACGGTTGCCTAATAGGCAATATCTGGCGGATAAGCTTGATAGTGCTTTAAAAAGTAAATTGAAAAGCCATGAACGGAGTTATTCTGCTGTTGTCTTTATGGATCTCGATCGATTTAAAACTCTTAATGATTCATTGGGGCACAATGTTGGCGATCAATTACTTTGTAGCGTGGCTGTTCAACTTTCTTCTTTGGTAGAAGAGAATATTGTCTTTGCCAGAATGGGGGGGGATGAATTTGCATTTTTATTAACTCATTTAGGTGACAATAGAGCACAGGTTGAAAAAGCCGTGTTTGGCTTTGCTGATAGTGTTATGTATGCCTGCCAGCAAGTCAAAACAGTGGGTCATCATGAAATTCATACCACGGCAAGCTTAGGTGGAACGATTTTCTATGGCGAGGAAGGATCAGCCGAAGTTGTTTTGAAGCAAGCAGACACCGCCCTGTATCGTGCAAAAGAGTCTGGTAGAAATACATTCGCTTTGTATAAACCAGAGATGCAAGCTGTCTCTGATGCTCGACTAGAAATGGAAAAAGCACTTCACCATGCCACAGAATTTAAGCTATTTGAGCTTTATTATCAGCCTCAAACCAATGATAAGAATGAACTAATTGGCGCTGAGGCGCTGATTCGTTGGAAAGATAAAGAAAAAGGTTTTATCTCTCCAGCAGAGTTTATTCCGATTGCCGAAGAAATTGGACTCATTGTTGAAATTGGTCATTGGGTATTAAATGAAGCCTTGTCTCAAGTGGCGACTTGGTTAAAAGAAGATAAGTGGCAGATGTCTTGGCGAATATCTATCAATGTCAGTCCCATTCAATTTCAACAAGTTGGTTTTTTACCTATGCTGAAATCACAGTTAGAGAAGCATGATGTGCCAGCCTGTTGTGTTGATTTAGAAATCACAGAGAATATGTTGTTGAGTGATTTGAATTCCTGTCTCAAAAAAATGAATGAAATAAAATCCCTCGGTGTTCACCTTTCTATCGATGATTTTGGTACTGGTTATTCTTCTCTCAAATATTTAAAGTCTTTACCGATAGATAGATTAAAAATCGATCAGTCTTTTGTGCGAGACCTGCTTGTTGATAAAAGTGACGAGGCGATTGTTCATGCTGTCATTGCAATGGCAAAAGCATTAAACATTAGTGTGCTTGCTGAGGGAGTAGAAACTTTACTTCACTATGAAAGATTAAGGGAGATCGATTGTTTTTACTATCAAGGTTATTATTTTGGACATCCATTACCAGCGAAGGCGTTTATTGCTGAATTTGTCCATGATTATCCGACATTAAAACCTTCTTCTTAGCGTAGAATTATGGTTTAAGCTTATATTTAATAATAAAGAGGTTGGTATGGATTTTTTGTCTTCGGCGGCGACATTGACTATTCATTGGGGCGCGTTGTTATTTGTTTTTATACTCTTCCTTGTGTTGATTTCTATTGTGATCATGTATTGGGTAGATACACATCAAACCACTCATACGATTAGACGAAATTACCCCGTTGTCGGTCGATTCCGATATCTCTTTGAGCACTTAGGTGAATTTTTTCGCCAATATTTTTTTGCAATGGATCGAGAAGAGAGACCATTTGACCGTGCTGAGCGCTCTTGGGCATATCGCGCTGCGAAAAAAGTGGATACCACTATTGCTTTTGGCTCAACTCGGTCCCTTGAAACACCAGGTGACATTTTCTTTCTTAACTGCGCTTTTCCAACATTAGATGAAGACGCGTCACAGCCTAAAGAAATTTGTATCGGCGAATTTACCGCAAAAAAGCCCTATCGCACTCGCTCTGTGGTCAATATTTCAGGTATGAGTTTTGGGGCTTTGTCTAAACCTGCAGTGCAAGCCTTATCAAAAGGCGCACGTAAAGCTGGCATTTGGATGAACACAGGCGAGGGCGGATTGTCACCCTATCATCTTGAAGGCGGATGTGACCTTGTGTTCCAAATTGGTACGGCAAAATACGGTGTGCGTAATTCAGAAGGGCACTTGGATGATGCCAAATTAGCCAGTTTGGCTGCGCATGAAAACGTACGGATGTTTGAAATTAAGATGAGTCAGGGCGCTAAGCCTGGTAAAGGCGGTATGCTGCCTGGCGCGAAAGTAACAGAGGAAATTGCCCATACCCGAGGTATTCCTGTTGGTCAGGACTCCATTAGTCCGAATGGTCATACCGATATAAAATCCATTGATGACTTATTAAACATGGTTCGTCATGTCCGTCAGGTCACTTCCAAACCCGTTGGCTTCAAAATGGTCGTTGGAGATTTGAAGTTTTTTGAAACCCTGTGCGAGTTAATCCATAAAAAGGGCATCGATTTCTGTCCTGACTTTATCACTATTGACAGTTCCGATGGTGGAACTGGCGCAGCGCCTCAGCCGTTAATGGATTATGTGGGGATGCATTTACGTGAAAGCTTGCCGACTGTTGTGAATATTGTGACCTCCTATGGCTTACGTCGCTATATTAAAATTATTGCTTCTGGGAAATTGATTGTTCCAGGAAAGGCCGCTTGGGCCTTAAGTGCGGGTGCTGATTTTGTGGTTAGCGCTCGTGGGTTCTTGTTTTCGTTGGGTTGTATTCAAGCGCTACAGTGCAATAAAAATACCTGTCCAACTGGGATTACGACTCATAATCCTGAGTTACAGAAAGGTTTGGTTGCCGCTGAAAAGTCTGAACGAGTAGCGAATTATGCCGCACAGTTGTTGCATGGCATTGGGATGATTGCACACTCTTGTGGTGTCAAAGAGCCTAGAGAGCTTAATCGTTCACATGTTCGTATTATAGAAAATCAAAGCCGATCAGTATTGTTTTCTGAAGTGAATCCAATGCCCAATGTTCGGCCTGAGTTTATTAATATAATAGCCATGCCCGAAAAGCCTGCCTCTATGGAAGATAGGTTGCAATAAGAGAACTTACTGATTTGCATTTAAAAACGGAGATACTGCTTTAACTTGCTATCTCCGTTTTTTTTATAAGTGTCGCAGAACATTAGCTGGTTTGTTTAGACGGTGTTTTGCGTAGCTTGCCGATAAATGTTTCTTTTATATTGTTTAATGGCGTCACTATACTTGCAGCATTCATTTCTACCGCGACCCTTGGCATACCATACACAACGCATGACGACTCATCTTGTACGACAGTAAACCCTCCTGTGTTTTTTATCGCTTTTAGACCACGAGCGCCATCTTTCCCCATACCGGTTAATAAAGTGGCAAATGCGTGACGACCAATTTCATCAGCAACGGATTTAAAAAGTACATCAACGGAAGGGCGATGGCCTGCTACTTTTTCAGCCTTAAATATCTCGGTGTAGAGCTGGCCATTTGAGCGGATAACTTTCATGTGAAAATCACCAGGAGCAAGGTAAGCCACTCCTGGACGAATTAATTCGCCCCCTTGTGCTTCAACAACAGTAAAGTCTGTCGTTCTGTCTAATCTACTAGCAAAAGTAGAAGTAAAGCCAGCAGGCATGTGTTGAACAATCAGAAGGGCAAAATTCGCACTGGGAAGTTGTCCAAGCAAGTAATTGATCGCTTCTGTTCCTCCCGTAGAAGCGCCAATAGCAAGTACTTTATTGGAAGTGAAGGATTCTTTTGTTGAGGAGGGAGAGGGAGGTGAGGTGTGATCAATGCCCGTCTTAATATTACACGCTGCCGCCATACGAATTTTCTTGATGACCATTTTTTGATAACGCAAGAACATTTCTTTTTGGTTGAGCTGTGGTTTTGCAATGTAGTCAACGGCACCTAATTCTAGTGCTTTTAATGTTGTATCCGCGTTTGCTTTTGTCAGTGTTGAGATCATCACAACAGGAGTTGGTTTGACCTTCATTAATACCTCAAGAAAACGTAAGCCGCTTACTTTAGGCATTTCAACATCTAAGGTAATGACATCAGGAGATAGGTCATTCACCATTTGCTTGGCTTCAAAAGCATCGTTTGCTGCGCCGACAACTTCTAAGTCTGGGTCCGATTCAATGACTTCCCGTAGAACTTTTTGTATAGAAACAGAGTCATCGACAATCAGTACCTTTGTTTTTTTAGATTGCATAGTGCCCCATCAAAAGATTAAAACAAGTCAACATCACCTGAGTCGTTATCTTGACTGACAGAAGAGATCGCTTTTCTATAACGTAATTCACAGTTAATGGCTTCGGTATCATGGTGTTGACGTAATTTCTTCATCATCACTCGGCCACTAGCAGGAAAGAAGTTTACCCGTCTTGGATAGACATCTAGCAGGTCTGAGGACTCGATAGAGATACCTTCATTTTGTAAGTAAGATTGAATAAATTCGACATTTTTCTTACCTATGTTGTGGGTCGTCATGCCTTTGATCACACTGCCACCACCGAAGACTTTAGCTTTAAAATGACTTCGACGAGCACCCAGTTTAATAAGGTGATTGATCAATAATTCCATCGCGTAGACACCATAGCGACCTGCCGAAGACAGTAGATCGTTTGCATCTCCTCCTTCAGGTAGAAGGAAGTGGTTCATTCCTCCTACTTTTGCCGTGGAATCATACAAACAAACTGAGACACATGACCCTAACAATGTGGTAATCATGACGTCTTCGTTGGTTGCGTAGTATTCTCCTGGTAGTACCTTGTACGACATAATATCAAACGTATTGTCGAAGTGTTTTCGTGTTGAAAAATGTTCAATTACCGATTCTTTTAATGCCATAGTTCAACCTTACAGCTTAATGTATGCTGTTCGACCAATGGGTTTTATTACGTGGGAAAAGTGAGAAAAGTTTTCGGAATGACCCGCAATATAGAGCCCACCGGGACGAAGTTTGGCCAGTAACTTAGTTAGTATTTTTGCTTGCGTGTCTTTATCAAAATAAATCATCACGTTACGGCAAAATATCACGTCTAAGTTGGGTTCTATTGGAAGGCTTTCATCTAGTAAATTAATGCGTATGAATTCAATCATGTCACGCAGTTGCGGAACAACTTTGGCTAGACCTAAATTGCTGCCTTTGCCTTTCATAAAAAAACTCTTTTTATCAGGTAACGCTTCTACTTTTTCTATTGGGTAAGTGCCACGATTAGCCGCTTCGAGAACTTTGCTATCAATATCTGAAGCAATGATTTTTACATCATGATTGAATCGTCCATAGGCTTTTACTAGGCTCATGGCTATGGAATAAGGCTCTTCGCCAGTACTGGATGCCGCACACCAAATTCTTTTAACCGGTTCTCCTTGATTTATATATTGCGCCAAAATACTAAAGTGATGAGGCTCTCTATAAAACGACGTTAGATTGGTGGTTAGAGCATTGATAAAGTTTTCTTGCTCATCTGGATTGTCTTCTAGATAGTTCAAGTAGTCTTTAGTACTGCCTAACCCCAGCTTTCGAATTCTAGGAGTTAGGCGGCTATATACAAGGGACTCTTTTGAGTCAGCGAGATTTATCCCTGTCAATCCGACAAGGATAGCTCGCACCTTATTAAAATCACGTAACGTGAAGCCAAATTCCCTTTCCATAAGATTTAGAACTCCTCCCAACCATCGTCTTCGTCATCAATTTGAGGTTTTGGTAATGGATTGGCTTTTTTAACCGGTGTTGATGCCGGAGGAAGTTTTTTTGTTGCAGGAGACTTTGATGTGGTTGGCTTCTGCAAATGGGCGATTTGCTTCATCGGTTGAGATTGATGGTCGTCACCCAATTGGAATTGATTGACATTACTGGTTAATTGATCTGCTTGACTTAACAGACTTTCAGCCGCTGCGGCGGCTTCCTCAACCAGCGCGGCATTTTGTTGAGTCATCTCATCCATTTGACTAACGGCTTTGCCTATTTCATCTAATCCAGAAGATTGCTCTGCGGATGCACTCGCGATCTCAGTCATAATGTCATTAACTTGCTTGATCGAAGAGACAACTTCTCGCATGGTGTCTCCGGATTTATTGACCAACTCATTACCATTATTAATTTTGGTCGCAGATTCAGAAATGAGGTCTTTGATGTCTTTTGCCGCATTGGCTGAACGTTGCGCTAATGTTCTTACCTCAGAGGCAACAACGGCAAAGCCTCGACCCTGTTCTCCTGCTCTGGCCGCTTCGACTGCGGCGTTCAGCGCTAGGATATTCGTTTGGAAAGCAATGCCATCGATCATGCCAATGATGTCAGCAATTTTTTGCGAAGACTCATTAATCGACGCCATCGTTTTCACGACATCTTCTATTAGATGTCCGCCATCAATGGCTATGGTTACTGCCGAGGATGCAAGATTGTTTGCTTGTTTAGCACTGTCGGCATTTTGGCGAACCGTTCCAGTTAATTCTTCCATGCTAGACGCCGTTTCTTCTAAGCTAGAAGCTTGTTGCTCGGTACGATTAGAAAGGTCTGTGTTACCGTTGGATATTTCACGAGCACCGGTATACACAGCATCAGAGGCATTTTTAATGTTAATGATAATGTCCGTCATGGTATCAAGCAGAGAGTTTACCCCTTGCGAAATACTCAGCATCATGTCGGTTTTATTTTCGGTTGCCACTCGTTGTGTTAGGTCATTATTTACGGCGGCATCAATGGCGGCATTGACTTGGCTTACAGTGAGCTGAAGTTGCTGCTCGGCTTCGACTTCCGCAGTAATGTCCGTTGCAAATTTCACCACTTTATAGGGTGTGCCGCTTGGGTCACGAATCGGGCTGTAGTTAGCTTGTATCCAAATAACTTTGCCGTTTTTATGGACGCGAGGAAAACGGCCAATGAAATGTTCACCATTTGCTAGGCTGCGCCAGAAATTACGATACTCTTCTGATTTTTTGTATTCGGAATCGATAAACAGACTATGGTGTTTGCCTTGAACTTCCCCAAGAGTGTAGCCAAGCGTATTTAAAAAATTATCGTTAGCGCTAATAATGGTTCCATCAAGCTCAAAAGATATAACGGCTTGAGCTTTAGAAATGGCGTCTAACTGACTAACATAATCCGTATTCTGTTTTTTCTTTTCGGTGATATCCGTCGCAAACTTAACCACTTTGAAGGGCTTGTTATTGGCGTCAAAAATAGGGTTGTAGCTTGCTTCAATCCAAACGGCCTCTCCAGTTTTGCTATAGCGGCAAAACTCGCCACTTTGGAATTCACCGTTGTTTAGTCTCGCCCAAAACTCTTTATACTCTCGACTGTTGCGATATTTATTGTCCACAAAAATACTGTGGTGTTTACCTTGAACCTCTTCCAGAGTGTAACCAAGAGTATTAAGGAAATTGTCGTTGGCAACTAAGATATTGCCATGCAAGTCGAACTCTATGATAGCTTGAGATCGCGTTAAAGCATCTAATTGACCTTGAGCGTTTACCCAGACATCTTTGTCGATAATTATTTGATTATCATCTAATCGCTTTGAAAATAGGCTTTTTAACATGGCATTAACCCTTCCTATGTATCTTGTTTACGGTGAAGCCTTGAAGGCCAACTGTGAATAATGTTTGTTTTTTTATGTACCTTCGAATACGCCTATCTCATCACTTGATATGAGCTCTTCGATATCAACGATGATGACCATCTGGTCCTCCAAAGCGGCAAGTCCATGCAAATAACGGCTATCGAAAGCTACACCAAATTCCGGTGCGGGTTTAATATCTTCGGCTTCTAAATTCATTACATCGGACACACCATCGACAACTATCCCAACAACGCGATCACGCACGTTTAACATGATTACAATGGTCCATTCGTTATAAGTGGCTTCGCCTATGTTGAATTTAATTCGTAAATCGACAATCGGCACAATATCGCCACGTAGGTTAATTACCCCTTTAATATAATCTGGTGCATTGGCAATTTTGGTTGCTGATTCATAACCGCGAATTTCTTTAACCGTCATAATATCAAGTGCATAGGCTTCATCGCCTAATACAAATGTTAAGAACTCTTTTGCAGGCATTGAAGACGTATTCCCCTGCTGAAGTGTTGTCATATTGAATGCCTCCTATAAGTCCGATTTAATAAATTGAGTGATTGAATCGACATCTAAAATTAACGCCACACTGCCATCACCCATTATGGTTGCGCCAGCAATGCCTTCTACGCGACGATAATGTCGCTCTAAGTTTTTAATGACGACCTGTTGTTGACCTAAAAGTGAGTCAACCACAATTCCAAACCGTTGCTTCGAGGTTTCGACAAGAACAACAATTCCTGATTCCATATCGGTAGCGTTTACGTTGCCTCCTAATGTTTTACCTATATCAATAAGAGGCCAGTATTCATCACGAACCCAAAGTAGTTGTTTGCCTTTTATCTGTTTGATTTGCTCAGAAACGGGTTGGATGCTTTCAACAATATTGACAAGAGGGATGATGAATACTTGATCCGATGCCTCGACTGTCATACCGTCAAGAATAGCCAGTGTCAGAGGCAAGTTGATGGTAAAGACAGTGCCCATTCCAGCGGTTGAGCTGATATCAATACGTCCACCGAGAGACTCGATATTTCTTCGTACCACATCCATACCAACGCCTCGACCTGATACATCGGTCACTTCGGCTGCGGTGGAGAAGCCGGCTTCAAATATCAATTGCCAAACCGCGCTATCGGTTAACGGTTCAGGTAAAGAGATACCTTTTTCTAGGGCTTTCTCTAGGATTCGGTCTCGGTTTAACCCTGCGCCGTCATCTGTAATGGTGATGACAATTTCGCCACCTTTCTGGGCCGCAGAAAGTTTCACTATGCCTGTTTCGTCTTTATTGGCCTCTAAGCGTTTCGATGGCATTTCGATCCCATGGTCAACGCTGTTTCTAATTAAATGTAGAAGAGGGTCTGAGATTTTCTCCACTAAATTTTTGTCAATTTCTGTATTTCCGCCCTCAATGATTAGGTTGATTTTTTTCTCTAGTTTGGTTGATAAATCTCGAACCAGTCTGGGAAAACGGTTGAATACAAAGGAAATAGGCAGCATACGAACTGACATAACGGCTTCTTGAATTTCTCGAGTGTTTCTTTCGAGCTCAGTTAAAGCCGATTGCATTTTATCTGCGACACTTTCACCTACGTCATTACCGATTAAGTTGAGCATGGATTGAGTGATAACCAGTTCACCCACCAAGTTAACAAGCTTATCTATTTTATTCGTTTCAACTCGAATGCTGGTGGCTTCTGATTTGGTTTCGGTTGCTTTTGCCGGTGCTTTTACAGCTGCTTTTTTCTGCGTTGCAGCTTGTTGTGGCGCCGGTGTATTCTCTACAGGAGTAGCTGCAGGTTCAGTTTGAGGCTCTTCATTAAAGAAGCCGTAGCCAATGTTTTCATCTTGCTGTGGCTTATCGTCTGCATTTTTTGAGTCGCCCATGTTTTCGTCAAAGAAACCAAAGCCAACATTCTCTTCAGCAGACTCTTTTTCTTCATTCTGTTTATTATCGTCATCATCAAAAAAGCCAAAGCCTTGCTCTTCCTCTGAGTTGGGTTCGTCATCATCAAAAAAACCAAAGCCTTGCTCTTCCTCTGAGTTGGGCTCGTCATCGTCAAAAAGGCCGAACCCTGGGTCATCATCAGCTTCGTCGTCATCAAAAAAACCAAACCCTGGGTCTTCTTCCTCTTTTAGCAGGTCATTAGATTCTTCTGCTCCTGTGACTTCTTGTAACTTAGCACCTAGCTGTTCCTTGCTTGCTTCAATAATGTCCCAGTCAATCTCAGCTTCTTCACGATAACAACTGAGAATATTTTTTAGTACATCGGTAGTTTCTAATAGAACTGTGATGAGATCGGTGGTTAAAGTCAGTTCATTATTTCTCGCAGAGTCCAGCATGTTTTCCATAACATGAGTTAACCCTGTCAAAGCTTTGAAGCCAAAAATGTCGCTGCCTCCTTTTATGGAGTGAGCAGCACGGAAAACACTATTGAGCTCTTCCATATCGGGTGCATCGACATCATAGGCAAGCAATAGTGTTTCCATTGTTTCGAGGTGTTCTTGTGCCTCCTCGAAAAAAACCTCATTGTATTGACTTAAATTATCCATACTGTCTCTCAATGAATTTGCAAAATGAGACTATTAACGAAGCACTTTGGAAACGACTTCGAGCAGCTTTTTGGGGTCAAATGGTTTAACCATCCAGCCAGTGGCTCCAGCTGCTTTGCCTTTCTGTTTCATGGTTTCTCCAGCCTCTGTTGTCAAAACAATGAGTGGTACGCGAGCATAAGTCGGCATGGCTCGTAGTGACTTGATTAAAGTCAGACCATCCATATTGGGCATGTTTTGATCTGTTAGGACAAAGTCAAAGCGGTCAGACTTACAAAGACTTAATGCCGCTTGTCCATCATTAGCCGTTTGCACTGTATAACCAGCACCTTTAAGAGTCATTTCGACCATTTGGCGAACAGAAGGGGAGTCATCAACAATAAGTAGTTTTTTACTCATAATTCATCCTAATATCGTAAGGTTGTATGTGTTGTGTTGGTGTTATGATCATAGGTAAAGTCATTGCATAAAGTATTTATAATGCTTAAGCCTCTCCCATAGGTTTGATCATTCGAAGCTGTAATTTCTTTCTCCATTTGATAGCCGCTACCAGAGTCCGAGACGGTCAGTAAAAGCGCTTTTTGTTGTGAGTCCCAACGAACCGATACGGTGATATTCTGTTGATTACTCAGCTGATTAATCGCAGCCGTTCTATGGTCTAGGTAAGAGATGAAGTCTGTTTTTTTCAGGCTAGAATCAACGTTTAAAATGCCATGATCCACTGAGTTAACAAGCAATTCAGTCAGAACCGTAAATACTTTTTGGCAAAATGACTGAGAAAAACCATAAGTTTCAAGCAGCTCAATGAGTTTTAAAGTGAGGTTCTCGTTGAGCAATGCGTCGCCATTTAATTCAAAATTAAATGAAAAGTTGCCTTTTGGACTTTGTTTTGGGAGCGGCTTATCAGAGAGTTCTTTCTTTAATACCTCAAGATTTAAGCTGCAAAGGGTCATGTCATCATGGCTAACGGTTAAATCTGCTTCCATCGCATGCATGCGAGTTATTGTGTAAGCAGGGTCGTCAGGGAACTCGGCAATTATGGAGTAGGCTTCATTAAAGTTGAGCATCGCGCTTTCATTCATTTTATTTTCAATCAGGCCATCACTAAAAAATGAAATGTACTCAATACTATCTAAAGAAAATGTTTCAAACTTCGTATTGATATCATTCGTTGGCAAAATACCTATTGCCATATTTTTTGCTGGAATTTTATCGATAAGATTTTGCTTTTTATCGAAAATAAGCACGTTTGGCATGCCGCCATTCCAGATGCTAATGGTGTTTTTTGATAAAGATATTTCAATCAAAATGCAGGCGAAAAAACGATTGCTTGGTACGGTTTCAGCGTGTTTGTCGCTGAGCTCACATAAAATCGCACCTGTTGATAAACCTTTTTTCACCATGGCATGAAAGGTTACTACCATAGGATAAATAGTCAGTGCAGCGGCCATGCCATGACCTGTGGCGTCTCCAAGCATAATAATTAAATTGCCGTTGGGAGATTTAGCAGAGATCAAAATGTCTCCGCAAAACCTGCCACTGGACAGGGTTGCAACATTCACCCCTTCTATTTGGTATGAGTGGGTGTTTAAAATGTGATCGTAGACAAAGAAAGCAAGCTCTTCCTCTTGTTCTTTTTCTTGCATGATTGAAAGGTAGTTTTCGTTTGCTCTGAATAGTGCTTGTTCGACTTCTGACCAGTCTAGAAAACTTTGTACTTTATTTGATAAAAGCAAGGGAAGAATGGGTTTTTGAATAAAGTCTTTTACGCCAGCATCAAACAGTTGTGCCATGTGAGCGGTATCGTATTCTGCGGTAATCATCAGAATCGGTGCCATAGGGTAAAGTTGACGAATCTCTGGAATCAGTTCATCGGACATACCATCTGGCAGGTGTACATCTAATAAGAAAAGTTTTATAGAGCTATCGCCAAAGCATTGACGCACTTCTTCCAGCGTCGATGTTAAGACCACCTCAATACCTTTCCTTTCAAGTGCTTTCGACACTATTAAGCGGCTGGAGGCGTTATCCTCTAATAAAAGAACTTTGCTTGCATTACTCATAGCTAAATAACTTCTCAAAATTAGCCATGTCTAAAATATCTTTTGCTGTACCGTTCACATTGCGAATGACGCCTTTACCGGTCTTGGTACTTAGTTGTCGGTGGAACAGAACCATCATTCCCAATGCCGAAGAGTCGACATAGGTAACTCGAGAAAAATCCAATACAATGGTTTTTGATTTCGTTAAAGCGTCCTCGTAAGCTTTGGTAAACCATCCGTGAGTACTAAAATCGAATCTTTCAGGCAAATTAATTACTATGTTTTCAGACATATAAACCTCGCATCCTTATTTAAAATAAATCAATGTCGCCACTTTCAATGTTTTTCTGAGAAACAGGATTGTGCTTTTGCTGGCTACGTTGTTTGATTATTTCTAATTTATCCCTTAGTACATGTTCAATATTGTCTGAAGACTGATCATCAACCGAGCTTAATTGCTCTCCCATGAAGTTGAGTACTTCAATGGTGTATTCAATATTTTGACCATTGATATCATCAAACTGTAGGGCTCTGGTTGCATCGAAAATGGCGGACTCTAAGGATTTAGCTAGTTGTTCGAGTTCTAGCGTGATTTCAGCATCACTTTCTGCTTTGCTAACAATATGCTCTAAGGCACTGTTCATGGTCTTTTTAGACTCCATAATGTAAGTCACATCATGAGCGGCTAAATGTTCCATAGCTTTTGTTAAGCTTGAGACCTGATCTTGGATTTTTTTGAGACGAGCTTGAATGGCAACACTAAAGCCTGAGGATCGGTTCGATAGAGATCGAACTTCATCTGCTACGACGGCGAATCCTCGTCCTGCTTCACCTGCACGGGCGGCCTCAATCGCTGCATTGAGGGCAAGAAGGTTGGTTTGGTCAGCAATGTCATCTATGTCCTTTAGCGCTTTGGCTATTTCAGGCATTTCATCATGTATTTCGTTTACTTTTGAAAGTAACTCCATTGATGAGGCTGACATTTCGATGGTGCTTTCAATAAACTTATCTAATGTCGTGGCGGTTTGTGCTGCAAACTCCCGCATGACTTCGCTGTAGTACTTATTTTCGTCAGAGTCTGTTTCAACTAAGCGATGAATGCAGCTTGCTTGTTGGTCAATTAATGTATTTGTTTCAACAAATGCATTGTTGAGTACTTCTACCGCATTTTTTTGCGTTGCATGGACATTGCTAAGATCTTCACCACAAACATTTAACAGAGGAACCAAATCTCGGCTAAAAAGCGCTTCAGGAATAGAAACGTGATCGGCTTGAATGGGATCCACTTTGGCGGTTGGATCTTTGTCCGTTGCTGCCTCTTCAATGTCACCTGAATTGTTGGCAGCTTTTTGGGAGGATTTTGTTAGTAAAGCTGGAATAAAACCGGAAGCTGCGAGAAGAGCAAGTGCTTCCCACAATAAAGATTCATAAACTAGAATCCCTGCTATAACCAATGTAAAACAATGAATCAAAAGAAGTCGCAAAATTTTTGTCCTTAAAATATCTGTCACATTCAATAGCCATAAGTGTAGTCAATAAAAATAAATAGTTAGAAAAATCTAAAAATTCAATGACTGTCTTTTGAGTATATAAAAACTTTTTTGAGTGTATATATCGCTTTTCAAATTGATACAAATCGCCATGAAAAGTGACAAAGCATTGATACAAGGAAACATTTAAAAGTGTGCTTGGCGACAAAAACTGACTAGCAATGGAGTGTGATGGCTTTAATCAATGCTAATTGGCTTACAGTTGGATCCATTAAAGACTTAAATTAAGCAGATAGTTATTCCTTTTTCTAATACTTGCTATTTGTATCGGTATAGCCTCCTTATGTTTACTTTTGGCCTGCTTGCTGTATTTTTTAGACCTATTTATGATTTTTAGGAATGCCTATGTCCGCTTTGTTCCATTACGCCTTTCATGTGACCTCATTAGAAGAGACTCGAGCTTTTTATACTCAGATTTTAGGCTGTGCTGAAGGTCGTAGTAGTGATACATGGATAGACTTTGACTTTTATGGTCATCAACTATCACTTCATTTAGGCGTGCCAGCGCAAACAACAAACACTGGTCGAGTAGGGGACCACCTGGTTCCCATGCCTCATTTTGGTTTGATTTTAGCGTTAGATGATTGGCAAAAAGTCGCTAAACGTTTAACCGAAGCGAATGTGGTCTTTGACCTTGCTCCAAGCGTTCGTTTTGAAGGGCTACCAGGTGAACAATGGACGATGTTTTTTAAGGACCCAAGTGGTAATGCCATTGAATTAAAAGGCTTCAAAGATCTGACTCAGGTGTATGAAAAATGATTCCTTTTGTTAGTCGTGCGGATGTGGCTGAGCAAACGAATTGGATAGAGCAGCTTTCTGCGGCCATGCCGAATGAAGTGATTGTCCCTTTAAATGATTTAACGTTAGAGCAACGTCTGCAATGTGATATCGCGATTGTTGCTAACCCCAACCCTAGCGATTTACTTTCGTTACCTTCATTGAAATGGGTGCACAGTGTTTGGGCTGGGGTTGAACGCATGTTGAATGAATTAGAGTCTCCTCCTTTTTCAATTGTTCGGTTAATTGATGAAAATCTTTCTGCAACCATGTCGGAAGCCGTTCTAGCATGGACACTTTACCTTCATCGAGACATGCCAATTTATGCAAAGCAGCAAGCCAATACCGTTTGGCAACAACAACCTATGGTGCATGCTAAAGACCGTCGAATTGGTGTACTGGGATTAGGGGAGCTTGGAAGAGTCAGTGCACAACGTTTGGCGGCCAACGGTTTTTCTGTTGCTGGTTGGAGTCGTCACCCCAAGCAGATTGATGGAGTTGAGTGTTTTTATGGAGAGGATGGATTAACTCATTTGTTAAAACAAACTGATATACTCGTTTGTCTTTTACCTTTGACGAAAGAAACACAAGGTTTAATGGGACAGCAAAATCTATCATTTCTACCTATTGGAGCCAGTCTGATCAATTTTGCTCGCGGGCCAGTTATTGATGACGAAGCCTTGCTAAAAAAATTGGAGACAGGGGATATGTCTCATGCAGTATTAGATGTCTTTGTACAAGAACCTTTGGCACAGGAACATGCTTACTGGAAACATGATCGTGTGACTGTGTTGCCTCATATTTCTGCGCCTACACACCTTGTAAGTGCAAGTGAGATTGTTGCTAAGAATATAAAAGCGTACCGATTGACGGGAAATATCCCTCCCGCTGTTGATCTACTTCGCGGTTATTAATGAAATAAAATATATAAAAGGGAGTCTGATATGCCGCATTGTATTGTTGAATACAGTCAAAACTTAGAACAAGAAGTGCCACCGGCAGATTTATTAGAGGCCGTAAAAGGTGCGTGTATAGCATCTCAACTGTTTATGGAAGAAGATATAAAATTGCGTAGTGTTCCGTATAAGAACTTTTTAATGGCTGGGAAAGAAGATGCTTTCGTGCATGTTGTGTTGAGAGTGCTTTCGGGACGGTCATTGGAGCAGAGACAGCAGCTTTCTCATTTCGTTCTTGAAGCTTTAATACAGTTTTCATTAAAGGATGTTAGCTTTTCCGTTGAAGTGTGTGAAATGGAGCGAGAAGCCTATGCCAAAAAGGTTATTCTTTCTCCTTAATATAGAGCTTTTCACTTATAAGGTCCTAATAATGAAAGCCATTGTCTGTTCAATGATGCTTGTTCCAAGTTTGCTTTGGGCTCAAGTGGAGCCAATTAAGTCAGAGGACGTTACATCTAGTGCCTCGAAAAATACGAGTCCTGATGTGAGTGAAGAAGATACTTCATACTCACCAGAAGAGCCTCAGGTGCCTGAGTCAATCTCCAAACGTGCTAAAGAAGACAAAGGGTTGTTGCAACAAAGAGAGAATCGAGAAGCGGCAACGGTCAATAACCCGTTTGTATTAACACCTCATAAGCCAAATTATTTTTTGCCAATTGCTTATACGTCTAATCCTAATGATCGGGCCTTTTTAGGGAATAAAACAGACTCTGAAAGTTTGGACAGTGTGGAGTTTAAATTTCAGTTGAGTTTTAAGTTTCCAGTTGCCTATGACGTAGTGGGACGAGACACTAGCCTCTGGTTTGCTTATACGCAACAGGCCTATTGGCAGGCTTATAACAGTACAATTTCAGCACCATTTCGTGATACCAATCATGAGCCTGAAGCTTTCATTGTTACTAAGCCAAAACATGGATTTTTAGGTATCAATCCAGATTATATTTCCTATGGTTTTGTTCATCAATCCAATGGACAGTCTGGAGATCTCTCGCGTTCTTGGAATCGATTTTATATGGATTTTTTGTTTGAGCATGGTGATACTGCTTTTTCATTTAAGCCTTGGTATCGCATTCCTGAAAGCAAAGATATGGATGACAACCCAGATATCGAAAACTATTACGGCTATGGTGAATTTAATTTAATCCACATTATCGATGATTACAGCATTGATATTATGCTGAGAAATAATCTGAAATCTTCTAATAATCGAGGTGCGATACAGGTGGGATTTAATTTTCCATTATGGGGTAAAACACGCGGTTACATTCAGTATTTTAACGGCTACGGACAATCTCTATTGGATTACAATCATCAAACACAATCACTTGGTATTGGTATTATGCTGACTAACTGGTTGTGATTTCTCGTCAGGTCAGATGAAAATGACAGCGTATTGTCACTATAGTGTAATGATTGTGTCATTTTTTGCTTTTAAGGTGGGTGTAAATCTAACCTAGGAGCTAAACCATGAAATTGAAATTCTTACCTGTTGCAACCAGTTTAATTGCATTAACTCTTTTAACTGCTTGTGGTGAAACGGTAAAAAAGCATGATACCAAGCCTACAGCTGAAACAATGTCTTTGAACAATGATGATTTGTACGAAGTGCATCATGAAGGTCGTATTTATGTGTTTGATGATCGTGGTGTGTATGAAGACTTTTTACAGGTTGGTGAAACATCTTATCGTAAAGTGCGTATTGGGGCGGGCCCAAAAGGTGAAACCGTTGTTTTTGGTCTAACTAACGCAGATAAGAAAAAAATGTCGGGCATCGCTGCTGTTGAAATGTATGACGGTGAACTAAATGGTGCAGAGTCTTTCTATGGCGAAATGCGTATGGAAGGTCGTATATATGTTTTTGGTTCTCTACAAGAGATGAATCAAGCTCGTGCTGTTGGTGAAGTGCCTTTACGTTATACAGATATAGGTTCTGGTCCAGAAGGCGAAACGGTAGTTTATGCATTAAACAGTAGTAACAAAAAAGTAAAACCGACAGCGATGATTGAAAAATTCCATAAAATGAATCACATGAAGTAATTGGCTGATTCAGATTTAAAAGTACCTCGCAATGGCGGGGTATTTTTTTGCCATGTTGTCACAATGAAAGCCTGTCATAAAGTTGTCACTGGAATGCCACAGAACGGACATTTTACTGGTCTATGTTGAGAGTAAGACAAACTGGTGAGGTGAACCGTATGAATATCCTTCAAAATATCCACGCAGTAGATGTACACACTTTTTCTTGGTGCATGGCTCGTAAGCATCGAGTCACATTAACTCGTATTGGGAGAGCGGTTTCTTTCTCAGCAGATGGCCCATTATATGCCTTTTTAGCGCTTCTGCTTTGGTTCGCTGGAGAAGCGACTTTGATGTTGGTTTTAGTATTAGGCTTTTTAGTAGAACGAATTTTATATCTGGTTTTAAAACGAGGTTTTAAACGTAACCGCCCAGCGGATGCATTAGATAATTTTAATAGTTTTATTATTCCTTCAGATCAGTTTTCTTTTCCTTCTGGTCATACGTCGGGTGCATTCTTTATGGCTTATTGTTTGTCTGAATGGTTTCCCAGTATGAATATGATTTTGTATTTTTGGGCTGCGAATGTAGGGCTTTCTCGCATTTTTCTTGGCGTTCATTTTCCTACAGACACTGTTATTGGTGCTTTATTGGGAACATCTTGTGCAGCTCTAGCAATAGGGATTTTGATATGAAAATATTGTACGGTGTCCAAGGAACGGGTAATGGACATATAACCAGAGCAAGAGCCATGGCTGTGGAAATGCATGCGGCTGGAGTTGAGGTTGATTTTGTGTTTTCAGGTCGGCCAGCAGAAGAGTATTTTGATATGGCAATATTCGGGCACTATCGTACTTTTCAAGGTTTGAGTTTTGCTGCTCGCAATGGGCAATTGGATTTATTTGCAACCTGTAAAAACGCTAATTTTTTCAAGTTGTATCGGGATATTCGTTCGGTTGATACTCGTAGCTATGATTTGGTGATTACTGACTTTGAACCGATTGTTGCTTGGGCGGCGAAACTCCAAGGTGTTGCTTGCGTAGGATTTGGCCATCAGTATGCTTTTAAATATGATATTCCACGTTATAAAAAGAATCTTGTTGCGCAGTGGATCATGTCTAATTTTGCTCCAGCGGCAATTCAGTTAGGTGCCCATTGGCATCATTTTGGTTACCCTATTTTGCCACCTCTTATTCACACCCAGCCTCTACAAAATATTTCGTACTCGGATCAAGTGTTGGTGTACCTACCTTTTGAAAACAGTGAAGAAGTTTTAGATTGGCTTGAGGCGGTTCCAAATTATCATTTTCGTTTTCATTGTAAGGATATTGAGCCTGGGGTGTATGGTAATGTAGAGGTTTTTCCCTTTGGACGAGAATTGTTTCAAAAGAATTTAAGTGAATGTGAGTCGGTACTTTGCAATGCTGGTTTTGAGCTCAACTCAGAAGCGTTGCAGCTCGGCCGACGTATTCTTGCAAAACCATTAAGAGGCCAAATTGAGCAGCATTCCAATGCTATCGCGTTAGAGTTTTTAGGGGTTGCGAAAACAACGGATGTATTAAGTTCTCAGGTTATTCAAGAATGGTTGGAAACCAGCAGAGTGTTTCAAATATCCTATCCTAATGTGGCTCGTGCGGTTGTGGCTTGGTTGCAATCTAATAATGAAACCAGTGTCGCAGATTTGTGTGAGTCCCTGTGGAAACAAACGCCAAATATACCTGGAATTGATTTTACTTTTAAGCAAGATGCACTGATTCTTAATGCGAAGAACATTACAGCCTACTGAATTTAATAGGCTGTAATGTTTTGTTTTTACGCGTTTAAATTTTCTTTAAAGAAAGCCAGTGTTCGTTGCCAAGCAAGCTCAGCGTTTTTTTCTTGGTAACGTGCAGTTGAGTCATTATGAAAGCCATGGTTGGCTTTAGCGTAAATATAGGCTTTGTAATCTACCTTGTTGGCTTTTAAAGTCTTTTCATATTCAGGCCAGGTTGCATTCACTCGTTGATCCAATTCTGCAAAGTGTAATTGTAACGGTGCTTTAATTTTATCTATGTTGGATTTTGCTGGAGTGCCGTAATAAGGAGCACCTGCATTGATGGTGTCTGGCATGGCGGCAGCAAGTGCATTCGTCAGGTAGCCGCCATAGCAAAAGCCCACCATGCCTACTTTACCTGTTGTAAATTCATGATTCTTCATCAAAGTGGCAGCGTCCATAAAATCACCCTCAATTTTATTGCCATCTAGTGTTTTTTGCATCGCTCTACCTTCGTCGTCATTGCCGGGGTAGCCCCCCAAAGGAAAGAGGGCGTCAGGAGCAAAGGCAATAAATCCTGCTTTTGCTAAACGTCTGGCCACATCTTTGATGTAGGGGTTAAGGCCACGATTTTCATGGGCAACTAGCACGGCTGGGGATTTGTTATCTGCGTTGACATTATTAGGAATCACCAGATAGCCTCGAGCTCGTCCGTGGCCATTTGGAGAGTCGAACTCTAAATAACTGGCAGTAATGTCAGGATCGTTAAAAGATACTTGCTCTGCTTGCGCATAGTTAGGTGTTAGTGCATTTGCCACGACAGAGAGACTTAGTCCTGTTACGCTGAGCGTACCAAGGCGAGATAGAAAGGTACGGCGATCTATATCACCATGGGCGTATTCGTCATACCAATCGAAAGCTTCTTGGGGGATCTTACTAACGGATAAAGATCTAGTCGTAGTTTTTTCTGTAAGTGAAGTCATTGTCGTTCCTTATGGCATTTTGAGAACACATTCCTTTAGAACTTGATAATGGAAAGTGGTATCAATAGTTACGTAAGTAAAAATATTTTAGATAGTATTGATTGATCTTTTTTTTGAACATGACCGTATCTAAGCTTAGGTGAATAATTTAACGTTGGCATAAATTGAATCTAGTTTCTAAATCGATAGTATTTTTATATGTTGTTAATGATGATAACTCAGTAGGAAAGGACACTAATGACGCGTAAAATGCCAATTATTATTACTGGCGGAGGGCAGCGCCTAGGTCTTGCTTGCGCTAAAGCGTTATCTGCTCAAGGGCATGATATTGTGATTACGTATCGCACGGCACGAGAAGACATTGACCTATTAGAAGAGCAAGGAATTTCGTGTATACAAGCCGATTTTTCATCTGTGTCAGGTGTAGATGATTTTATTGCAACCATACAAGATAGGTATTCAGCGATTAGGGGGATTATTCATAATGCCTCTGAGTGGGAATCAGAAGAAGGTTGTTCGGATACGGCGAGGTTGATGGAAAAAATGTGGCATGTTCATGTATTTGCACCTTATCGTATAAATCTAGCTTTCGAAGCATTATTATGTGCGGGTTCTGACCAAAATGGGCACGCAGACATCATTCATATGACGGATTATGTGACTGAAAAGGGTAGTGATAAGCACATTGCCTATGCTGCGAGTAAAGCAGGTTTAGCGAACTTAACTTGTTCGTTTGCTAAACGATTCGCCCCTCAAATTAAGGTCAATTCGGTCGCACCGTCACTTTTGATGTTTAATGACGGGGATGATGCGGAATATCGTGAGAAGGCTCTAAAAAAGTCATTGTTGCGAAAAGAACCGGGAGAACAAGAAGGTGTGCTAGCGATACAGTACATATTAGACAGTCGCTATATGACAGGTCGAACCTTGTCACTGGATGGAGGCCGACATTTAGCTTGAGTGGCTAAATAGGACTTCTCTTTATTGAACGCCTTCATGTCATGGGACAGGGTTAAGTAACTTAGGACAAATTTATGAAAGCTAATATAGCGGAACAAACAGATTTAAACCGCCTCGCGTTGTCTGACGAGGCAGCAAAAGTACGTGATGCTCTTATTAAAAGTGGTTTAGAAACCCCGATGATTGATAATGGTCTGACGAGCGAAGAAAAATATCAGCGTATTAAAAATGCCTTTGAAGATGTGGTATCAACCCTTGGCTTGGATTTGACTGATGATAGCTTGGCTGAGACCCCACATCGTATTGCCAAAATGTATGTAAAAGAAATCTTCTCTGGTTTGGATTACGCGCAATTCCCTAAGATCACCGTCATTGAAAATAAAATGAAAGTGGATGAGATGGTAAAAGTAAGCGACATTAGTTTTACCAGTACTTGTGAGCACCACTTTGTGACTATTGATGGGTTGGCGAAAGTGGCGTATTTGCCCAAAACAAAGATCATAGGTTTATCTAAAATTAACCGTATTGTGCGTTTTTTTGCTCAGCGCCCACAGGTGCAAGAGCGCTTGACTCAGCAGATCTTAGTCACCTTGCAAACTTTGCTAGAAACCGACAATGTTGCGGTAAGTATTAGCGCTGTGCATTATTGTGTTAAAGCGCGAGGCGTTATGGATGCCAGCTCTTCAACGCAAACTACCGCTTTAGGTGGCTTATTTAAGCGTAGTGATAAAACACGTGGTGAATTCTTAGCTAAGTAAAGGCGGTTAGTTAAAGACAATTGCTGTGATGCTACATAAAAGAGTCTATTTACATAGGCTCTTTTTTTATGGCGTAAATTAGGGCAGAGTGTTTCGGTGTATAGCTCGATTTGCTTTGAGGCATTTGATATGACGGATAAAAAGAAAGTGTGGTTTCCGGCCAAAAAAAATGGTTGGGGATGGGGTAAACCAAATACATGGCAAGGATGGACAGTTCTTGTATTGTATTTGTTTACCGTTGTGATTGTTAGTTTCGTGAATGATCCTAAAGCGGATCTGATTAGATGGGCCATTCCTGTTGTTATTAGCACCCTTATTTTGATTGTTTTTTATTACTGGAAAGGTGAAGCGCCAAATTGGAAATGGAAAACCATTGAAAAAGAAAAACGTAAGTGGCGCTAAGAGGTCTTTAAATAGTGAACTTATGCAAAGGGATTATTAAGTGATTTTAAAGATTTAATTCGCACAATAAATGAGTTCAAATCACTCTTATTTTTTGGACAGGGATATTTCATGCGCACATCTGGCATATTGTTGTTTATTGCCTATCTAGGCTTTATTAGTCTGGGCTTGCCAGATGCCGCCCATGGTATTAATTGGCCATTTGTTCGCACGGAATTTGATGTGCCGACAGGTTGGCTTGGTTTGGTGATTGCCGCTGGTGGTATTGGCTATCTAATGTCTAGCTTTTCTGTCGGTTATCTAATGGCTCGGCTCGGTGTGGGTTGGTTACTGGTTGTTAGTAGCTTGCTAGTTAGCTTTGGTCTATTCGGTTTCTATTTCAGTACTTCTTTTATTGTTTTTGTTCTGTTTTCCATTGTGATTGGAATGGGGTCAGGGGCTATTGATGCTGGACTTAATACCTATGCCGCAGAGCATTTCTCTACTCGTCATATGAATTGGCTACATGCGGCATTCGGTGTCGGAGCAACGTCCGGGCCGATTATTGTGACGACTGTTTTGGTAAGTTTTTCGCAGAATTGGCGGTTGGGCTATGGGGTTCTTGCTAGTATATTATTTGTTATGGCCTTGGTGTTTGTGTTTAGTCGAAACCTCTGGGAAAGCGACAAACATGCACCTAAAAAAGCCGAGGAACAAGCAGATGACTTGCCCGCCATTACTCAACTACAGGCATTGAAACACCCCGTTATCCGTTTTCAGATCGTTTTTTTCTTTTTATATACCGGTGTTGAAGTCGGGGTTGGGCAGTGGGCCTTTACTGTGATGACTGAGTCAAGAGGTATCGCGTTAGCTACGGCCGGGACTTGGGTGGCGATTTATTGGGGCGCTTTGGCATTTGGGCGTGCTGTTTTTGGTTTTTTGGTTGAACGTTTTTCTGTTGATCAGTTATTACGTCTTTGTTTGGCTGGCGTTGTTTTAGGTGCGTTGTCTTTTTCTCTGAATATTGCCACGTATATGAGCTACTTGGGCTTGGCTTTAATGGGATTCTGCGCTGCACCCATTTTCCCATGTATGATTTCGCAAACCGTAACAAGAGTTGGTAAGAAATATTCTGTTCATGCTATTGGTTTTCAGATGAGCGCGGCGGTATTTGGAGCGATGACTCTGCCATTTTTTAGTGGCTTAATTGGCGAACAGTTTGGACTGACCTTTTTAGCTGTCAGCTTTTTGTTTTATGCGGTGTTATTATTTAGTTTGTTTCATATTATTTTAAGGCGTGCAGCCTGACCTCGGGACAGGCTTTGGCGAGTATTAAATTTAATCGTTTTCTTTGTCTAAGGTGTCACGCTTTAATAGGTTCGGAAATAAATACATCCACATGCCGACAACGGCAATTGTCCCAACACCACCAATAACGATGGCAGGAACCACACCGAACCAGGCTGCTGTTACTCCAGACTCGAATTCTCCTAACTGATTAGAACTACCAATAAAGACAGAGTTAGCGGCACTAACTCGACCACGCATTTCATCTGGCGTTTCTAATTGCACTAGAGTTGAGCGGATGACTACGCTGATCATGTCAGAAGCACCCAGTAGAATTAAAGCAAGCATAGAGAGAATAAGATTTTCAGATAAACCAAATAAAATCGTCGCGACACCAAAAGTAGCCACTGCCGCAAACATGATTTTACCCACACTGTGTGTTAATGGCCGACGCGCTAAATACACTGACATGAGCAGTGCCCCAAGCGCTGGAGCGCAGCGTAATAAGCCTAATCCCCATGGGCCTGTGTGGAGAATATCTTTGGCGACAATGGGTAAGAGTGCCGTAGCGCCCCCTAATAGAACGGCAAACATGTCTAAGGAAACTGAGCCCAAGATAACTTTATTACCACGAATGAAAGTAAGCCCGCCAAACAGATGTGTCATGCTAATAGGCGTCTTACCTCTCACTGTAAAGTTGTAATGTAAAAAGAACATAATAACGCACGAAATGAAGAAACAGGTCATGCTAGAAAGGTACAATGTGGTGGGGCCAATAAGATAAATGAGACCGCCCAGTGCGGGGCCTGCGATAACCGAAATCTCGCGCGCTGAAGCAATGGCGCTGACAGCACGAGAAAGTAGTTCGTTAGGAATAAGGTTAGGCAAGATGGCCTGATTTGCCGGCATTTCAAAGGCTCTTGCTGTACCTAAAAGCGCGGCGCAGAGATAAATCATCTCGGCGGATATTGTCGATGTCATATTACCATAGGCTAACATTCCGACTGTCATCGCCATGGAGAACCGAGTGCAAACACAGATTAATCGACGGTTGTAACGATCGGCCACGTGACCAACGACTAAGGTTAATAATAGTTGTGGCAGAAACTGGCAAAGACCTACTAAACCGAGCGCCATAGGACTGTTGGTTAGGTCGTACATTTGCCAGCCAATACCCACGCTAAGCATTTGAAAAGCGAAAGAAGAGGCAATTTGCCCGATCCAGAAGTGGACAAAATTAGCGTGTTTAAAAAGTGGTGGCATATTTCCTTAGCCTTGTATGAAGCAACTATTGGTATCAGTTACCAAGTTTTGAGAGCTGTATTCTAATACTAAGTATTGCATGACTCATCTTTTTATTATGCAAAGAGGTTATCTTGAATCAGAAACTTTATATAGAATGTGTTATTTTATCGTTCGCTTGATCAGGATGATCAAAGCTTCCCCTTTGTGTGTTCTATGTGAGTCTGCTCTGTCTGCGGACTAAATTACTAGTTTAATATCAAGGATCTACATTGATTAACACTGACACCTATTCTTCTCTCCAAGAACGCTTGTCCCGCTGGTTATTACTTTCATGCTTGATTGCTGTGGGTATTGGACAATCTTTTATTTTTACGTCTTTGCCACCAATAGGTCGTGAAATTGGCTTAGCTGATGTACGCATTAGTACGCTTATTACGGCTGGTGCCGCCACGTTTGTGGTTGCCGCCTTTTTATGGGGCAGTATTATTAATCGAATTGGCCGTGTGCGTTCAGTGATTATTGGTATGAGTTGTTATGCTTTTACCATTGGTTGCACTGGCTTTGTTCTTCAGGAAGCATTGGCAAAGAATTTAACCGCTGAACAAGCGTATGTTTGTGTTTTTGTTTTGCGCATTATTTTTTCGCTTGGCATTGCTGGTATTTTACCGTCAATTCAGACTTACTTGATTTCACATACTGATATAAAGCATCGTAGCTCGACGATTGCCATGATAGGTGCGGCTTTTAGTATCGGTATGATTTTAGGGCCCGCTTTTGCGTCTTTGTTAAGCGGCCTAGGTTTGACGGCGCCTTTTTATATTATTTCTTTTTTAGCTGGCTCCGCGGCATTGCTGGTGGTGTTGTTTGTTAAAGATACCAAGCATGTACGCCAATTTGTCAAACCAGCTAAAATCAATTGGTTGACTCAGCCTGTCATGCCATTTTTATGTATGTCGTCTTTGTCTATTTTGTCGATGACAGGCGTACAGCAAATTATGAGTTTTTTGATTCAAGATAGGTTTCAACTTGATGTGGCGCAGACCACCCATCAGTTGGGCTTTGCCATGATGACTATGTCCTGCTTTAGTATTTTAGTTCAGATGATATTAGTGCCAAGATTTCAGCTTGGTGTAGTGACATTGATCTTCTCCGGAGTAGGGGTTGGAGTGCTTGCTCAGTTGGCGTTTATCTTTTTAGATTCTTATGCTGGTGTGTTGTTTGCCATGGGGTTATTTGGTGCGGGGTTTGGTTTCCTTTTCCCTGGCATTGTGACAGCGCAAACATTGCTTGTGAAAGATGATCAACAAAGCCGCTTAGCCAGTATGAACGCCTCAATGCAAGGACTAGGTGCCGCATTGGGCCCTGTTATTCTTGCGTCATTGTATCAATTAGGTCAATTGGTGCCATTTTTTGCTTTGACAGTCGGTTTGCTGTTTATTTTGTGCGTTTTTATATACTGCAAAGCAAAGTTGAAACATGTTTTTTAGTCTTTTTGATTATGAGTGAAGTTTAGTTTGAGTCACTTGCCTAGGCGATATGCCAAAATGTTGATGGAAACGTCGACTAAAGTGGCTCAAACTTAAATAGCCTAATTCATAACTCACTTCTGTTACCGAACACTTTTCTTGTAAACGTTGATAGGCACGGCTCATTCGGCGCTGATGCTGGTATTCAACTGGTGTACAACCTAACTGGCGTTTAAAACACTCGTAGAAACGACTTCGGCTCATACAAGCCATTTTGGCGAGTTGGTTAATATCTAATGATTGAGCGAGGTTTTGTTCTATCCATTGTATGACGCAGGTTAATCCATTTGCATCCGGTGAATGTTGAGTGAACTGCAATAGCGCATCTCGTCCGTGGTGCCTGAGGATGCGTGTTACTAATTCACTAACCCCAAAGTCAACGAGTAAATCACGATCAGGGTCATTGCGTAGAAATTCGCTGGTTAGCCTATCAATTAACTGCTGTGTCGCTTGAGTGTGAAGAGTATGTAGATGTTGGCCGGCATCGAGAGTGACACCTGAAGGTAAAGAAGCCACCATAATGTCATTCATTCGATCACAGATTTGCGCCACTCTTTCTTGAGAAATAGCAATGGTGAGACAAGTGGTTGGATTATGAAACTGGGCTTCCGGAAAATCGATAAAGACTTCTTCTTTAGGGGCCAAGATAAAAGACTCATGGGGAAGAAAAGGGATGTTGTCATGCTCTTTGGTGTGCATGACTTTTGCCCCCGTTACCATTCCACAATACAGCAAAGAATCGGCTTTTAGGCTGACTTTTTGTGCTTGTTCATAAGTATCATAAATACTTAACTCTGAGTGTGGTCCTGCGAAACATACACGGTTTTCGACCAATTGTATTGGCGCACGTTTATGTTGCTGTAATGTTTTCTCTGTCGAGATAGAACGGCTCATTTACCAACCTCTTTGCCTGAATGTTTTTTATTTTAATTATGTGTCGTGGCGAATTTCCCTTCTCCCATAATCACTCTTGCTGGCTTTTGGGTCAATACAAAAGCAAAGCAAAAATGGATCGCCAGACAAGTTTCATGGACTCACAGGCAAGTTTTCTTTTCGCTTTATTCTTAATCTTAGTTCTTGGGTTCAAACAAAGATTAAACCTGAAGAAGCTTGTGCATGAAGTTGCGAGAATTGTAATTATGCTAAAGCTTCTTTAAATAAAAAAAACAACAATGGAGAAATTTTTATGATCTACGCACAACCTGGAACTAATGGTAGCTTGATTTCATTTGAAGCTCAGTACGGTAATTTTATCGGTGGTGAATGGGTTGCCCCGGTGAAAGGCCAATACTTCGATAATATTAGTCCTGTGAATGGTGAAGTGTTTTGTCAAATTCCTCGCTCCACTGAAGAAGATATCAATCTTGCCCTTGATGCTGCTCACGCTGCTCGTGCTGCATGGGGAAAAACCTCCGTTACTAATCGCTCCAATATCCTATTAAAAATTGCCGATCGTATTGAGCAGAACCTAGAAGCCTTAGCCGTTGCTGAAACATGGGACAATGGTAAAGCCGTTCGTGAAACCTTGAACGCCGACATTCCTCTAGCGGCTGATCACTTTCGTTATTTTGCTGGTTGTCTAAGGGCACAAGAAGGCAGCACAGCTGAGTTAGATGAACATACTGTGGCCTATCATTTTCATGAGCCATTAGGGGTTGTAGGGCAAATTATTCCTTGGAACTTCCCCATCTTGATGGCAGCTTGGAAATTGGCGCCAGCATTGGCTGCAGGTAACTGTGTAGTGCTAAAACCAGCAGAACAAACGCCAGCGTCTATTCTAGAGTTGGTTAAATTAATTCAAGACCTACTACCACCAGGTGTGCTTAATATCGTTAACGGTTTCGGTAAAGAAGCGGGTGAAGCGTTAGCGACGAGTAAGCGTATTGCTAAAATCGCCTTTACTGGTTCTACGCCAGTTGGGTCGCATATTTTGAAATGTGCTGCTGAGAATATCATTCCTTCCACGGTTGAATTAGGTGGTAAATCACCGAATATTTATTTCGCGGATGTTATGCAGCATGAGGAAGCTTTTATTAGTAAATGCGTAGAAGGATTGGTATTGGCTTTCTTTAACCAAGGTGAGGTGTGTACATGTCCTTCTCGCGCTTTGGTCCACGAATCTATTTATGATGAGTTCATGGCGTTAGTCATTGAGCGTACGAAAACCATCAAACGTGGTAATCCATTAGATACCGATGTGCAAGTCGGTGCTCAGGCATCTAAACAGCAGTTTGATAAAATAATGAGTTACATTGATATAGGTAAAGAAGAAGGGGCTGAATTACTAATAGGTGGTGATATCGAATCAGTGGAAGGGTTGGATAAAGGTTTTTATGTTCAGCCGACTTTATTTAAAGGTTCCAATCATATGCGTATTTTCCAAGAAGAAATTTTTGGGCCTGTGGTCAGTGTGACGACATTCAAAGATGAAGCTGAAGCATTAGCGATTGCTAACGACAGTGAGTTTGGTCTAGGAGCTGGAGTGTGGACGCGCGACACCAATCTTGCCTATCGCATGGGACGTAATCTTGAAGCGGGTCGTGTCTGGATGAACTGTTATCATCAGTATCCTGCTCACTCTGCTTTTGGTGGTTATAAAAAATCAGGTGTTGGTCGCGAGACTCATAAAATTGCATTAGAACATTATCAACAAACGAAAAATATGTTGGTTAGCTACGATGTGAATCCATTAGGCTTCTTCTAATCACACTTAGCAGACATCATATGAGATGAAAATGAAAGAGCCAAAAGGCAATGCCTTTTGGCTCTTTTTTTGGGTTATTAATCTTATTGTTATTTAAGACTGTGATTGCAAATTAATGTTTGTGTTTTTTTATTTCACCTGATTTAAGACGAGATAAATAAGAATTAAGTTCTTTTTTGACAATTGGCATCAAGCAATACAAGCCGATGATGTTGGCAACTGCCATTGCAAAAATCGCGGCATCAGAAAAGTCGATAACAGGTCCTAAACTTGCGGCGGCACCAATAATGACAAAAATACAGAAGATAATTTTGAAAGTTAGCTCAGCTCTTTTACCTTCTCCAAATAAATAGGTCCAAGCCTTTAAGCCGTAATAAGACCAACTAATCATGGTAGAAAATGCAAAAAGAATTACGGCAATTGCCAACAGTGTGGGGAACCAGCTAAAAGCGGAAGCAAAAGCCGCTGATGTTAAGGCAACACCAGACGAACCATCTGCTGTCATGATTGTTCCGCTCTCGTTCAAAATATACATGCCAGTATCTGGGTTGAGCATTAATTGCCCCGTAATGATGATGACAAGTGCGGTCATAGTACAAATAACAACGGTATCGATAAATGGTTCTAATAATGAAACAAAACCTTCGGTAATAGGTTCGTTTGTTTGTACGGCAGAGTGAGCAATCGCAGCAGAGCCAACACCCGCTTCGTTAGAGAATGCAGCACGTTTAAAGCCTTGAATTAACGCTCCGACTAAACCACCAGCAACGCCTAGCCCTGTAAATGCTCCTTCAAAAATTTGTCCAAATGCCCAACCTATTTTGTCAGCGTTAACAAGTAGGATAATCATCGCTGAACCAACGTAAAGAATGCCCATAATAGGCACTATTTTGTCGGTAACCCGAGCGATTGATTTTATGCCACCAACAATAACAATAAACACAAGGGCAGCAAAAATTACACCGGTTATCCATCCTGGATAATTGCCGATTACTTGAGTGAGCTGGGCATGGGCTTGGTTAGCTTGGAACATATTGCCGCCACCCAAAGAGCCTAAAATACAGAAAATAGCGAATATCCCAGCAAGCAGTTTGCCACCAGGAATATTGCGCTCTTTAAAACCTTTTGAAATGTAATACATCGGCCCGCCAGACACACTACCGTCTTTGTATTCGTTTCGATATTTTACCCCCAAAGTACATTCTGTGAATTTGGATGCCATTCCCATAAGGCCTGCCATAATCATCCAAAAGGTTGCACCAGGTCCACCAATTGACACCGCGACGGCCACACCTGCAATGTTACCAAGTCCAACGGTTCCTGAGAGGGCGGTTGCCAGTGCTTGGAAATGGCTGACTTCGCCTGCGTCATTTGGATCAGAGTAGTCGCCTTTTACCAAAGCTATAGAGTGTCCAATGCTGCGGAATTGAACAAACCCAAAGTAAACGGTAAAAATGGTAGCGCCTGTCACTAACCAAAGTACGATCCATGGAAAACTGGTTCCCGGTAGCGGAGCGAAAATTAAATTTACGAACCACCCCGTAGCGTTTCCAAACGCTTCATTAACAGCAGCATCTATGCTTTCTGCTGCCTTTAATGAAGAGCTTAGACTAAAAAGAATTAGGGCCGTAAGCGCGCTAAATAAATAAGTAAATTGTTTCATAATAGACTTTACCTCAACTGACAACGGTGACAGGAACGTTCGCACTCATGACCAAATTGGCCGTTACGCTACCGAATACTCTTGCGCTTAACCCCTGTTCAGTAGAGCGTGCAACGACAATTTGTTCGGCATTATTTTCTACTGCGATGTTGTTTAGGATGGTAGCGGCTTTGCCAAATTTGACAGTGCCAGATGCTTTTATACCGGCTTCTTTTAATGTGCTAAGAGCGGGGTCTATTACTCGCTCTTGGGCGTTTTGGGTTTCGACTTGTTTTTGTTTTTTTCGGAGGGAGTTTTCTTCTGGAGTTTGGAAAGTGTAGGGAGACCATTCAACAACACACACAATTTGCAGTTCGCATTCATTTCCTATGAGTGTTGCTAGCCGCTTTGCATAGGATAAGGCTCGATTCCCAGCTTCACTTCCATCAACCCCGACAATAATTGTTGCAGACATACCTGCGTCCTCTTTTGGGTGGGTGAGTCTTTAAGAGTAGGTGGTTTTTACAGTTAAGCAATTTTTATACGGGCTGGTTTTTTTACTTTGGCTTGGCTGATTTGTCCTGAAACGCCAAAAAGTTGCCTCTTTACTAACGTTGGCTTTATCTGATCAAAAAACGTCAGTTTCCAATTGGAAACTTTATTGCATAAGTGATAATTTTGCTCGCTAATCACTTCGTGTTTTGTATTTTTTATTGTTGTGTAGAAAACGCTTCACAGCAGAGGGTAATGGCTATGGCAATCAGTTTATTTGACCTTTTTAAAGTGGGAATTGGCCCTTCTAGTTCTCATACTGTTGGTCCTATGGTGGCGGCAAACCAATTTGCCCATCAGTTACAAGATCGGCAGCTTTTATCAAAAATTGGCCGTTTAAAAATTGATTTGTACGGCTCGCTTGGTGCTACAGGCAAAGGTCATGGAACAGGGACGGCGGTATTAATGGGACTGGAAGGTGAGCTGCCTGAGTTGATTGATCCCAGTTTGGTGAATGAACGTGTTGATCATATTGAGGCCTCTTCGCAGCTTAATTTACTTTCTAAGCACATTATCGCCATTGATGTCGCCGCGGATCTGATTTATCACCGTGTTGATCGTTTAGATTTTCACGCTAATGGTATGGTGTTGGTCGCTTTTGATACAGAAGGCGAGATTATTCATCAAGCGACTTTTTACTCTGTTGGTGGTGGCTTCATCGTTCAAGAAGATGAACAAGGTAATGTCGCATTGGTTGAAGATACCACTGAACTGCCTCATGTTTTTCATAGCGCAGAAGCGTTGATTAAGCTTTGTCGAGAGCAGGATAAAAGCATTGCGCAAATTATGTTGGAAAACGAAAAGCACTGGCGTACAGAAGAGGAGGTCAAGCAGGGCATTCTTGGTATTTGGGCGGTAATGAAAGAGTGTGTTGAACAGGGTATCCGTAATGAAGGTGTTCTGCCAGGTGGCTTAAAAGTGAAACGTAGAGCGGCTAGTCTTCATCGAGATTTGACCAGCAAAACACGAATGGACATGATTACTCCATCGTTAGGTGCGATGGATTGGGTCAATCTTTATGCGTTAGCTGTAAATGAGGAAAATGCTGGAGGAGGTCGAGTGGTAACCGCTCCAACGAATGGGGCTGCTGGGATCATTCCCGCCGTGTTGCATTATTATTGGGAGTTTTGCCCTCGTTCTAGTGAAGAGGGGGTGATTAACTTTTTCCTCACAGCGGCTGCAATAGGTTTGTTATTCAAAGAAAATGCTTCTATTTCTGGGGCTGAAGTAGGTTGCCAAGGGGAAGTGGGCTCTGCTTGTGCTATGGCCGCTGCCGGGTTGGCAGCAGCAACAGGTGGAACGCCTGAACAAATTGAAAATGCCGCTGAAATTGGCATGGAACATAATTTAGGTCTGACATGTGACCCTATTGGCGGTCTTGTTCAGGTGCCTTGTATTGAGCGAAACGCGATGGCGTCTATTAAAGCCATTAACTCAGCAAGTATGGCACTTCGCGGCGATGGAACACATTATGTCTCGCTTGATAAAGTAATTCGTACTATGCGAGATACTGGCAAAGATATGAATGATAAGTACAAAGAAACATCTCGAGGTGGACTGGCTGTTAATGTCATTGAATGTTGATCAGGTAAGTAAATTGATGCTGTCACAAAAATGACATAATAATGTAGTATTTTCTTAACTTAGTGCCTTTATAGGCACTTTTTTTTATCCTTTGTCTCGCTGATATCACTCTAAAATTTTAGGGTTTTTATCTTTAGGTTCCCAGTGTAGAATGACGCCAAATTTACATTTTACAAAAATGTGACGGGATGAATTGAGAGCCGAATTTAATTGAGGTGCTTGGAAGCATGTCGTTGTTGTGTTTAGGTTGACCCTTAGCACACAAAGATTTGGCATAGATTAATTACAGTAAAGAAGAGCCCGTATGGATCTTACAAATAACCCGAAAGAAGAATCCACCTTATTAAGTGGTCATGAGTTTGTTCGTGTATTAATTGCCTTAGCATTTGTTTTGGTGTCTGGTTTTTATGCTTCATCTAATGGCGTTGGGGTTTCTAATTTATCTATTTTAGCCATAGCTGCAGCTATTGGCGCTTATATGGCCGTAAATATTGGCGCGAATGATGTTGCCAATAACGTGGGGCCCGCGGTAGGGTCGAAAGCCTTGTCCATGACAGGTGCTATTTTGATTGCTGCTGTTTTTGAAGCGGCTGGTGCCTTAATTGCTGGCGGTACCGTTGTCGGTACTATTAAAAAGGGCATAATCAATCCTAATTCAATCGGTGATGCTGCTACCTTTATTTGGGTTATGATGGCTGCCTTGTTAGCGGGGGCTATTTGGCTTAACTTAGCCACTTATCTTGGTGCGCCTGTTTCTACTACTCACTCTATTGTTGGTGGGGTTTTGGGAGCCGGTATTGCTGCTGGCGGTTGGGATATTGCTAACTGGGATAAATTGATTGCGATTGTCGCTAGTTGGGTTATTTCCCCTGTGCTTGGTGGTGTCATTGCTGCGTTATTCCTAATTTATATCAAACGATCTATTACCTATAAAAATGACATGATCGATGCCGCTAAAAAAGTCGTGCCCTTATTGGTAGGTGCAATGGTTTGGGCATTTTCGACCTACCTTATTCTTAAGGGCCTTAAACATATTTGGAAGCTGGACTTTATTACGGCCGTTATGATTGCTTTTGCCATTGCGCTGACAGTTTATTTTATTGTTCGTCCAATGGTTGATAAAGCCGCGTTGGTACTGAAAAACGATAAAGATGCAGTTAATAGCTTATTTACATTGCCTCTTATTGTGTCTGCTGCCTTGCTAAGTTTTGCCCATGGTGCAAACGATGTTGCGAATGCAATAGGGCCTTTAGCCGCTATAAATGATGCGTTAATGACTGGCGCCGTTTCTAGCAAAGCAGCTATTCCTATTTGGATCATGATGGTAGGGGGCATTGGTATTGCGGTAGGTCTTGCTTTGTTTGGTCCTAAGTTGATCAAAACTGTAGGTTCTGAAATAACAGAGTTGGATAAAACACGCGCATTTTGTGTTGCTATGGCGGCTGCAATTACAGTTATCATCGCTTCTCAACTTGGTTTGCCAGTTAGTTCAACTCATATTGCTGTTGGTGGTATCTTTGGGGTTGGCTTCCTACGCGAATATTTGAAGCAATCTTATGAGAAGAAGTTAGCTGCTATTATTTCTCATTCAGAGTCTGCCGGTCACGACGGCCAGCAAACACAAGAATTTGTGAAACGCTTTAAGTTGGCTGATGTTGAAGAAAAACGTGCCATTCTTAAAGAGCTAAAGGCGGCTCAGGCTTCTTCCCCTATTTCTTCTCGAGAGCGTAAAGGCTTGAAGAAAGCGACGAAAAAAGAGTTAGTGAAACGTTCTGCACTTTTGCGAATTGCGGCAGCTTGGGTTATCACTGTTCCTGCTTCTGCGTTGCTTTCTGCAATGTTGTTTTACATGTTGCTTGGTTTTTCTGTCTCTCGTTAAAAAGTATAAAGCACACCTTAAACAGAAAAAGATTAGAGTTTCTCTGGTCTTTTTCTGTTTTCATTTTCTTGTCTGTGTTATATAAAAGTAAGCTACTTATATTTTATAGTGCCACGGCTAGGTAATTATTAAGAAATGAAACCAAGCATACTGATATTTGTTGCTGTTACCTTGTTGGTTGTGTGTTTCTCGGTGCCTTCCTATTTGCGATGGAGAAGGCAACAGAAGGAGCTGAGAGATAAGCTATTTTCTCGACTATCTAAGCGTAGTAATCGATTGTTTTCTTCATTAGGAATAATTCCTGATAGATATCTACCTAGAGATACCAAGGTTTTTTTGGTCGAATATTTGCTTTCGGTGATAGAACAATTGATGGGAGCAAACTATCAATCTAATTTTGTATCGAATAAAGATCAACTCACTCGCTTACTCACTGATTTGAAGCAAGGTCGTGTTGTTACCTCTAAGGATAGGGTGACAACACAAGAACAACTCGAACAAACGCATGATGCTATATTATATTTGCTGAAAGAAATGCGAAATATGCTTGATCGACACGGAGCAGGGCGTTCGATAATTAAACATCATATCGTGTTGATGAGGTACTCACATGCTTTGGCTTATCGAGACTTATTAGTTCGTCAGGCACGAGATGATTTAGATAATGATAAAAAAAATCGGGCACTCGAAAAATATCGAGCAGCATTGTCAGTTATTGAAAAAAATAGCAGTGTTAATAGTTCTAAAAGAGAAGTGGCACGGCTTCAAAATATGATACAGGATGTTGAAAATATTTTATTTGCGAGAAAGGATAAACAAGTCCCTAATTGAAATTATCTAGCCATTTCGTTTTATTAAGACTCGAAGTTAAAATGCAAATTAGGCTATTAATGTATCAAGGTAACCCACGTATCATATGACAGCTGTTACTATTATAGTACTTTTGCTTGTTATCGGCGGATTTATTGCCTTTGCAATATTTTTGCAGCTTAAAGAGCGAGCTCAATTACAAAAGTTGCGCAAAATTGCGACGCTTAATAATCAGCTGCGTCAGTTACGTCGCTATCTTGATGAAATGCCTCCTCAATACCAACCAAAAGACATGAAGGCTTGGTTATTTTCAAGGATGATTGCTGTATATGATCAGCTTATTGAGTTGCAACCTGACCCAACTTTAACGCGTCGTAGGGCCCATTTAGCAGAAGAAATGGTCGAGTTTCAAGAAAACAAACAAAAAAGACGCGCTAAGACAATAAATGATGAATTAATCGTAATAGAAATAAAGCGTTTATTTGAGTCGTTTAAATCGTTTTTGATTTTATCTCAAAAAGAAAAAACCATAGATCAAGATGTTGCTTACCGATACAGTAAATTATTAAACTTTTACCATTATAAAGTTAAATCTGATTATTACGCCTACCTTGCTCGCAAAGCTTTTTTGAGTGGTCAAATGGATACAGCCGCCGAAATGTATCGAGAAGCGTTATCACAATTAAACCCTACCAAAGAGACGGTTGAGGCTCAGCCTGTTATTCTTAAACTTAAAGAATTACTGAAAGAAATCGAAGATGATCTTGAGCTGCAAAAAGCAGAAGAAGAAATCACAAATAGCTTTGAGCAGGATGAAGATGAACTAGATGATGAATGGAGTAAGTTCATCGATGGTTCTACTTTTAAAGAAAAAAAGCGCTTTTAATATTTTTTGATGATTGGATAGGGACTTTTTGTGAATTTAGCATTGCTATCTGCTTTTATACCCACCTTCTTTTTTGTTTCTATTACCCCAGGTATGTGCATGACTTTGGCAATGACACTGGGTATGACCATCGGTGTGAAACGTGCACTTTGGATGATGCTTGGCGAATTGGTTGGAGTGGCTACGGTCGCTATTTTATCGGCCATCGGCGTGGCGGCGCTTCTACTAAATTATCCTAGTGTATTTATGGTGTTGAAATACCTTGGCGGTGCTTATCTGGCCTATGTAGGGATTCAGATGTGGTTGTCTAAGGGAAAAATGGCTATAAAAACAGAGTCGAGTGATAATAAGCCAGCTTCTTATGTGGATTTGATGTCTCAAGGTTTTGTGACTGCGATTGCGAATCCAAAAGGGTGGGCCTTTTTTATTGCATTGCTGCCACCTTTTTTAGATGCAAGTCGTCCACTAACGAGCCAACTGGTGGTGTTGATTACCATCATACTAACGCTTGAATTTAGCTGCTTACTTATTTATGCCGCTGGTGGAAGGACGTTGAAATCCCTTTTAATGCAAAGCGGAAATGTCCGTATTATGAATCGCATCGCAGGTACATTAATGGTTGGTGTTGGTGTATGGCTTGCTGTTGGGTGATGTGAAAAGACTCTCTTTTTAAGAAGACGCTTTCGAGCGTCTTTTTTTGTTTGAGCTGGCTGCTTTTGAGGTGGAGGTTCCTGCTGGTTTTCTGCGATTGCTTCCTTTTCTTTTGGCGAAGGGATTTTTTGAAGGTGGCGGAAGGTTTTGTAGTGCGGATGTTGGCATACTTCGAGAAGCGCTAAGCAGTTGAGATAAATTCTCTTCAAGGTTTGTCATAAACTCTTGGTAACTGGTTTCGCCGCGGCTAATATTGTTAAGGGCGGACTCCCATTTCGCTGTCATATCAGGGGTAACAAGCTGTGTAGGCAAACAATCTATAAATGCTCGACCTGTCTGGCTTGCGTGAATTTGCTTGCCTTGTCTTATTAAAAAACCACGTTTAAAAAGCAGTTCTAAAATACTGGCTCGAGTGGCTTCTGTGCCTAATCCGTCGGTTTCTTTTAATATTGCGCGAATGTCTTTATCAGACACAAAACGGCTGATGCCTGTCATAGCCGCCAATAAGGTTGCGTCGGTGAAAGCAGCGGGAGGCGTGGTTATTTTTTCTTGTACTTTTCCTTCTGTACACCACAGAGCATCGCTTTTACTTAGTTTTGGCAGCTCGTTTTGGTTTTCGTCTTCGGGGTCTTGGCTTTTATTTTTGCTTGATAAGAGTGCCTTCCAGCCCAGTGCAATCGGTGTATTGCCTTTCGCTTCAAAGACACCACCTTCAATGTCTAATTTAATATAAGAAGCCAGATAATCGTATTCTGGGTAAAATTGCATGAGGTACTGGCGAGCGATTAAATGAAAAACTAACGCTTCTGTTTTAGACAGAGAGGCGGCTTTATGGGCTTGTGTTGTTGGAATAATTGCATGGTGGGCGGTGACCTGTTTGTCATTCCATGCTTTGCTCTTTCGCGATGTGTCGGCATTCTCTGCTCCCTTCTGAATTTCCCCGCCAGAGTGAGTTAAAGCCGCAATAATGGCCGGTGCGTCTTTATGCTGTTGGTTGGGTAAATATCGACAATCGGATCGCGGGTAGGTAATCATTTGATGTCGTTCGTAAAGAGCTTGGCATGTATCTAGGACTTGTTGAGCAGACAAGGAGAAGGCTTTCGCAGCATCAATTTGAAGTGCCGATAAACTATAGGGTAAAGGTGCTGCTTGCTTCTTTTGCTTATAATTTGCTTCTAATACGGTCGCAGGTTTGTTGGTGATTCTGTTCGCAACGTTTTGCGCAAGAGGCAAGCTGAGCACTCTATTTTCATCATCCATATAAGGCTGGCAGGCTTCACTAGGTAACCACTTTGCTTGGAATAGCGCACCTTGCGGTGTTTGTATATTTGCCCAAACTTGATAAAAGTTTTTTGGCACAAAGGCGTCTCTTTCCTTATCTCTTGCGACAACAAGTCCTAACACTGGCGTCTGCACTCGACCGATGGATAAAACACCTTGGTAGCCGGCTTGACGGCCTCTGATAGTATAGGCGCGCGTTAGGTTTAAGCCGAATAGCCAGTCGGCGCGAGCTCGCCCTAGTGCGGAACGCGACAGTGCCGCGAACTCATTATTCGAGCGTAAGTTATTCAGCGCTTTTTTAATGGCAGAAGGGGTTAAATCATTGACGAGTAACCGTTGGGTGTTTTTCAGCTTTTGTGATGGAACCTTGGTGTAATGGAGCACCTCATCAACAAGCAGTTGACCCTCGCGGTCGGGATCTCCAGCATGAACCAAGACAGAGGCTTTTTTGATGAGTTTTTTTAAAATGCTTAGCTGTTTCTTGGTGTTGGTTTTTTCTTGCCATTGCCAGTCTGTTGGGATGATGGGTAAATGGTCTAAATTCCAAGATTTATAGGCGGGGTTGTATTGATGAGGTTCAGCTTGCTCGAGTAAGTGGCCGATACACCAGCTGATACAATCTCCATTGGGTAGCCAGATGCAGCCTTCTTCTTTCTTTTGTGGAGTAGGAAGCGCAGAAGCAATGGCTCGGGCAAGGCTGGGTTTTTCGGCGATATAAAGAATCATAAATACACTTACTGTTTATATATACAGTAAGTGTATCGAAGACAAAGAAATGTGGCTAGAGCCGCTTACTATTTAATTGGGACAACAAGCACTGGAATAGAGCTGGTATGGATCACTTTGTTGGCCGTTGAGCCAATGATCATTTGGCTTAATCGTCCATGTGTTCGGCTATTCATTACAATTAAGTCGGCATTCTTTTCTGCCGCGACACGTTGAATGGATTCAGATGGAACGCCATTGACAATAAGTGTTTCCGGAGTGTGTTCTAAGTCAGCCAGTTCTTCTGAATATTTTTCAATAAATTCAGAGAGTAATTTTTTCATGCGAGCATCAATTTCACTGATGGCCTCTTTGCGCATCGCCTCTCTAATGTCTTCGTTAACGTAATTGTTAATCATGTTTGATGCTTGTGTATTTAATGGCTCTATTGCATGCATCAATATAATTTTTGCGTCATGGGTTTTGGCTAAATTTAAAACCAGTTCCATAGCAGCTTGTGTTTTACCGTCTAGATCACAAGCGTAAACAATCGTCTTTATTTTAGGTAACATGGCAAGATCCTCTTTCAATGTACCTACAGCTTAATCCTTTTAGCGTTTACTGTTGTGATCTAGATCAATAGCTGTGGCGCTTATTTGATGAGAAGTAAGGGGGAGGCTATTGGGAGATCGTTCACTATGATTCGCAAATAGAAAACAGCTTATTGAGGATAAAAAGATAAAGCTAACAAACAGCATTCCCCAGTAGTCGGTTGGCTTTTTATCATTCGTATATCGCTGGGAAGGTTGGATAAAGCTTTTAGTTTTCATAACGCACTCCAAGATGAATCACTATTATTTAGATGATAATGAATATCATTTTAATAATCTATGGCGCTAATTAATTTATTTTTTGTGAAGACTTTAGCAGAGGTTGGTGCTTGAAAAAGAAGCTCATAAGATTTGCCTATGTTATGATACGCACTCAAATTTTTAGTTAACGAAAAAAGAGAGTGTAAACATGTCAGAACTGTCGTTCGACTCTAACGAAGCAAAAATCGCATACGGCATTGGTCGTCAAATTGGTGATCAGCTACGTGGTAGTGATCTTGGTGAACTGTCTCTAACGCACCTTTTTGCTGCAATCGAAGACGCACTAAACGGTGCAGAAATGCGTGTTCCTGGTGCAGAGTTAGAAGCTGCTTTTGCTGAACTACAGCAAAAAATGGAAGAGAAGAGCCGTGCAGCATCTGAAGAAACAGTGAAAGCGGGTGAAGCATTTCTAGCTGAGAATAAAGCTAAAGAAGGCGTTCAAACGACAGAAAGTGGTTTGCAATTTGAAGTACTTGAAGAAGGTACAGGCGCAACGCCAAGCCGTGAAGCGACGGTTCGTGTACATTACGAAGGTCGTTTGACCGATGGACAAGTGTTTGATAGCTCGATTGCTCGTGGCGAGCCAATTGAATTTCCTCTAACTGGTGTTATTGCTGGCTGGACTGAAGGTCTTCAGTTGATGAAAGAAGGCGCGAAATACCGTCTAACTATCCCAGCTGAATTGGCTTACGGCGCGCAAGGTGCTGGTGCCATGATTCAACCTTTCTCTGTATTACAGTTTGACGTTGAACTGATTGCGGTTGTTTAATTAAGCAACGCGATAGTATTTATAAAAAGCGAGTCATTCGTAATGACTCGCTTTTTTGTTGCCTGAAGTTCAGGCCTTACGCTTAACTATCTAGCATTTCTTCTAGCGCTGCCTGCTTATCTTTATAAGGTGCACGCAGACGCTTACCTGATGCTCCATCTTTACTTTGTAGTACAACTGCTTTTTCGTGAGTAAATCGTTTAAAGCCATGTATGCCATGGTAGGCTCCCATTCCTGAGGGTCCAACCCCACCAAAAGGAAGCGTTTCCACAGAAACATGTGTCATGGCGTCATTGATGACTAAACCACCTGAAATAGTGTTACGAGCAAAGGCTTGCTGGCGCTCTGTATTGTCACCAAAATAATAAGCGGCTAATGGGCGCGGATTATTGTTGATGTAAGCAACCGCTTCCTCTGGTTTAGCGTAGGTTTTGACGGGAAGCAGAGGACCAAAAATTTCTTCTTGCATGATCGCCATGTCGTCGTTGACATTGAATATCAGGAAAGGAGCAATTTTGCGGCTACTGTCGTCATAATCCACTTCGCCTTCAGCGGCTAGGCTGATGACATTCGCACCTTTTTCTTTTGCATCTTCAAGCAACCCGATAAGACGTTTATAGTGATTATCACTGATAATAGACGTGTAATCAGGGTTCTCTTGCATGGTTGGAAAGCTATTTTGCACAAAGGTTTTGGCCGCATCGACTAGGGCTTCGACTTTGTTTTCAGGAATGATCATGTAGTCAGGCGAGATACAGATTTGCCCAACATTGAATGTCTTCACTGTTAATATCCGTTCGGCGGCCTGAGTGATATCTGCATCTTCATCTACCATAGCTGGAGATTTACCGCCAAGTTCTAGTGTAACAGGCACAAGGTTCTCTGCCGCGGCACGCATGATGTGTTTACCAACGGCAGTGCTGCCCGTAAATATTAGGTGATCGAAAGGTAGGGAGCTGAATGCTTTACCTACTTCTGCGTCACCCAGTACAACAGTGAGTTCTTCTGGTGAGAAATAGCGTGCAACCAGCTCTGCTAATAATGCCGAAGTCTTAGGCGTTAACTCAGAAGGCTTTAACATTGCTGTGTTACCAGCCGCAAACACGCTAGCTAATGGCCCAAAAGACAGGTTAATAGGAAAATTCCATGGGCTGATAATACCGATAACACCTAGAGGTTGTTGCTGAATCCAGGCTTTCATCCCTGGTTCTGGTGTTTCAACTGGTTGATCTTGCATCCAAGTAGATACGTTTTCTATGGCGTCTTTTAATAACTTAATGGTCGTGGCGATATCTGCTGTGGAAGATTGGTACACACTGCGGTGTCCAAAATCCTTGCTCATGGCATCACTTAGGTCGCGGTGATTTTCTTTAATGAGTTTAATGGCACGCTGCAATCTGTCTTGGCGAAGCTCTGGGCTGGCTAGACCTTCAGCCATATTGTGCTGCTTCATTTGATTCAATGTGTTTAGTAAATCTGAATATGCGTTTGTCGGTGTCATAATACTATCCTCCTCCAAAAAATTTATTTAGGTGGCTTCGATGGTTTTCAAGCCGTCCTTACTTTCTTACTCATTATGTTCATATAGTAATGGTTGCTAGTGGTTGGCCGCCAACAATGCTATTTTTGTAGGGGTATAAATATATTTATGGGGTGCTATGTCTCTTTCTCGTTTGCGTACTTTTGTTGAGGTTTATCGTCAGCGATCTATTAGTGGCGCAGCCCGTGCTCTTAATTTGACTCAACCTGCTGTGTCCCAACACATTGCTGGTTTGGAGGTTGCGATTGGTCGGCCTTTGTTTGAGCGACAGCCTGCTGGGGTGATTCCGACATCGGCGGCAGACGAGTTGGCCGCTGATATTGGTGATAAGCTTGATGTCGCTGAAGCGGCTTTGTCTTCTGCTCGATTCCGCTCAGTGGGGGTTGCTGGGGCTTTGCAAATTATTGGGCATGCCGATTTTATGGCGGAAGTGTTAACCGCCGAGTTGCTTCCTCTGATAGAAGATGGCATTCGTGTCAGAATGCACACAGGTGATGGGCCAATGATCACCAGTATGTTATTAGAAGGGCATTGTGATCTGGGGATTTCAGCGCATCCCGTCATAGATAGTCGATTGCAAAGTGAAACCGTTTTAACCTGTAAAGTGGTCGCCGTGGCGGCTCCATCAGTGGTTCAGGCCTTGATGGCCGATCAGGATTTTAATCAAGCAATATGTCAGGTGCCATTGTTGGCTTATAACCTTGAATTGTCTTTGATTGATAAATGGCTTCTAAAAAACCATATTAAAACAGAGCACATAGTTCCAACAGTGGTGAGCCAAGATCTGAGGGCACTGCGAAACTTACTTGTTAGAGGTGTGGGTTGGTCTGTGATGCCTGAGTTCTTGTGCCGTGAGCAGATAAAAAATGGCGATTTGATGGAAATTCCGCCGCCGGTAGGGGCTTATAGCATGCAATATTATTTGATATGGGCATCGAGCGCCTTACGACAAGCAAGGGTCGCCCATGCCAAAGAAGTGTTGACGCAAAGATTAACGACAAGATTTGCTCAATCGTGACGTCTGCTTTGCAATAGTGGTTCTGATTAAATGTCTCGTTCCATGCGGATGTGCATTTTTCCTGCTTCTAAAAAGACTTTGCCATCGGTGTGAAAGTTTTGTTTTTCATAGAAGGTTTGCACATCAACTTGAGCATGTAGGAAAACTTTGCGAATGCCCATTTCTCGTGCGACTTTGACGGCACGGTTTAAGAGTATTTCACCATAACCTTGGTGCCGATAAGCAGGCAAAACGGCTAATCGACTAATTTGGCCACTATCCGTTAAGCGACAAACCCCAGTAGGAACGGCGGTGGTGCCAAAAGAAACAAAGTGAACAGCGTCTTCATCTAAAGTGTCCCATTCATCTTGTGGGTCAATGCCTTGTTCGATGATAAAGACTTGTTTGCGAACAAAGGTGAGTTGATCTTTGCTGCTGTTCCAGTCTGATGTTAATACCTTCATCTTTTGTCCTTCTACTCTTCTGGGGCAACCAACTCAATGAGTCCTTGCTGATGGATCAAGAAGCGCACAAGAGGTTCTAGATCCTTGTTCTGGGTTAAATCAAGTCCGGAAAAGTCGAACTCAACTTGGTGGCAAACGGCTTCGACAAAACCAGTTAGTTCCGCATCAACCTGTAGGTTTTCACCATTACAAAAGACTCGGATTTTGTCACTATTCTCTTTGTTCAGTTGATTATAATAGCAAATTCGCGCATCACCTGGACGAAGAAACGTCTGACCCTTAATCGCGTTGTCAAACGCCTCGTTCAGCTCTTCTTGATTTAACGGTGCCAGATATTCAGGGTATTTGCTTTCACTCATCGTCTCTCCTAGCCACTCAGCGAGTAGGTCTGGTTGATTAATGAGACGAGCGAGTTCAGTTTGTAAATATTGAATGTCATCTTTGCTAATATGCGCGCTGTGCTGGCGGTTAGCTGTTTCTGGTGCAGCAAAGCGATCTTTCACGTTCTCTGTTTCGCACAGTTTATCACGAACGCCAGTGAGCACGTCTTGCATGCTAGGGGCGCGAAAACCGATAGAGTAAGTCATGCATTCATCATCTAGTGCTCGGCCATTATGGGCAAAGTTAGGTGGCAAATACAGAATATCACCGGCATCAAGCGCCCAATCCATATCAGGATTAACAGGAAAGTTATCGAGAATATGGAGTTTGATGTTAGGGATTGCTGAATCTTGATATTCATCGGGTGATAAGACTTGCCAGCGGCGCTTGCCAGCAGCTTGTACTAAGAATACATCATACTGGTCGTAATGGGGGCCAACACTACCGCCTTCTGTCGCATAGCTCACCATAACATCATCTAAACGCCAACTAGGTAAAAACTCAAACTGTTCTTTTAAGGCTTGAACTTCCGGTACCCAATGATCAACCGCTTGAACTAATAGGGTCCATTCTTTTTCTGGCAAGGTGGCAAAGGTGTCCTCGGTGAAAGGGCCTTGGCGCATTTCCCATGGTCTTAGTCCATTCTCAATCACAATGCGAGATTCAATCTCTTCTTCCATCGCCATGCCTGCCAATTCATCGGCTTCTAATGGTAGAGTAAAATTAACCAGACCGCCGCGAATCAGCAAAGGCTTCTTTTGCCAGTATTCGTCGATAAAAGTTTGGGCTGTCATGCCGCCAAGAATGGTCAACGGTGTATTTAGGTCTGTCATAAATCGCTCATTAAAAAGAACAAAAGAAGTGGCTGTGTTGATAGAAAATTATGATTTATAAGACAAAAAGAGCCGATAAATCGGCTCTTTTTGTTTTTTTAAGCATGGATCTTAGTTACGGATCGCTTTTGCTTGTGCAACGGCATTACCGATGTAAGTGCTTGGCGTTAGCGCTTTCAATTCAGCTTTAGCTTGCTCTGGCATATCTAGAGTATCGACGAATGCTTCAATGGTTGCTTGGTCGATAGTGCGGCCACGAGTCAGTTCTTTTAGCTTCTCATAAGGCGATTCAATACCATAGCGACGCATCACGGTTTGAATGGGCTCAGCCAATACTTCCCAAGCATTGTTAAGGTCTTCTTCAAGGCGTGGCGCATTAATTTCTAACTTGCTGATACCTTTAAGCGTTGCTTGGTAGGCGATCAAACTGTGTGCCAGACCAACACCTAGGTTACGAAGAACCGTAGAGTCGGTTAGGTCGCGCTGCCAGCGAGAAATCGGAAGTTTAGCGCTCAAGTGGCCCATGATGGCATTCGCAATGCCCAAGTTACCTTCGGAGTTTTCGAAGTCAATTGGGTTAACTTTATGTGGCATGGTAGAAGAGCCAATTTCCCCAGCAATGGTTTTTTGCTTGAAGAAGCCCATGGAAATGTAGCCCCAAACATCGCGGTCAAAGTCGATCAAGATAGTGTTGAAGCGAGCAATAGCGTCATATAGTTCAGCGATGTAGTCGTGTGGCTCGATTTGAGTTGTGTAAGGGTTCCAAGTCAAACCTAAAGAAGTAACAAAGGCTTCTGCGTGTGCTTGCCAATCCACGTCTGGGTAAGCAGAAAGGTGAGCGTTGTAGTTACCAACGGCACCGTTGATTTTGCCTAAAAATTCAACGTTCTCTATTTGCTTAAGCTGACGGCTAAGACGAGCGGCAACGTTTGCCATTTCTTTACCAACCGTGGTCGGTGATGCGGTTTGGCCATGGGTACGAGACAGCATAGATTGATCTGCGTGCTCAATGGCTAGGTCTTGAATGGCTTTGATGACGTTTTTTAACTCTGGAGCAATGCCTTCTTCCAAAGCTTCACGCAACATCAATGCATGAGATAAATTGTTAATGTCTTCAGATGTACAAGCGAAGTGAACAAATTCAGAGATAGCGGCTAATTCAGCGTTATCTGCCATTTTGTTTTTTATGAAATATTCAACGGCTTTGACATCGTGGTTAGTAGTCTTCTCAATGTCTTTAATGGCTTGAGCATCGGCTTCGCTAAAGTTATTAGCAAGTTGATCCAATAAAGCGTTGGCTTCATTGCTCAAAGCAGGAACTTCAACAATTTGTGGGTGTTTGGCAAGTGCCTGTAGCCAGCGAACTTCGACTATGACTCGCATACGCAGCAAACCGTACTCGCTCACAGAGCGACGTAAAACGTTTGTTTTCGATCCGTAACGACCGTCGATAGGGGAAATTGCATTTAAGCTAGTTAATTCCATTGAGATAACGCCTCGAACATGGTTTTCAGGGAGCCGCTATTATAGGCAAAAGCGTCTTGTACTGCTATGGCGGTCTGAAGATTTGCGCTTATTAGGATGATTTTATTGATGGCGTTATTGTTTTGCTTTGCCCTCTGGTTCTTTAGTAATACCTTTGGTGTCTTTTTGTTACTTGTCAGTGTTTTTTTAACTTGGCCGCTTGTATGATGTTTTGTCTTTAACCTCCTTTTATCATTCTCTCAGGAAAGTATTAAGCATGAAGATTAGTCGTATCATGAACCTAGTAATCATTATTGTATTGATCGCTTTGTCCGCATTGTATTTTATTACTCAGAATAGCTTGTCTCACAATAAAGACGTTATAAAACATCAAGCCGTTTTGTCCGATGCGGTGTCGGTCATGAAAGATGCTCGTTATCATGTTGTTCAAGTACAGCAATTTTTAACGGATATGGGGGCGACGCGAAGTGATGAGGCTCTGCCTGAGGCTGATGAAAGCTTAAATGGCGCGATGAAAAACCTGCAAGATTTGGCCAATATTATGCCTGCTTATGCAAATCGAGTTGGTGATTTAGAAAAGCAGTTGCAGTTGGTTTATAAAGTTGGCCGAGAGATGGCCGTGTCATATATCAATGATGGCACCGAGGCGGGTAATGCGTTAATGAAAGGAGCGGGTGGCCTAGATGAAGAATCGGCTAATTTGGCTGCATCATTGGAAAAAATAGCGGATGAGTTATCAGCAAAGCTTGATAAAAGTTCAGTTAGTTCAATTGAAACATTGGAAGAGTCAGAGTTTCTGTCTCTGATTAGTAGTTTGATCTCTGGTCTGGTAATCGTTGGGGTGATCATCATTTTGCGTCGCCGTGTACTTCCAGATTTAAATTCGCTTGAGTCTTCTTTGCATAACATTTCTGTTGGTGCTCGTGATTTAACTGTGCGCCTTGATGATAAAGGAAAAGATGAGCTCGCCTCTGTGGCACATAGTTTCAACGTTTTTATTAAGAGCATTCAGTCTCTTGTTGTGACCCAGCAAGGGCAATCTGCGCAGTTATCCGTAGCGGGTGAGCAAATGTTGGTGTCGGCCGATAAAACCCGTAATGGAATGCAGGGACTGCAAAAAGAAACAACAGGCATCGCAGGTGTGGTTGCTGATATGCAGAATACGGTGCGCCATGTTGCCAGCAGTGCAGAGGCCGCAGCAAAAGCGGCAAAAGAGTCAGATACTGTCACCAAAGAAGTGGAGGCAGTAGTGAATAACAGTGTTATATCTATTCAACAATTGTCTGAAGGCGTTGAGAAAGCATCACTGGTTCTTCAGGCATTAGAAAAAGAAACTTCTGATGTTGGTAGTATTTTAGATTCAATTCGCGGTATTGCTGATCAAACTAATTTGCTTGCGTTAAATGCGGCGATTGAAGCGGCTCGTGCCGGAGAGCAAGGGCGTGGCTTTGCCGTAGTTGCTGATGAGGTGCGAACACTTGCTCAACGTACTCAAGACTCAACAGAACAGATTCAAACCATGATTACTCAGTTGCAAAAAGGCTCACAAGACGCTGTACTGGTCATGAATGAAAGTAAACAGCAAGCGGAGCAAAGTGTGGCCCAGTCATTAAAAGCCAAAGAAGCTCTTCAAACCATTACGTCTTCGATGGGGAATATTTCTACTATGGCGATTGAAATTGCCTCAGCCATGGAGGAGCAGACTGCTGCATCAGAAAATATCGATGGTCGAATTCGTTTGATTCGTGATGAAGCTGAGCTGACTAATGAAAATGCAGAACAGTCAAGTGTGGCGGCTAAGCAAGTGTTAGGGCAATCAAAAGCGTTGTCTGATCTGATTTCTAGCTTCAAGGTTTAGCCTAATCGCTAATCCGGACAGGAAGCATGACGGCTGATAAATTAATCGTTAAGTCGTCATAGAAGAAGGTAAGTATAAATTAATGAATCAAAAAAAGCCCGAGTAACCAAAGTTACTCGGGCTTTTTTATATCAGTTTAACAGGCTTAAAGTGTTGCTAGAGCCGAGTTGAATGTTTCGCTAGGACGCATGATCTTAGCGACTTCATTTAGATCCATGTGGTAGTAACCAGATAGACCAGAAGGTTGACCTTGTACTTTAGCAAGCTCGTCAACGATCTTATCTTCGTTATCTGCAAGTTGTTTCGCTAGTGGTGCGAATTTCGCCGCTAGGTCAGCATCTTGTGTTTGCGCAGCAAGCTCTTGAGCCCAGTAAAGTGCTAAGTAGAAGTGGCTACCACGGTTATCGATTTCACCCACTTTACGAGAAGGAGACTTGTTGGTATCCAACAATTTGCCTGTCGCTTTATCTAGGCACTTAGCAAGTACTTTGGCTTTTTCGTTATTGTGCTTGATGCCAAGCTCTTCGAAAGATACGGCCACGGCAAGGAATTCACCTAGAGAATCCCAACGAAGGTGGTTTTCGTTAACTAGTTGCTGAACGTGCTTAGGAGCAGAACCGCCCGCGCCAGTTTCATACATGCCACCACCGTTTAGCATAGGGACGATGGACAACATTTTAGCCGACGTGCCCAGTTCCAAGATTGGGAACAAGTCCGTCAAGTAGTCACGTAGAATGTTACCAGTTACTGAAATAGTGTCTTGACCACGAATAATGCGTTCCATAGAGAAACGGATCGCTTCGTTGTAAGGCATGATACGAATGTCTAGGCCGTTAGTGTCGTGATCTTGTAGGTAAGTTTCTACTTTCTTACGAAGCTCGTAGTCGTGTGGACGCTCGTTTTCTAGCCAGAACACAGCAGGCGTGTCGGATTGGCGAGCACGAGTAACACCAAGTTTAACCCAGTCGCGGATCGCAGCGTCTTTAGTTTGACAAGCGCGCCAGATGTCGCCTTTCTCAACGTCGTGTTGCATTAGGACATTGCCGTTTGCATCAACAACGCGCATAACGCCGTCAGCTTTCATTTCAAATGTTTTGTCATGAGAACCGTATTCTTCTGCTTTTTGTGCCATTAAGCCAACGTTTGGCACTGTGCCCATGGTTACTGGGTCAAAGGCGCCATTTGTTTTGCAAAAGTTGATTGTTTCTTGGTAAATACGAGCGTAAGTGCTGTCAGGGATAACGGCTTTAGCATCATGTGCTTTACCATCACGGCCCCACATTTTACCTGAGTTACGGATCATGGCAGGCATAGAAGCATCAACAATTACGTCACTTGGGACGTGTAAGTTAGTGATACCTTTGTCAGAATCAACCATTGCTAGTTCAGGACGTGTTTTGTAAACGTCTTGGATTGCTTGTTTGATTTCTTCTTGTTTTGCTTCTGGAAGGCTTTGGATCTTGTCGTATACGCTACCTAAACCATTGTTTGGGTTAACGCCGATTTCTTTGAAAAGTTCACCATATTTCTCGAAAACGTCTTTGTAGAAAACAGTAACAGCGTGACCAAAAACGATCGGGTGAGAGACTTTCATCATGGTTGCTTTTAGATGCACTGACCACATGATGTTTTCTTCTTTCGCTTCTTGTAGAGTCTGTTCAAAGAAAGCGCGAAGTTTTTTAGTGCTGATGTTCATGCTATCGATGATTTCGCCAGCGAGAAGAGGAAGAGATTTTTTCTCTTCAACAGAGCCGTCTTTTGCAACGAATTCAATTTTAACTGTTTGAGCAGAATCCATAGTGACAGATTGCTCAGAAGAGTAAAAATCGCCACCACGCATGTAATCAACGTGTGAAATAGAGGTTTTTTTCCATTTGCCCATTGAGTGTGGGTTCTTGCGAGCGAAGCCTTTTACGGCTGCTGGTGCGCGGCGGTCAGAGTTACCTTGACGTAGAACAGGGTTTACGGCGCTACCCAATACTTTCGCGTAGCGAGACTGAACGTCTTTTTCTTCGTTTGTTTGAGGATTTTCTGGGTATTCAGGAAGGCCGTAGCCTTCTGCATTTAGCTCTTTAATAGTAGCGTAAAGCTGAGGCAAAGAGGCACTGATGTTTGGCAGCTTAACAATATTCGCTTCAGGATCAGCGGTTAAGTCGCCTAGGAATTTTAGTCCGTCTTCAGCTTGTTTGTCAGCTGGAAGTTGGTCAGAGAAAGCGGCAATAACACGACTAGCCAAAGATATGTCAGTCAGTTTCAGTTCGATGTCTGCTTCTTTAGCAAAAGCGCCAAAGATAGGAAGTAACGATGCAGTAGCCAGAGCTGGCGCCTCATCAGTAAATGTATAGTAAATGGTTTGTTTTGTTGACATGTAATTCCCCTAACATTTTAGGCGTTAGCCTATTGAATCGAAGATGACTTTTAGCTGCCATTCCCTAATTTAAACTGTTCTTACCAGTTCACCCGCACAGGTTAAAATTTTGCACAATATACTACCTAAAAAAACAAGGTAGAGATATTGGCTCTCAGATATAGTGGGAATTGATTTCAATTATTGTATCTGTGTTGCGTCTCTTTCTAGATCTAGAAACGGTAAAAAAAGACCCTCATGGGTCTTCTTAAGTTAGTTGCGTGATTCTAGAGCGCTCAATAATGCTTTTCTTTTAAAAATTAGGTGCCAGCGTTTTCCGCCAAGCTGTCGCCACAGCATAGCCGCGCGAATCCCCGCCATTAATATAGCGCGAACTTGGTTAGCGACTTGAGGTTGCTGCAAAAAGCGACTGTCACCATGCACTTGAATGCGAAAGGGTAGTTTGCTCAGTGTGTCTTGATACATACCAGAAATAGAAGCCAGCATGTTTTCGTGCAATATATTTTCATAGTGGGCTTTTTTCTGCTCGATCTGAGAGATCCTTTGGCCAATAGTAGAGAGCATTTCTGGCGCTTTAGACAGTTTGTTTTCAAGATGAATCAAACTAAGAGCATACCTAAGCGTATCAGGATTCACACTGCTTCTTTCTTTACCTAGGGCTTGGCGTGAGATTTTTCTTCCCAACGCTAAGTTGGTTGAATAGTCCCATTTGCCACCGTAAATATCTTCAGTTGAGTCCGCATTTACCATTAATAAACTGTCTAGTAGTGGTTGCAGACTAGCATTATCTACCTGACCTGTTTTGGCGACAACTGATACTAATTCCGCGGCTTGGAAAATGGCGGATAAAGCGATAGTTTGCTCTTTCTCTCTGCTACTCACGTTTTCTCTCTTAATCATTACTTGTTAAAAGCGACGTTTATGATGCCGCCACCGAGACAGACTTCATCTAGATAAAACACAACCGATTGTCCCGGTGTGACAGCGCGTTGAGGTTCTACAAATGAAACTTCAATGCGCCCATCAGCGAGCTCATGAATGGTGCACTCCTGATCCGGTTGACGGTAGCGACATTTCGCTTTACATGTCAGTGGGAGAGTCGGTTTCTCTCTCGCGACCCAGTCAAAGTTATCGGCAATTAAATGGGTTTTAAATAGCGATTCATGTTGCCCGCCTTGCGTGACGATCAGCACATTCCGCTCTAAATCTTTTTCAACCACATACCAAGGGTCATCTGAGTATTTGGCTAATCCGCCGATCCCTAGGCCTTGGCGTTGGCCAATGGTGTGATACATCAAACCATGGTGACGGGCAATTTTATCTCCTTCGAGGGTTTCAATATCACCAGGTTGGGCCGGTAAATATTGTTCTAAGAAATCTTTGAAGCGGCGTTCACCAATAAAACAAATACCTGTGCTGTCTTTTTTGTTGTGAGTGACTAAGCCGAACTCTTCTGCCAAACGGCGTACTTCTGGCTTTTCAAGCTCGCCCACAGGGAAGAGTGTTTTGGCTATTTCATCTTTACCCACAGCGTATAAAAAGTAACTTTGATCTTTGTTGCCATCTAGGCCTTTTAAGAGAAGTGGTTCTCCATCTTTTTCGCCTCGACGAACATAATGACCTGTCGCGATGTAATCGGCATTGAGTGCTAATGCGTATTCTAAAAAGGCTTTAAACTTGATCTCTTTATTACACAAAATATCAGGGTTGGGCGTGCGCCCAGCTTTGTATTCGGCAAGAAAGTGTTCAAATACATTGTCCCAATATTCTACGGCAAAGTTCGCGGTATGAAGTTTAATTCCCAATTTGTCGCATACAGCTTGTGCATCCGCTAAATCATCTTTGGCAGTGCAATATTCGGTACCATCATCTTCGTCCCAGTTTTTCATGAAAAGGCCTTCAACTTGGTAACCCTGTTGTATCAAGATAAGAGCAGATACAGAGGAGTCGACACCACCGGACATACCGACAATGACTTTTTTTGAGCTGTTTGCGTTATTCGCAATAGGGCTTTCTTTCATGTGCTGTTAGTTCTCGACTTCGATTTTAGTAAAGTGCAGAGGCTTAGCCTCAGGTGAATGTAATGCTTGCTATTGTACCACTTTCTTTGGGTGAAGAAATTGATCCGATAAAAAGGATAAGGAGATAATGGGGTTATTAAATGAATCTTCAATGCAGGTTTTAATTAATGGGCTTCGATGGGGTAAAACCATTATTTCGTCGTAGGTCATCCAGTGACTCGAAACAATATCGTCGTCCAGAGGTTCATGTGTTTCACTCAGTGCTTCGCACAAGAAGCATAAGCGATGATAGGTATCTGCTCCTTCGAAAGGCGTGAAAGAATACATGCCAAGTAGGCCGATAGGGTTGACTATCCAACCAGATTCTTCTTTTGTTTCTCGAATAATGGCTTGTACAGCACTTTCATTATTTTCTATGTGGCCGGCTGGCTGGTTTAGCACGAGTACTCCGTTTTGCCACTCTTTCACCATGAGGTATTCTGCTTTCTTTGTCTCTGGGTTGTCTTTTTTGACCAGTGCTGCGACGGTTAGGTGGGGGAGACTTTCTCTTTCTTTGTTCTTCAAACTGCGAAACCTCTTTTGCTAAATTGTCTGTGGGGTCTACATAGTTCCATTGCCCGACATCGGTGTCTTTGATTGTATAAGGGCCGATGGCATAGCGAATTAATCTGAGGGTTGGAAAGCCAACCGCCGCTGTCATTCGGCGAACTTGCCGGTTTTTACCTTCACGAATTTGCAGGGATAGCCAGCTGGTGGGGATGCTTTCTCTGTATCGAACGGGTGGGTTTCTTTCCCACAGTTCTGGTTCGAGCATGCGTTCGGCTTGTGCTGGTTTGGTAAGGCCATCTTTTAACTCAACACCTTGTCTTAGTTTCGCAAGCGCTTCTTCCGAAATATGGCCTTCAACTTGTACCCAGTATGTTTTAGGAAGCTTAAAATCTGGAGAGGCGATAATATGCTGTAACGCGCCATGATTTGTTAGAAGTAACAGTCCTTCCGAGTCAAAATCCAATCGACCTGCTGGGTAAAAGTCAGGGATTTCAATGTATTGGGCAAGCGTCGTTTTATCCCCTTCTGCGGAGAATTGACTTAGCACTCTAAAGGGCTTGTTAAATAAAATTAGATTTGAAGGCATGAACTCGATCGTACAATTTGTAATAAGGTGAGGGCGTTTTTTCGGCACGAGATAGCGTATATCTTACCCCTCATGATGAGGAGTAAGATAACAAATCTGCTTGAGGATAGCGATGATAATACGGTTTTATGCTGGCTGAGTTTTTTTATCTTCTGAGTTGGTGTCCTCTTGTTTGGCTGTGTTTTTAGCTTCTGTTGGGGTGATCTCAATAGCGTGAAGACCTCGCTCACCTGGTTCAACGTCAAAGGTCACCGTTTGACCTGCTTTTAACGTCTTATAGCCTTCCACATTTATCGCTGAATAATGAATAAATAAATCTTCATTAAAATCTTCCGACACAATAAAGCCGTAGCCTTTTGCATTGTTAAACCACTTCACTGATCCGTGATGCATGAGTCACTCCTTATCCACTCAGTCGATATTTGCTTATGTCATTCATAATGAGTGATGATGACGTTAAGCGGGTTAAAAAAACATAGCTCGGATAGCGCAGATTGCTAAATAGGTGCAAATTCTATTTGGTGGATCAATGCTAAAATTTCTCCAATAAACATTGATTGCACATTTGCTTACCCCCATAAAGAGCGTAGAAGCCCTTTTGGAATTTGTAAAATCCAAATGGTAATCTGTAACGTATATAAGTGGTAATTCGTCATATTTGGCAAATTACGTTAAAAATTGTAGCCTCAGAGGCATGGGATGATTACAGATCAACAAATTAGACTAGTATCAGAAGATGAGGAGCAGCATGGACATTCCAGTATTGCAATTGCTCCAGAAGAAACAGAGTTAAAACCGCCTTCCATGTATCAGGTGGTACTGTTTAATGATGACTATACGCCAATGGATTTTGTCGTATTTGTATTACAGAGGTTTTTTTCAATGGATGGGGAAAAGGCTAATCAGGTAATGTTAGAAGTGCATACGAAAGGGAAAGGTGTTTGTGGTATTTACCCTTTTGATATTGCTGAAACTAAAGTAGCAATGGTACAACAGTTCGTGGAACAAAATGAGCACCCCTTAATGTGCGACCTACAAAAGGTCGACTGATTCAGAGTGAGGGAATAGCAATGTTAGATAAAGAACTAGAACAAACCCTGAATACGGCTTTTAAAGCGGCGCGTGACAAACGCCATGAATTCATGACAGTTGAGCATTTATTATTAGCTCTTATCGAAAATGGCGCTGCCTCAAGCGTCCTCAAAGCATGTGGTGTGAATTTAGAGACCTTAAGTAGGGAGCTTGAGGAATTTGTTGATAGTACAACACCGCTTATTCCAGAAGATGACGAAGAGCGTGAAGTTCAGCCAACATTGGGCTTCCAACGAGTATTACAGCGTGCTGTATTTCACGTCCAGTCTTCTGGAAAGCGTGAAGTGACAGGCGCAAATGTGCTGGTGGCCATTTTTAGTGAGCAAGAATCGCAAACTGTTTATCTCTTGAAGCGTCATGGTGTGGCACGCATTGATGTAGTCAATTACGTGGCTCATGGTATCTCCAAAACCGGTGATGCTTCTTCGCAAGATATGGATCAAGATGATGAATCGGAAGATTCAACAACGGCGCCGTTACAAAAGTTCGCTACCAACCTTAATGAAGAAGCCAAAGCGGGCAAAATAGACAAACTTATTGGTCGTGAGTACGAAGTAGAGCGAGTTATACAAACGCTTTCTCGCCGTCGTAAAAACAACCCTTTGCTTGTTGGTGAGTCTGGTGTTGGTAAAACGGCGATTGCTGAGGGCTTGGCGAGACGCATTGTGGATGGTCAGGTACCTGAAGTTATCTCTGATGGCGTTGTTTACTCTTTGGATTTGGGGGCATTGTTAGCGGGAACAAAATACCGCGGAGATTTTGAGAAGCGCCTCAAGCAATTATTAGGCGAGCTTAAGAAACTCCCCAATGCCATCCTTTTTATCGACGAAATCCATACCATTATTGGTGCTGGCGCCGCATCTGGCGGGGTGATGGATGCCTCTAATTTGCTTAAGCCTGTGCTGAGCTCTGGTGGGTTGCGTTGTATCGGTTCGACCACGTTCCAAGAATTCCGAGGCGTGTTTGAAAAGGACCATGCATTGGCGCGTCGCTTCCAGAAAATTGATGTAAATGAACCAAGTGTGGATGACACTTATCAAATTCTGAAAGGCATTATTAATGTCTTTGAGGAGCATCATGAGCTTAAGTATGAGGAGTCTGCTTTATTGGCCGCTGCGGAACTTGCTCAGCGTTACGTTCCTGATAGGCACATGCCAGATAAGGCCATTGATGTTGTCGATGAGGCTGGGGCTTACCAGCGCCTTCAACCAGAAGATAGGCGCAAAAAAGTGATTACGGTAGAAGATATCGAGGATATTGTTTCTAAGATCGCTAGAGTTCCTGTAAGAGCTGTTAACTCCGATGATAGGCAGGTATTGTCCAACCTTGACCGTAACTTGAAAATGGTGGTGTTCGGACAAGATGGTGCTATCGATACCTTGTCAGCCGCGATTAAGCTTTCTCGTGCAGGCTTGAAAGCGGAGCAGAAGCCTATTGGTTCATTCTTGATGGCAGGTCCAACGGGTGTCGGTAAAACAGAGGTTACTAAGCAGCTTGCTAAGCAACTAGGCTTAGAGTTGATTCGTTTCGATATGTCTGAGTACATGGAGCGTCACGCTGTATCTCGTCTGATCGGTGCTCCTCCTGGGTATGTAGGATTTGATCAAGGTGGGTTACTGACAGAAGCTGTGACTAAGAACCCTCATAGTGTTGTCTTATTGGACGAGATTGAAAAAGCTCACCCTGAGGTCTTTAACTTGTTGTTGCAAGTCATGGATCACGGTACTTTGACGGATAACAATGGGCGCAAAGCGGATTTTCGTAATGTGATTCTTGTTATGACATCGAATGCCGGTGCCGAAGAGCTTGCTCGCCGTTCCATCGGTTTCTCAAGTCAGGATAATTCAACAGACGGAATGGAAGTGATTAACCGAACTTTCACTCCTGAATTTAGAAACCGCCTAGATGCCGTTATTCAATTCCAGCAATTGGATGAACGTATTATATTTAATGTGGTGGACAAATTCCTTGTAGAGCTCCAGGCTCAACTTGATCCAAAAGGGGTTTTGCTCGAAGTTTCTGATACCGCCAGAGGGTGGTTGGCTAACAAGGGTTATGATCGCCAGATGGGGGCACGTCCAATGGCTCGAGTAATACAAGAGCACTTGAAGAAACCCTTAGCGGATCATATTCTCTTTGGTGATCTTCATGATGGCGGTCATGTAAAAGTAGCTTTGGATGAGAAAAGTGATGAATTGAAATTTGAAGTCATTAAAGAGGCTGTGGTTCATTAGCTCTTTTAGGTTTTAGTCACCTATTTTTTGAAAAAGAGGTGACTCTTCAGATATCAGACATAAAAAAACCGGACAAATGTCCGGTTTTTTTATGTCATGTATTTAACCTCTCTTAGAGTGGTTAAATTAACGTGCGCGGTAAACGATACGGCCTTTTGAAAGGTCGTAAGGTGTTAATTCAACTTTTACCTTGTCGCCAGTTAAAATACGAATGTAATTTTTACGCATCTTACCAGAGATATGTGCAATCACTATGTGTCCGTTTTCTAACTCGACACGGAACATGGTATTAGGCAACGTATCAATGATAGTGCCTTCCATTTCTAAGCCTTCTTCTTTTGCCACAATATGTGTCCTATGGTGTTAACTTACTATTATTTAGTAGACGCCGACCATGCCCAAAAGGAGGTCTGCAGACGAAGAGGAAAGATGTTCCTCTTTGGTCAATTGAGCGCTAAATAGCTTAATCAGGATTGTGTATTTAGCGACGTCTGAATTTTGATCGAGCGTATTTTGCCTAAAAATGCAGCGTAAGGCAAACCTAGTTGTGTTTTCGAAGGGGCTATTTTTCGTCTAAACGGGGAGTTTTGCCGCTTTTTGGCCAATATTTATCAGAAAAGAGTTTTTTTCTACCTGTGGAATGAGTTGCTCTAAAAGGTGGCAGAAGTTATCTCTTGGGGTTTTGTTCGCCCCTAAAGACAGTAAATGATCTGATTCAACTTGGCAGTCTATTAATTCTATCTGGCAATCTTTGGCTAATTCGCAGAAGGTTTTTAGTGCGACTTTTGACGCATTGGATACAAGTGAAAACATGGATTCACCAAAAAATATCTTCCCCATGGCTACGCCATAGAAGCCGCCTACCAGCTTCCCATTAAGCCAAACCTCAATTGAGTGGGCATAACCAAGTTTATGCAGCTCTACATAAGCATTTTTAATATCCTTAGATATCCACGTACCTTCCTTATCGGCTCGTAAGGCAGAGCAGTAGTCTATTACAGACTCAAAGTTTTGATTAACAGAAAACAGCCATTGTTCTTTTTTTATGGCTTTTAATAGGGATTTCGAAGTGTGAAAGTCTGCTGGGTTAAGAGTGCATCTTTGCTCTGGATGCCACCACAAAATCGGGTCTGGATCGCTATACCAAGGAAAAAAACCTTTACTGTAGAGATGGACTAGGCGAGTAGAAGAAAGGTCGCCACCAATAGCGGAAAGGCCCTCAGGATCTTCTAACGCCTTGCTCGGATCCGGAGTGTCGTAGGGGGATTCTGCAAGTAAAACGAGTTCATGTTTTTTATTGTGGTTATCTGGAGCTGGCATTGGATAAGTGTCATCCTAATTCAAATGGTGTTTTGTAATACGGTTGCGATTTAAAATTTAACGTTATTTTTGAATATTTTTATAAAAAAAGCTAAAGAAAAGAAAATGATTACCGATATTGGCAAGTAAGGAAAAAAGAATGTTCGGCTTGCTTTTTTTTGACACAAAGCAGTGCTTTATTTTGTGAAATGTGTATAAATATGTGAATGAATAAATTCTTTACTTTCTTATTTGTATGTTTTTTACACAAAATGACGGTTAAAACGAAAAAAAAAAGAAAAAAAGTGCAAGGAGTGCTTGACCCATAAGGGAAAACTTGGTTTTAATCAGTGCAGTGCTAGACGGTAGTTCGAAATCATAATCGGATACGGTGTTAGGAACTGAAAGCTATTTCGTTTTTTTGGCTAATGTCACAAAAGTGAAACTGATAGGTTTTAGAATGCCCGAATCGTTGGTTTAACAACGTTTCTAGGTTGATAAGAAAATCGATCGATAGGTCTACAAGACCATATTATATAATATAAAGGGGAATCTTGAATGAAAGCGATTAAACTTGCTTCTGTGTTTGCAGTATCTGCTGTTGCGGCTGCTGTTTCTACAACTACTTTTGCTGCTGAGCCAGTTGTTACTGGTACTGCTGGTCTTGAGTATGTCACTTATGGTGAAAATGCCAATGGGTCAAGCCTAAGTGGTAACAAAAATGGTGAATTAAACATAGTAGTTGATACTGGTGTTGTTTTTGCTCAGTTGGAGTTTAAAACTGATGGTGGCGATGAGAAGAACGACGATAACGATGAAAAAGTTACTATAGGTCTAGAAAAAATCTATGTGACTCAGGGTGCGGTTCAATTCGGTCGTTTTGATGGCTCTGTATCTACTGGTGCTTTCATGGGTAACGATGAGATCTACGGTGGTGTAGACCTTAATACTGGGCAAGGTACGAAAGGTGATACGGATGATACTGGTATTCGTTACCATGTAACTCCAGAATTGACTGTTGCTATTGAAGCTACAGAAGCCGTTTCTAAAGCGAGTAGCGCTACTGGTAAAGCGCTAGATTCTCAAATTGGTTTTGCTGTATCTTATGTTAAAGATTTTGGTGCATTTAAAGCGGGTGTGTCTGGTGGTAAAGTAGAAGATGCTCAATCCGCTAACATTGGTGCTCAGACTGTTGTAGGCCCTGCAACGTTGTCTCTTAACTATGGTGTAGGTAAAACTGGTACAGATACTACAACTGATGTTAAACAGCTTGCAGCTTCTGTTGCTGTAGCTGCTACTGACGCTTTAACATTGACTCTTCAGTTTAACCAAGACCAAGAAGGTGATGATAAAGATAGCGGTACTTACTTCATTGGTGAATACGAAGCTGGTGATTTGACATACTATGTTAAAAACTACGCAGGTGACTTAGTAGGTAAAGCTGCAGAGCGTACAATTGTAGGTGTTAAAGCTACTTTCTAAGGGTTTTTCCCCAAAGATAAACTCAATTAAAGAGAATATCTTTACTTGTTAAAGCGAAAGCCAACCCTTTGGGTTGGCTTTTTTTATGGTAAGCTTAGCAAACTTGTGACTCCGTAACATGGAGTGGGTTTTGTTTTGATTAGCATAAAATAGGAAATACATTTTGTCAGAAAAAATGAGTGAGTCGGTACGATCACCAATTTGGGATATGTTTGCTAAACAGGCTGCGTTTATTGCGGCTTTATTATTTTTATTCTTTTTTGGTTTAGCGACCTATACTTATAACCCGTCGGATGCTGGCTGGTTTTACTCAGGCAGTGGTGCTGCGATCCAGAACTCTATGGGACCAATTGGCGCCGTTATTGCTGATTTAGCGTCAGGTTTTTTTGGGTCTCTTTTTTATTCTTTACCTCCTTTGTTTTTTTGGGTCGCAATTATTATATGGCGAAACCCACATTCTTTATTGCCTCTCAATAATGCTTTACTCTGTACGATTGGTAGTATCCTGTATTTATCATTTGGCTCTGTTTTGTGCTTCCTGCACACCGTTGGAGAACCTTCTCTTCAATATGGTACTGGCGGAATTTTAGGACGTGGTCTTGGTGTCCTACTGTATGAATTTATTGGGTATGATGGAGCAACGCTTGTAAGCTTAGCCTTGGTTATTTTGGCCTTTACTTTATTGTCTCAAGTCCATTGGTTGAGCCTGATGGATAGATTAGGGGAGCGAGCTTACACCTTTGTAATGTTTGTTCGCCAGAAGTGGGCGGCTAAGCGTGAAGCTAAAGCAATTAAAAAGGCTGAGTTCGCCGATATTGTTTCAGATGAAGCGGAAGAGCCCGCCATTGTCAGAAAGAGAAGAAAGGCGTCCGTTGAGAAAACGAAAGTTAAGCCTGTAGTGGAAGAACAATCGCATTCTGCCGATGTTTTACTTGAAGAGCCTGCTCTGGATGAGTCATCTCAGGAAGAAAGTAAAAAATCTAAATTTAGCTTCTCTTCACTGTTTTCAAAATCCAAGAAGGCAAAAGACGAGGAGTCAATCACGGAAACTCCATCTGTTCATGAAGAGCCTGTATTCGATGGTTTAGATGATTTATCTATCAATGATAGTGATGTAAGTTTTGGCGATACTTTATACATTGAAGAGTCTTGGTCGGCAAACAAAGAGGAGCCTGTAAAGAAACAAGCTCCAGAGTCAAAGCGAGCGACTGAGACGGTGCCTGTTGATTTGGATGAGCGAATTGACTCAGCTCCAAAGGGGATTTCTAAAGAGCAAGCTGACGCGATCTTGTTTGATAATGATAAACCGTCACAGACTATACCTCCTGCTCACAAACCTGCTTTCCGCACTTTGTCTGAAGCGAAGCAGCTAGACTCACTTGGTGGCCCTTACTCTGATGAAGTAGAAGGCAATAAAAAAGTAGAGGCTTATTCGTTACCTGATCGTTCAGTGCTCACTAAGCCAAAACCTAAACAAGGCGGCTATTCAGAAGATGAATTGTTGGCTTTATCAGAATTATTAGAGCAGCGTTTACAGGATTTTGGAGTGAAAGCGGAAGTGGTTGAGGTTAATCCCGGACCAGTCATAACGCGTTTTGAGATCCAGCCAGCGCCAGGCGTTAAAGTATCAAGGATTACCAATTTGGCAAAAGACCTTGCACGTTCTTTGAGTGTTATGAGTGTGCGTGTGGTGGAAGTGATTGCTGGTAAATCCACAATCGGTATCGAGATACCTAATCAGGTTCGAGATACCGTGTATTTTTCTGAAATTATAAATTGTGATGAGTATGACCGTTCCTCTTCACCACTCACCTTGTCATTAGGTCATGATATTTCTGGTGAACCCGTGGTGGTCGATCTAGCCAAAATGCCTCACGTATTGGTAGCGGGTACAACCGGCTCTGGTAAGTCGGTTGGTGTTAACGCCATGATCTTAAGTATGTTGCTGAAATCGACGCCGGATGAAGTGCGCATGATCATGGTTGACCCAAAAATGCTTGAATTGTCGATTTATGAAGGCATCCCGCACCTTTTAACGCCTGTGATTACCGATATGAAAGATGCTGCCAATGGTTTGCGTTGGTCGGTTGATGAAATGGAGCGTCGCTATAAACTCATGTCCAAGCTTGGGGTGAGAAATATAGCGGGCTATAACAAAAAAGTTCGCGACGCGATCGAATCGGGTAACCCAATTGAAGACCCATTATGGCAGCCTGAAATGGCTATGTTCTCAGAAGATGGTGTGGCTAGAACCGTGCCCTATCTAGAGCCATTGCCTTACATTGTTATCATAGTGGACGAATTCGCAGATATGATGATGATTGTTGGTAAAAAAGTGGAAGAGCTGATTGCCCGTATCGCTCAAAAGGCAAGGGCGGCCGGTATTCACTTAATTCTCGCGACTCAGCGTCCATCTGTTGATGTTATTACAGGCTTAATCAAGGCCAACATTCCAACTCGTATGGCATTCCAAGTGTCTTCTAAAATTGACTCTCGAACGATTCTTGATCAAGGTGGTGCCGATCAGCTTTTGGGTATGGGGGATATGCTGTATTTGCCAGCTGGTTTGCCAACGCCCATTCGTGTTCACGGTGCCTTTGTTTCGGATGATGAGGTGCATGCGGTTGTAGAAGAGTGGAAACAACGTGGTGAGCCAGATTACATAGAAGATGTGGTGGTGAATCCTGAAGACTTAATGACGGATGGTGGTGAAGATAAAGATGCACTTTATGATGAAGCTGTGAAAATTGTCATTGAAACGCGTAAAGCTTCTATCTCATCTATTCAGCGTCGTTTGAAAATAGGTTACAACAGAGCGGCTAACTTAGTTGAATCAATGGAAGCGGCGGGTCTGGTTGGTCCTATGGGAACCAACGGACAGCGTGATATCTTGATTCCTGAATAAATATGACGGCTTGGGGAAGTGCTTGCTATAAAAAGTGCTTCTAGTTCAATTTTTTGTGGAGAGATATTTTGTTGAATAAATTAGTCACTATGGTGATGCTTACTGTCGTAATGGTTCTGCAAAGTGCGGTGGTGCAAGCGGCTGACTCCACAAGCTCAATAGAGAGTTTGCTGGAGCGAAATCGTAATATTGAAGGTGAATTTCGTCAGGTTACTTACGACGAAAAAGGTAAACAACTACAGGTGAGTGAAGGTGTTTTTCTACTTGCTAAACCTAATCAATTTGTTTGGGATAGTGTGACGCCTTTTGCGCAGCGCATTATTTCAAATGGCAAATACATTACGGTTTGGGATGTGGATTTGGAGCAAGCGACGAAAAAACCTTTGTCTGGCGCAGTGGGAAATTCTCCCGCGGCACTATTAGGACAACCTGCGGCGCAAGTGCTTCCTCATTATGATGTGACCAAACTTGGTGATGAAAAATTCCGTTTAAAGCCAAAAGAAGACCAAGATTTATTTCAAACCTTGACCTTGTCTTTCCGTAATAAAGTCATTAGTGCAATGAGCATTCTAGATGCGCTAGGACAAACAACGGTGATTGAGTTTAAAAATGTTGAGACACATGATGGCGTGGCGAAAGAAAATTTTGCTCTAGATTTGCCTGAGAATGTAGATGTGATTGTAGAAGGGCAGTAATGAAGGATCTGTTTTCGGACATTCCGGCAGGCGGGTATCAGCCGTTAGCAGCCAGAATGCGTCCCACTAGTCTCGATGAATATATTGGGCAGTCGCATTTGGTTGGTCCGGGAAAACCATTGCGCAGAATGGTAGAAACAGGCCACTGTCATTCATTCATACTTTGGGGGCCGCCGGGAGTGGGTAAAACTACTTTTGCGCAACTTCTTTCTCACGCCCTTGATGCCCAATTTATTGAAATATCTGCCGTTATGTCTGGTGTTAAAGAAATTCGTGCGGCGGTTGAGCAGGCAAAAAATCTGCGTCAGATGAACGGTGCTCAAACTGTGCTTTTTGTCGATGAGGTTCATCGTTTTAATAAGTCTCAGCAAGATGCCTTTTTGCCATTTATTGAAGATGGCACCTTCTTATTTATTGGTGCCACCACAGAAAATCCCGCCTTTGAACTCAATTCTGCATTGTTATCAAGAGCACGTGTTTATCGTTTGAAAACACCAAGTGTAGAAGATGTTAAGCAAGTGTTGATTCGGGCTTTGCAGGATCACGACAAGGGTATTGCGGCGGATTCACAAGGAAATGCATTTCAAATAGACGATTATTTCTTATCTGTTCTTGCGCAAGCGGCGGATGGTGATATTCGACGAGGTCTCAACTTTTTAGAGATATTGTCTGATCTTGTTGAGCCTGGTAGTCAGGTTGCACAAGAGCAGTTAGAGGACGTACTCGGTGGCAGTGTTCGCCGTTTTGATCGCCAAGGTGATGTGTTTTACGACCAAATATCCGCTTTTCACAAATCGGTTCGCGGATCCTCCCCAGACGGTGCTCTCTATTGGATGGCTCGTATGCTGGATGGCGGTTGCGATCCTTTATATATCGCACGTCGTCTTTTGGCGATTGCGTCCGAAGATATTGGTAATGCCGACCCACGTGCTTTGCAAATTGGCCTAAATGCTTGGGATATTTTTGAGCGTGTTGGGCCAGGTGAAGGGAATCGCGCCATTGCCCAAGCGGCGGTTTATATGGCCTGTGCACCAAAAAGTAATGCTGTTTATAAAGCGTTTAATCAAGCGATGTCGGATGTGGCGGCACAGCCTAGTTATGAAGTGCCTGTGCACTTGCGTAATGCGCCCACTTCCTTAGCAAAAAGTATGGGCCACGGTGATGAATACCGTTATGCCCATAACGAAGAACATGCTTACGCTGCGGGTGAAAATTATATGCCAGAAGAGTTGGCTAACATGCGCTACTACCAGCCAACAGATCGTGGTTTAGAGAAAAAAATTAATGACAAGCTGGCATGGCTATCTGATTTAGACGATCAGAGCCCTCTGCAACGTTATGATTTATCTGAAGGGTATGAGTAATGATGTATTTTATGATTGCAGTGGGTGGCGCGTTTGGTGCATTGAGTCGTTATGGTATGACAAAGTGGATAAACACATACTGGCATCATCATTTCCCCTTTGCCACCATGTTGATTAATGTACTTGGTTGCGTATTAATGGGGATTGCGTTTGTTGTGATAAGTGAGCGCATGCCGTCTCTTGAACCGTATCGCCCTTTGATAATGGTGGGCTTTTTAGGGGCATTTACCACTTTTTCGACTTTTTCTTTAGAAATTGTCTCTCTTATTAACATGCAGGCTTGGCTAAGTGCAGTAAGCTATTTATTATTGAGCTGTGTTTTGGGGATTGCCGGCTTAGCGGCTGGTATGGCTGTTGCTCGTTTTTTATAATCCCTTTGTTTTTTCAAAACACGCAAATTTTTATACACACTGATTGAAGGATATTGTTGCACAGATGTTAGACATTAAAGCATTACGCGCTGACCCGGAAGCCATTGCGGCTCAACTTAAAAAGAAAGGCTATGAGTTGGATGTGGCGACTTTTTCTTCCTTAGAAGAGCGTCGTAAAGCCATTCAAGTAGAAACCGAGCAGCTGCAACAAGCCCGTAATTCAGTGTCCAAAGAAATCGGTCAGGCGATGAAGTCTGGCGATAAAGACAAAGCGGCTGAACTTAAAGCACAAACCGCAACACTAGGTGATGATCTAGAAGCAGCCAAAGCCCAACTTGCACAAGTTCAAGATGAACTTGAAGGCTTGTTAGAAGGCATTCCAAATATCCCGCATACCTCTGTTCCAGAAGGCAAAACGGAAGACGACAACGTAGAGATTCGTCGTTGGGGTGAGCCTAAGCAATTCGATTTTGAGCCAAAAGATCATGTGGATCTTGGTGAAGCGATGGAAATGTTAGACTTCGAAGCAGCAGTGAAAATTACTGGTTCTCGCTTTGCTGTTATGCATTCTGACCTAGCGCGTTTACACCGTGCGCTTACTCAGTTCATGATCAATACACATGTTGATGTGCATGGTTACTCTGAAGTCTATGTGCCTTACTTGGTGAACGCTCATTCTCTAAAAGGCACAGGCCAGCTACCTAAATTTGAAGCCGATCTATTTAAAGTGCCAGTGGACAAAGACAGTGGCAATAATGATTTCTACTTGATACCAACCGCCGAAGTGCCAGTGACGAACTTGGTGCGTGATGAAATTTTGAATGATGCCGATTTGCATAAGAAGTTTGTCGCTCATACGCCTTGTTTCCGTAGTGAAGCGGGCAGTTACGGTCGTGATACACGTGGCATGATTCGTCAGCACCAGTTTGAAAAAGTGGAACTGGTTCATGTTTGTCGCCCAGATATTTCTGAGCAAGTGCTTGAAGAGTTGGTTGGTCATGCAGAAGTAATTTTGCAGAAGCTAGGGCTTCCATACCGTACTGTGATTCTGTGTGGCGGTGATCTTGGTTTCTCTGCTCATAAAACTTATGACATTGAAGTGTGGTTGCCTGGACAAGGCAAATACCGCGAAATTTCTTCTTGTTCTAATATGTGGGATTTCCAAGCTCGTCGTATGCAAGCGCGCTGGCGTAACCCAGAAACAGGGCGTCCAGAACTGGCACACACTTTGAATGGATCCGGTTTGGCTGTAGGTCGTACTTTGGTTGCCGTACTAGAAAACTACCAAAATGCTGATGGTAGTGTCCGTGTTCCTGACGTACTTGTGTCATACATGGGTGGCAAGACCGTATTGCAAAAAGCATAAGCAGATGCCTTGGCGCGATTACATGGCTTGTAATAAAGTGTAGTGGACTCAGCATTGATTGTTTTAAAGTGAAAAGCCTCTTTGTGAGGCTTTTTTATGTGACTGGAAATTGAAAATTATGACGGGCAAGGTCTATTTAATTGGTGCGGGTCCAGGTGATCCAGAGTTATTGACATTAAAAGCACATCGTTTGTTAAAAATGGCCGATGTGGTTTTGTACGATCGTTTAGTTGGTAAAGAAATTATTGAGCTAATTCCTGAGTCAGCGGAAAAAATGTATGTGGGTAAAGCCAAATCTTTACACAGCCTTCCGCAAGAAGAGATTAACAGTCTGCTTGCTGCTAAAGCGAAAGAAGGCCACATGGTCGTTCGCTTAAAAGGTGGAGATCCTTTTATTTTTGGACGCGGTGGCGAAGAGCTTGAGGAGCTGATTGAAGAAGGTGTGCCTTTTGAGGTGGTCCCAGGTGTCACTGCGGCGGCAGGTTGTGCTGCCTACGCTGGCATTCCACTAACACATCGAGATTACGCTCAATCTGTGCGTTTCTTAACAGGGCATTTAAAAGACGGTACAACAGAGTTGCCTTGGGAGGAATTGGTTCATCCAGCACAGACCTTGGTTATTTATATGGGGTTGACGGGCCTGAAGGACATTACTCAATCCTTAATTCGTTTTGGTATGAGTCCATCTATGCCAGTTGCCATTGTGGAAAAGGGCACAACCAGTGAACAGCGTGTTTTCACATCCACGATTCAAGATGTGTACGATGTTTCAGTGGCGAATGAGGCCAAATCTCCTGCGTTACTCATTATTGGGGAAGTGGTTACCTTGCAGGAAAAGTTACAATGGTACGGTAAATAATAAGCGCCTGTTTAATCTGATCCAAATAAAAGCGGAGCCTAAACGGCTCCGTTTTTATTTGGATTTTTTATGGTTACAAGCAATTGGCGGGTTTTGGAAGCCCAGCAATTTTGGCGGCTAATTTAGGTGGGCTGCCAGGGAAGAGTGTCATCAAATAAATACTGCGGCCTTTTTCTGCACCGAGTTTTTTGGTTACGGCTTTGACTAGTGGGCGCATAGCGGGAGAAACTTCAAATTCAGTGTAGAAGTCGCGCAATAAATAAATAATCTCCCAGTGAGCATCAGTGAGCTCTATGTCTACATCTTTGGCTAGTTGATTGGCAAGTTCAGGGGTCCAATCTTGTAGGTTCAGTAAATAACCTTCTTCATCTAAAATTGCTGTGCAGTTTGTCATTTTAATTACCAACTAATGTTTGCTTCAGCAGAAAAGGTGAGTTCGACCCATTCTTCATCTGATAAAGCCTGGCCAAATTGTGGCGATAAACCATAAGCCGTGGCGTCACTCTGTAAATAATACACTTCGGCCGTTTTTTCTTTGGTCAGCTGTTGCAAGGCATTGGCATGGTGAACCAGCCTCAAGAAGCCTTCTTCAATCAATAATATTTGGTCGCCAGCTTGTACGCTATTTTGCCACGTTGTTTCAAATGTGGCAGGGTATTCGAGCTGATTTATTTGGTGAAGTCGCATAATTAAAACCGAAAAACTTGTTGGTATTGTGAAAACATCGTTTGCCATTCAGCTTCATCAAGTTGCTGAACACCTTGCCAAGTTGGCTGGTCGCTAAGCCAAGACTGGTGCTTCTCTATGAAGATGTTTTCAATGTCGTAAAACTCTAACCCTGCAAGTAGCTTGTGTAGATTCTTACCTTGTTCTGTGGTTGGGTTTTGATTATCAGTCAATAGCGCCATAGCTGCGCCAGAAAGGCATAGATCAACAGGTTGCTCAAAGGTCGCAAGCACAAGAGCAAGGTCCAGACCTTCTTTACAGGCTAAGCTGGCATAAGGGCTAGAGTTTAGGTGAATGAGTGTGTTTTTCATGACTTTACCTAAACTGAATGATTTTATTGCTGCTGTTCATTAAGTCCACAAGCGTTCCTAAGCCTTCAAGTTGAAAATGTTCTGCAAGCGTATGTTGTTCTAACTCATACCGGCGACTTTCACTTTCATTGATGATGCCGCGTCGTACCGCAGCGGCAATACATAAGTACAAAGGTATGCTGTGTTGTTTTGCAATGTCTTGCCACGCTTGTGCTAAGTCGATTTCATCTCGTGGAGGCTGTGCGGCTTGGTTACCAATGAGTACAGCATCTTCGTAAAAAAATACGCCTTTTATGCTGTCAGGGTGTTTGTTGAGAGCAGCGCGAATAAAGCGAAGGGCGGTGTGGCAAGCCTTGCTTTGGTATGGCGACCCTGTAATGAGCAAAGTGTATTGCATTAAAAAAGAACCTTGGAAAGTGATATCGCAAATTTTACACATAAAAAAGACCGCAGTCAGCGGCCTTTTCGTATTGGTTTGCTGGATTGTTAATCGCGAGCCATACCTAGAAGTGACAATACACTTAAGAACATGTTGTATAGAGAAACATACAAGTTCACAGTTGCCATAATGTAATTGGTTTCACCGCCACGTACGATTTCGCTTGTTTGCAGCAAAATGACCGCAGCAGAGAATAGCGCAAAACCTGCAGAAATAAAGATTTGCAGGGCAGGCATTTTAACAAAGATGCCAGCAATCACAGCAAACAATAGAACGAAGAAACCAACAGTGATGAATCCATTAAGGAAACTGAAGTCTTTCTTGGAAATTAGCGCATAAGCGGACAAACCAAGGAATGACAGGCCTGTGATGCCCAATGCGCTCATAATCAAGCTGGCGCCGTTAGACATGTTCAAGTAAGCGCTTAATATCGGCCCAAGGGTAAGACCCATGAAACCAGTCAAAGCAAACACACAAAGAATACCAGCTGAGCTGTTTTTAAATTTGTGCGTCAAAAAAAGCAGACCATAAAAACCTACTAAAGTAATAATTAGGCCAGGATGAGGTAAGTTGAAAGCCATGCTCAAGCCCGCAGTGAAGGCGCTGAACAATAGGGTAAGCGACAACAGTCCGTAAGTATTGCGGAGCGTTTTATTTGCCGCTTGTGACGTATGTGTCGAAAGGGCTTCTGTGTAACGCATGAGTTAACTCCTTTAAAGGTTTTAAGACTAACAATAGACTTAATATGCAGCCGAAAGTTCCAAACTTCAAGGAAGATTATTTTGAACCGATAAAAATATAGAAAAAAACCACCGAAGCAGCAGTGGTTTTCTTCTATCGGATGTATTAATTAGGTATTTAATGATGTGTGATTGGCTTGTGACCTGTGCTGGATTGCTTGGTTTTGTGTTTGTCTATTTGGCGCACCAATTTTTCAACCATGCCATCTATTGCGTGAAATAGTCTATCTTCTGAAGTGGCTGCGGCAAAAATTTCTTTACCTGGAAGGTGAAGTCGCGCTTCTGCTTTTTGTTGTTTGCTGTCTTTTAATAAAGTGATATTTACGGATGTGATTTCGTCACTGAGTTTGGATACTTTTGAGAGCTTCTCATGGATGTGATCTTTAATTGCTGGGGTTACATCGATATGGTGTCCAGAAATTTTAGTGGTATGCATACAACTTTCCTCCAGAGTAACGATCGCGGGGCAGGCAATGCAAAAATTAGCGGATGATTGGCTTTTTTATAATAGTATTGCCGTCTTATGAGCATAGGTATGTTTTTGGAGACTGTCAAAAATACCGAGAGAGCATTGTTTTAATAAAGAAAAAAACTTAAAACGAAAGTCTAATCACTATGGAGAAGCAAAGTGTGACATTTTGTCTAAATGGCAATGTTACTCTAAGGTTGTCGTGCTAATGGGAGCGGCTTTTGATAGACTATTATGCTAACTAAGTGAAGCGAGATTTATGTTGGATAACGACTATTCATTACCGATATCATTTTCAATGGCTGCCCAAATCGGGCTAGAAGAAACCGTTTTATTGACCTTTTTGAAGCAGCAAGCTTACCTTGTTGGTTCTAACGCTTTGCGAGTAGAGATGGGGCGATTGGGAGCTCAGCTTCCATTTTGGACAGTTCCTATGTTGATGCGCTTGCTTTCTAATCTACAGATTAGTCAATTGCTTAGTTTTCAGCGCCAAGAAGATATATTAGAAATTCACTTGTCAAAGTCTCAAAAGGTAGCGCCTGCCACTCAGCCTATAGCTGAAACTTCTAAAGACGATTCTTTGATGAGTAAAATGGATCGCTTGCATAAAGCGTCGCGAGAAAAGGCAGAAGAGTTCACGCCACAACCAAAAAGTTACACAACGAAACAGCCTGTTAGACAATATGACGCACCCACTCCACCTGTGGTAAATGATCGTAGAGGGGTGACAGATTTTGATTTGTACTTGGAGCAGAAAGAACGTGCTCGACAACCCGATCAGTGGCAGCCGGAAGAAGCAACCTTGGAGCAAATTGTCCAAGCCGGTATTGCTCGTGAATTTGCTTTGTCTTTGCAAACTGAGTTTTTGCTGAGAATCAAAGAGCAGCGCAAGAATGTAAGAACTTGGAACAGTGAATTTTTTAAATACGTAAAACGTCAGTGGCAATACAAACAATCGGATAGGTCTTCATATGAAGGAACCTCAGGCAGTACAAAATTTACTAAAACCTCTAGAGAGCAGGTTAGCGACGCCCTCAACAACATCCACGACACAGACTGGTGAGTACGGAGATACTGGACGCGGTAGCAACCAAGGTCGTGACTCTGGTCCTTCGGAAGCAGAGCAACAAACACGCGTCTTGGTTAATATGTTGTTTGCACGCTTTAAAGCCATTTATACGCATAAATTTGCCTCAGCTTACAGTACAACGGATGAAGTAAAACTGGCCAAGCGTGAGTGGGCAATTGCTTTAAAAGGTTTTCAAGAGCCATTGTTGGCTTATGCGGTAGAACGTACCAAAGAAATACATGCTTGGCCGCCAACCATTGCCGACTTCTTAAAACTGATTAATACCGCTTATAAAGCTTATGGCTTGCCTGATCCTCGTACTGCTTATCTTGAGGCCTGTGCTTGTCGAACAGACCCTTTGCAATATAAATGGAGTCACCCTGCGGTATTTTTTGCAGGGTCTGATGCCGGCTGGTACAAGCTAAAGTCTGAAGAGGAAAGAGTAACTTGGCCTTTATTTGAGCAAAGTTATTTAAAAATTGTCGATCGAGTTATTTCAGGCGAGCGTCTTGTTATCCCAAAAGTTATTATGATCGAAGATAAGCAAACTCTGAGCGTAAAAGATTTGGCAGGTAAGATTGCGAATGATTTATCTATTACAGAAGAAGAGGTTGCGCCCTTGCTTTATTACACGCAAAAAACTCACGGATCAGGCGTGCGAGCTCGTTATCGTGAAATTAGTCAGCAAAAGTTATTTGATATGGGGTATAAAGAAAAGCTTCCAGATTAAAAAGTGCTTGTTGCGTTTGTTTTTTATAAAATGATTTTATTTCAGCAGGAAGCTATTGACACGCTTTCATTCTAGGTAAGGTGAAATCAACACGAGACGTAGAGAAGTTTGGTGAGGTTGTTATGTTGAAAGTACTGATTGTTGACGACCATGATGTGGTTAGCCAAGGTATTAGTCGTGTATTACAGGATGTAAAAGGTGTTGAGGTGGTTGGTGTTGTTCATTCTGGCGAAGAGGCCATTACTCATTCTAAAACGTTATTGCCAGATATCGTTTTGATGGATGTGCATATGCCGGGAATTGGCGGATTAGGTGCAACGAAAGAAATAAAACGTATTCTACCGAAAACCAAGATTATTGCTTTGTCTGCATTGGATGACAATTTATATCCAGTTAAATTATTAGAAGTGGGGGCATCGGGTTATCTGACTAAAGGAACCAATACGTCAGAACTATTAGAAGCCATCCAGCAGGTATCGAAAGGCGAGCACTATATATCTAAGAGTATCGCTCAGAAAATGGCACTGTCTAAATTTTCTATAGATGGACAAGGTTCGCCATTGGGACAGTTATCAGATAGAGAGTTACAAGTCGCCCAAATGATCGTAGATTGTAAAAAATCCAGTGAAATTGCGGAGCATCTAAACGTTAGCCCTAAAACGGTTAGTACTTATCGTACTCGTATTTTTACAAAGTTGAGCATTGAAAGCGATGTTGAATTGATTCATTTAGCAGTACGTTATAATGTGCTTGGTATGGGCTAGGCGAAAAACGAGGTTTGTTTGAGCCATTCAGAATTTGATCCAAAGCATTTTGTTAGCAATTTAACCACACGTCCGGGCGTTTATCGCATGTACGATGAAAAAGGTGAATTGCTCTATGTCGGAAAAGCCAAAAACTTAAAGAATCGTGTCGCGAGTTATTTTCGTGTTACAGGATTAACGACTAAAACCATGGCCTTGGTGAGTCGTATACACTCCATTGAAATTGCTGTCACCAAGAGCGAAACAGAAGCATTGCTTCTAGAACAAACGCTGATTAAGCAGCATCGTCCGCCATTTAATATTTTATTACGAGACGATAAATCTTACCCATACATTTTATTATCCAATCATCATCACCCAGCTTTGTTATTCCGCCGTGGCGATAAAACGGATAAAGGGACTTTGTTTGGTCCTTTCCCAAGTGGCAGCGCGGTAAAAGAAAGTTTGAATACCATGCAGAAGGTGTTCAAAGTGCGTCAATGCGAAGACAGCACCTATTCAAATCGCTCTCGTCCATGTCTGCAATATCAAATTAAACGCTGTTCTGGCCCTTGTGTGAATTTAATCAGTGACGAGGAGTACGATCTGGATGTTCGTCATGCCCGCATGTTCTTACAAGGAAAAGACCAAGAGCTCACAGCTGAAATCACCTCACAAATGAGTTCTGCTGCCGCTGATATGGAATTCGAACGTGCGGCCGAATTGCGTGATCAAATTATTCAACTCAAGCACATCCAAGAACAACAGCATGTTTATGGACAAACTGGAGAGGCTGATGTGATTGCCTCCATTATCCAGCCTGGTGGCTTATGTGTTCATGTGATGATGGTGCGAAAAGGCAAAGTGGTTGGTAGCAAAAGTCACTATCCCAAAATGCCCATCGAGATCACAGAAGGTGAATTATTATCGTCTTTTATCGCTCAATTTTACCTTGGTGGTATTCAAGAGTTACCTAAGACGCTTATCATTAGCCATGAGTTAGAAGACAGTGAAGCGCTGGTGGAAGGTGTTTTTGAAACCACCCAGAAGAAAATTGAAGTACTCAGTAATGTAAGAGGGCAGCGTGCTCGCTGGTTGGAGCTCGCCAAACTCAACGCTGAACAAGGTCTACAAGCGCGATTATCTGATAAACGTAATCACTTTAGCCGTATAACCGCCTTGCAAAAATTGTTAGGCTTCTCTGAGCCGCCAACGCATATGGAGTGTTTTGATATCAGTCACTCCAGCGGTGAAGCAACGGTTGCTTCTTGTGTGGTGTTTGGTGCCGATGGGCCAGATAAAAAGCGCTATCGTTCATTCAACATCGAAGGTGTTGAACCGGGGGATGATTATGGCGCCATGAAGCAAGCGCTCACGCGACGTTATAAGCGCGTGAAAAGTGGCGAACTAGAAGCCCCTGACGTTTTGCTGATTGATGGCGGTAAAGGACAATTAACCCAAGCGGAAGCGGTATTAAAGGATTTGGGCTTGGTCAATATCTTCTTATTGGGTGTCGCAAAAGGCGATACGCGTAAGCCGGGGCTTGAAACTTTATATATCGGCTCCAAAGAAGATGAAGTCGTTCTTCCGCCGGATTCGGCGGCTTTGCATCTTATTCAGCATATTCGGGATGAAGCCCATAGGTTTGCGGTAAAGAGTCACCGTCGTAGAAGAGATAAGAAGCGTCGTCATTCGGTATTGGAAAATATTCCAGGTATTGGACCTAATCGACGCAAAGAGCTGCTAACCGCCTTTGGTGGCTATCAAGAGCTGCTCTCAGCAAGTCAGGAAGACATTTCTAAGGTAAAAGGCATTAGTGCGAAAAAGGCAGAAGAAATTTATCTGCATCTTCATAAAAGTTAAGTTTGGCTAAGTGTGGACGCATTTAGCTTAAGAATTGGGAATATAATGAACATACCGAATATACTGACTTCCGTGCGGATCTTCATGATTCCAATTTTAGTGATTGTTTACTATTTACCGTGGGAAGGGCGTTATTACACGTGCGCAATTATTTTTGCTTTGGCCGCTATCACTGATTGGCTAGATGGTTATTTGGCAAGAAAACTGAATCAAACCACAGCCTTTGGGGCTTTTTTTGATCCGGTGGCAGACAAGCTCATGGTGTCTATTGCTTTAGTGTTGTTGGTAGCCAGCTACTCAAATCCATTATTGACCTTAGCCAGTGCCGTTATTGTCGGTCGTGAAATCGTTATTTCGGCATTGCGTGAGTGGATGGCCGAAATGGGCAAGCGCGCCAGCGTAGCGGTTTCTTATATTGGTAAACTGAAAACCACGATGCAGATGTTGGCAATTTTCATCTTGTTAGGCAGTCGACCAGACACCATGATTGCTCACCTGGGAGAAATAGTACTCATTGCGGCGGCACTATTAACTCTTTGGTCTATGTATATTTATTTAAAAGCAGCTTGGCCGGAGTTAATGGCCAAAGATTCGAACAAAAACTAAACAGAATGAAAAAAAGTGCCTAAGTTAGCTATTTATTTGGATTTTTTCCTTGACGTGAAAGCTCAAATACATAGAATAGGCACCGTCTTTTGAGACGCGGGAATAGCTCAGTGGTAGAGCACAACCTTGCCAAGGTTGGGGTCGCGAGTTCGAGCCTCGTTTCCCGCTCCATTAAAAGATCTTCTGATAGAGGCCGGATGGCAGAGTGGTCATGCAGCGGACTGCAACTCCGTGAACGCCGGTTCGATTCCGACTCCGGCCTCCAAAATCAGATATGCCCGGGTGGTGAAATTGGTAGACACACAAGACTTAAAATCTTGCGATAGAAATATCGTACCGGTTCGATTCCGGTCCCGGGCACCATTTATGGTGCCTTTTTTTATGCCTGCACTTTCTTATCTTGCTCAATCCCTTTAAATATATACTCTCCAGCATTTTCTTAGTGTTGCTTCAAATTGTAAGCTTTTCCGCTTATATGCTATCTTTTCTGAAATTCTGCACCGAAACTGCACCGCACATTGCACCGGAGAATATTCAGTGGCGTCTATTTTTAAAACCGATGATGGATCATGGCGCGCTCAAGTGAGCGTGAAAGGTAAGCGTAAGACGAAGCGTGGCTTCTCTACAAAGCGCGACGCACAAGCGTGGGCGTCTGATTTAGAACGCGAAGCAAAAGAAAGTACTTCCTCTGATATTCCAGATCGTCCCTTTAGTGAAGCGCTAGAACGCTACCGTGATACGGTCAGTGTGACCAAGCGTGGTCAAAAATTCGAAATCCGAAGAATTGAGCGTTGGTTAGGTAAAAGCGCCGATGAACCAGCAGACCCACTTTGTTTTATATCCCTCCAAGATATCCAATCAAAACATTTTGCCGAATGGCGAGACAGACGCCTACAAAAAGTAGCTGTTGGTACTGTGCTTCGTGAATGGACCGTGTTGTCTTCTATTTGCAGTCAGTGTTCGAAGGAATGGGGCTGGTTGAAAGAAAACCCAATGACAAGGGTGAAGCGTCCCAAAGAACCAGAAGCAAGGACAAGACGGCTGTTGCCTGGTGAATTTGAACAGCTGATGATCGCCACACAATACGACATAGACATACCGCCAGAATCCAAGAGCGAACGTATCGGCGCGGCCATCGTCTTTGCCATAGAAACCGCCATGCGTGCCGGTGAAATTTGCGGCATAACATGGGAAGACGTTAATTTAGAAAGACGAACCGTTCATCTACCCAAAACAAAGAACGGTAACCCTCGTACCGTGCCGCTATCCACCACAGCGGTGAAAGTATTGGAAAAGCTTAAAACCTTAGATGACTGCAGGTTAAAAGCCTTTAACCTGAAATCAGATTCGCTTGATGTGAATTTCAGAAAGATACGCAACAAGTGTCTAATAGACGATCTGCACTTTCATGACCTGAGACGGGAAGCTCTCACGCGACTAGCCACCAAAGTGGACGTACTTAACCTAGCCAAGATATCAGGCCATACTGATCTAAGAATCTTGCAGCGGGTTTACTACGCACCAGATATGGGTGACATAGCCTTGATGTTGGATTAGTGAGATGAAAAAAAGGGCATAGATTGCTCTATGCCCTTTGTATTTATCTAGGAGAAGAGCGCCAATGAGAGATTACATGTTCCCATTGACCATTCTTGAACCTAGCGTAAGCTGAAACATGAACGTCTTTTACCGTTTTCATGATCAATACCTCCACTAAAAAAGGAAGAGGAGGGATCTCTATTGAATTATGAGTTGACTACGGCTATGATCAATATTGTTAGATATATCGCATTGCCTGCAGGAGAGACCTCCGGTATATGCCTGAAAGTAAAAATTTGGCGATTCTTACTTTTCAACTCAAATAGAAAAATAGGCTTTCATTGTAGTGATGAAAGCCTATTTTTTTTCCTTTCTCACTCCTTTGAATGGTGTTTTATCTGACGTCTTCACATCCATGAACTGTCCTGTTTCTGCGTCTCTTTTAACCCAATGCCCACTTGGGGTTTGAGTTTGGGAGCGTTGTTTTACTGCTCCATGTCGTCGGTTGTCGCCTGATTTTCCGTTAGTAGCCATGCTACCTCCTATTTTGTTAGATTTAGTTTAACGAATAGATGATTTCTCATCTAACATAGATGATATGATCAATATTGAATAACGTCAACTAAAAATGTACGAATTTGTTAGATTTATCTAACAGTGTGTTCTAGTATGTTATGTATAGACATACAAATATGTTTGCTATATACATACGAAAAGTGTTGTAGTAATATCCGCGACCAATTAAACCATGGAGGTGTAAAATGACATTAGCTGAACGACTAACAGAATTACGGGTAGGCAAAAAAGCCTCACTTCAGGCTGTTGCTGATGCTGTTGGTGTATCTAAGCCTCATATATGGGAGCTAGAGAAGGGGAAAACAAAGAACCCCTCACTAGAATTGCTAAAGGAACTTAGCATATACTACAGCGTAACACTGGACTCCCTTGTTGGCTTAGAAAGCAAAGATGAACAAAATGAACTGAGTTTGATGTTTCGTGAGTTTGATACTTCAGATCTCACCGATTCAGACAAGGCGACGATTAAACAAGCCGTAAACATGGCAATGGCTCTAATCAAGCAGGGGAAACAACAAACAAAATAAGGAAATGAATGTACAAGCTTGATCCGATGGAGTGGGCCGACTGCTATACACCTGAAGAACTTATAAAAGAGCTCTTCAGGCAGCTTCCAAAACTATCATTTCCGATTCCTCTTCACAAAATAGCGAAATCCTGTGGAATAGAAGCAATAGTAGATATTGCGACTCTTCCAGACGTTGAAGAAGAGCCATCTGCAAAATTCCCTCCGGGTTTTCTAATTGATGAAAACAAGGAGCGTGGCTTTATATTTTATAAAGATTTCCCAGATGCTCCCTATCGTAAGCGTTTTACTATCGCCCATGAGCTCGCGCATTTTCTTTTCCCTCACCATCGAAACCACCTAGCTCACGCAGACTTAGAAGCGGGATCTGTTGGTAAAAATGCATCGACTCCGGAGAGAGAAAGAGAAGCCAACGACTTTGCTAATGAACTGTTGCTACCAAAGCATTTGTTTATGAAAGCAATAGAAGGTAAAGAAATAACACTGCAATTCATCAAAGAACTGTCTGAACTAACTGAGTTTAGTGTCGCTCCTCTTGCAAATAATTGTGTCAAAAGCCTGCCTGAAAAAGCACTTGCTGTCGTGCACAGCTATAATTTTGGACAATGTAGTTATATCTGGGCTAATTGGGATGCTCTACCTGGCGAATTTAGTTTTTGGAAAGAAGAGCCACTGCCTGAAGAAAGCATCTTCAGCTCTTTTACAGAATTTCCGGAAGAACTTGTCACTGAGAAACAACTAACCAATGATAGCTGGTTTAAGTCTTTACCCGATGACTTTGATGGAAAAATCTATGAGCAGACCTACTTCCAAAAAAATGGCTACGCTATCACGTTGATCAGCGTAGATTGTTAATCATTCTCTACAACTAGCAAGAATCCGTAAAAAATATTAAAGTATCTGTAAAGATGCGCTACCAATGGGGCGCCAAGTAGCACCTCAAAGGATCGAACATGGAAAAGTTCAAAAGCATCGAAGAGCTTACCCAAATAGATAGAAAGCATTTGCTGATGTCGAGCATTACCGGCTTAAGCCTCGACTTAGCGTTATTGCACGAGAATCTATCCAAAGAAACTCTAAACGAAGAAGTCCCCGACGAGCTGAAAAGCCAGTTCAACATCGCTAAAAACATGGCGTTGTACACCTACTACTTTTACGCGCTCGCACCAGAAGTTCACCTCAAAACCTACACCGTCATTGAGCACGCGCTGCGCGTAAAAGCCGATACGCAAAAACACTTAGGTCTAAGGAAGCTACTGGAAATTGCAGTTAAAAAAGGCTGGATATGTGATGCAGGTTTTAGGCATCTCGATACCAATGAGCCTGGCAATAAATGGTGTACCGATATGATTGATGTCATCCCACAAATGAGAAATTTAAAAGCCCATGGTTCCAATATGCTGGTATGGGATTTTCTGAATAGTGTCGCAATATGTTCTGACTTCCTAAATCAACTCTTCCCTAAACAAGCGGACAAAGACTCTGTATGACAACTAAAGCCTACGCTAAGTTCATTAAAACTATTCGCCGTTGTGAAATTTTGGTTGGATCATATAAGAAACTTCAAATTATAGATGAAGCAAATGAAGTTGATGTTCCAATAATATTTAGGGTCAGATGAAAAACTCTCTTTGACCCTCTCAGATCCCGCCTCATTTTTGGTCGTAAAATCGGAAATCGACAAGCCAACCCCGCATTGGTCGACCAAACCATCGAACGTATCAAAAGGCCACAGCCCGACACTTCGGAGAAGGTAGTTGATAAATCAAGTTTACATGTATAAACTACAGATATTGACAGAGATGTCATATATGGATGCAGCAGAGTGAGTAACATCACACATCCGGCTACCGTAAAAGGTCGAGGGCAACCCGGTAAAGGCTTTCTGAATATCGGGCAAAGGCTCAAAATTTGAATCAATGCTCGACGGAACCCGCTTTTAGGCGGGTTTTGTTATTTCTGGGGTTTGGGAAGAGGCTTTCCTAGCCTAAGATTCTTCGCAATGTTGAAAAAATTCACCTTATCCAGCTTGGGCATCACGTCCTCAGGATAAGCACTGGTAATGTGTATCCTCATTAACTTTTTCTCTCGATACATTTTAAAGGGCACGAAATAGATTATTTGTCCTTCTTCCACTGTGTTGATGGTGACAGAGGCATAGCTTCCATAACCTGCGTGTCCTATGCGGGTTTTCTTGTCTCCAAAGGCATCAACAATTTGTCTCAAATACTTTTTTGAGAGTTCATATCTTTCAAAGCAAAACGGTCTGCTTTCTTTTAGTGTGTGGTACATCAGATCCGCTTTTTCCGCTTCTGTTTGATGAGGGTAGTCTTTTGCGAAGCAATGGAATGAGTAGGAGACAATGAAAGTGTAGGTTTCTTTTTTCCCGTTTCTGATATCGGAGTAAGTCGCTTCATGAGCGTCTAGGTGGCTAAGATCGTATTCTTGGCCGTTTGCATCGATAAACGGTCTCCATTTAGCTACCTCGTCAATCTTTCTCCGCATTCCTCGTCCCAATTTATCAAGAGTAAAGCCAGCTAATATACCTTTGAACGGCTAAAAGTGCCATGTTGGTGAAAGAGGTCTGGGGGGCATTCCGCCTCATTTCTGGTCGAAAAATCGGAAACGACAAACCACCGAACGCGTGAAAGTGCCATTGGTCGGCACTTTGTAGAGGGTTGAAATAAAAATTAATATTTAGACTTGAAGAATATTGTGCTGGCTATATATACAGTTACTGTATGAATAACTATACATTTTAATGAGTTGAAAAAGGATTGTTTATGTCAAAAAAACTCTTGCTAGTCATTGCAGCGCTGTCTTCTTTTAGTGTGTTAGCTGATACTCCTGATCAGTCTAATATTGGACAGTTTGATAAAATGTCATTTTGCACCTACGAAGGTAAACCTTACAGTATTGGGTCTCCGCTTCCAGTTGGAAAAGATTTAGTGAAATGTATTGCGCCGGGCATTAATAAAGATGGCTACGCGAATAAGTCTAGTACAGCGCACTGGGAATGATAGCCTGTAAGTGACTTTGCAAACTTCTAAACCACCTTCGGGTGGTTTTTTTGTGCATGAACAAAACATATTCATCAAAAAACACCTGTGATTTGCCGCCAACATGCCGCCATTGCGTTGTTAAGGCGCTTTGCTTTAGCCCAATATCTATAAGGGTTTAGGTGTAAAATGTCGCTTTCATAAGAAGAGAACGACATTTTGTTTTTGCGCGCGCAAGGCTTGCAAGGTCGGGAATTAGGCGCTAAATTATCTCCATGCTGTTAGTTTTGTATCTGACGGCAACACAACATATCAAGCCTCGCCAAGTGCGGGGCTTTGTCATTTCTGGGCCTCGCATTTTGCGGGGCTTTTTCGTTTCTGGACTGGACGCACCTTATGAAATTCCTACCGGATGAGCTCCTACAAACAGCGGCATTCGTAATGGTCGGTGTGTTAGGTGGGGCTGTGAAATATCTTCGTGACTTTCAACAAAATTCTAAAAAATTCTCATTAATTGATATGCTTATCGCGGTTTTTACTGGCGGTTTCTTGGGCATGCAGATGTTCTTTCTATGCACGTCGATGAATATGTCGTCAGCAATGACGTACTTTATGTCTGGTGTAGTGGGGCTAATGGGTGATGAAGCGATCAAACTATTTGTCAATCGATTCAAGCTGAGCTGGTCATGAGTTTAGCGTTTGTATTAGCTCAAACCTATGATGACTAAAACTCTTCCAAGTCATTAAGACTAAAATCACTAACCAGCACAGCGCTAAGTTCTGGTTATGATAATCTTATCAAAAAAGGCCTAACATATGAGTCATCTATAAGCGCGGAAGCTTTTAATTTCTTCCAATCAATACGTCTCATTTTCAGAGTGTACGGAAACAGAGGTGGAGCCGTCGAAAGCGGTGTCTATGTTAAAGACAATAGGGCGGCAGCAGACTTGGCAATCTTCTATGTATTCTTGGCTTTCATCCAGCACTTCTATGACCACTTCGATGCTTTCGCCGCAGTAGGGGCAGAAGATGTCTTTTTCTAGCAGTTCGCTCATTTGTACCTCTTATTTCTTTTTAATGCGGGTTGTGTTTTTTCTTAATCATAGTAAATATTAGTCTAGTAGTTTGCAGGTTACTTTGTTTGTTTTACCGCTATGATAAAAGTCCACACTTTTATCAATCTGCTTTCGTAGTGTTTATGCAACACTACTATGATTTGGTCGTCGAAGATGAGGTCTTACAATAATGAATACTATTAAATATCTATTTGTACTCGCATTACCTGTGTTGTTGTTTGGCTGTGCCTCGGGCTCGCATGTAGTTACTGGTCAGCAGATGCCAGAGCTTGATCCTGATCAGGTGACAGTGTTTGAAAAGGCGCCAGAGTTTGATTACAGGGTCATTGGTACCGTTCGAGCGTCAAGCGACAACGGTTTTACAGAAGATTCAAGAAGAGAAAAGGCTACTCAAGAGTTGAAAGAGCAAGCGGCAGAAATAGGCGCAAATGGTGTGATTTTAGATGATGTTACTCAGTTATCTTTTCGACGTTTGGGAACTGGGATTGGTATTAGTGCGAGTAGCAGCGGTGGAGTAGGAACGTCAATTGGCTCGAGCTTCTCGTTTCCAACGGCAGAAGCCAAAGGCACGGCTATTTTTTACGAGTCTGAGTAGTTTAGTCGAGTTGGTATTTAACTTACTCCGGTGAATATTGTGCCGCTTGTGTTATTATTTTTTTGTCGGTTTGAAGTGAATTAGTCGACAAAAAAACTATAAAAAACATGTAACAATAATAGATAAACCGATTGAGAGAGCGTTATGGCAGAGTTTGAAGAAAAGGCAAAAGGTCGTCTTACGACTAGAACGGTTGCAATGCCGTCAGATACGAACCCTGCAGGCGATATTTTTGGTGGTTGGGTGGTATCTCAGATGGATATCGCCGCGGGTATTTGTGCCGGACAGCGTGCTCAATCTCGTGTAGTGACCGTTGCTTTGGATGGCATGAGCTTTATTCGCCCAGTTAAGGTGGGAGATATATTAGGAGTGTATACCAGAGTGGAGTCGGTTGGCCGTACCTCGATGAACATTTTAGTGGAAGCTTGGGTGCGTCGTGGTCGTATTGGTCATCGTGAAAAAGTGACTGAGGGAATGTTTAAGTTTGTGGCGATTGATGAGCATGGGAAGTCGACACCGATACCTAAAGAAGAAGACTTGCCTGATTACGTGACCCATGGATTTGACGCTGATTACTGATTGTTATTGATTTGTTTTATACTGATGTGATCGTCGAGAGCAAAAAAAAGCGCTTACCGAAGTAAGCGCTTTTTTTATGTTGGTACCAGTAGGCGGACTCGAACCGCCACACCCGAAGGCAACGGATTTTGAATCCGTCGTGTCTACCAATTCCACCACACTGGCCTTGAAAAAGGTGAAACGCATTCTATATTTTTTTCTATAACTGTCAATCGTTTAACGAAAAAAAAAGGATTTATTTTAGTTTTCGCAAAAATTGGCGAGCGTAGTCGCTGTACCAAAGCTTCAATTGATTGACAGCATCACTTCCTCTGACCACAGCATAGCGTCTAAAAAGGCTCTATTTAATACTGTTCTTTGTGCTGGGCTCATTGCTTGAATACTGTCCCACTTTTGTTCTTCACAATTTAATGTTTGAGTCAGATAAGATCCGAGTTCTCCAGTTTGTTTCATGATGGCGTTTAAAGCATTTTTATCTAACGCAATTTGCTCTAACACCACGGATTTTTCGACGTTGAACACCGCGTCTATCCCAGACATTAATCCGACCATAAAAGCCGAATCGGCAAGAGAGGATTTTTGGTTCTCGGCCAGAAGTTGGCAACAGCGGCCACGCGTTAATAAGACTTTTAACAAAGAGCTGGGTTGTTTAGTGGACGATGTTAGGGTGATTAATAGGGCCCATTTTTTTAATTGCACTAAGCCTAGGAATATCACCGCTTCTTTTATTGAGGTAACGGTTTTGGCGACACCGCAGACAGGACTATTGAGAATTCTCAGTAGTTGATAGGATAATTTGGGATTTTTGGTGACCAATTCTGTGATGGCATCAATAGAGATGTCTTTATTTTGTAGTGCATTCACAAGCTCGATGGCGCCATGGGTTGCAGAGTCTATTTTTTTACCTTTAATAAGCTCGGGACGTTGTAGAAAATAGCCTTGGAATAAGTCAAAGCCGAGCTTTTTACAAAGTTCAAACATGGCTAGATCTTCTACCTTCTCGGCAAGTAAAATCAAACCACGGGCTTTTAGTTTGGCTATTTGTGAAGCATATTGATCGGGTGGTGTGGCTAACACGTCGACTTTGACAATCGAAACCCAAGGCAAGAGTGCTTGATAAGCAGCATCAAACTGATAGTCGTCTAATGCGAATCGGTAGCCAGCAGAACGCCACTTCTTTAGTGCTTCAAAAAATTCAGGTGTCAGCTTTTGGCTTTCGAGAATTTCGATATAAACAGTATCAGGATCGATCGGGAAGAACGCATCAGACAACATAAGCTCTGTTGTCATGTTAATAAAAAAAGGCTTTCTTAATTGGGATTCTAATTTGGTAATCCCGATGCATAAATTCACCAATACTTGGCTAGTGGCAGCCTCGCCATCAGAAAAACTAGCATTTAGGGCGTCTTGTCCACGAAATAGAAGCTCATAACCAAAAATGTCTTTTGATTTTTTGAGTATGGGCTGTTGAGCCATCATCAGATCATCTAATACCGTTGGAAATTCAATCATTGAACTTTTCTCATGTTATTAAGGCTTTTCTATAAAAACAAAGCAGGCTTCTATCAGAACATGCTTACATTTATCAAAACAATATTCAAAGTGTTAGATTTTGTTGTTTTAGTTACTTAAAAAATACGGTCTTGGTTTCAAAAAGGTTGACACGCTAGGGAAGCGCTCATAGAATTCTTGCCAGTTTTTGGGGCCTTAGCTCAGCTGGGAGAGCGGTTCGCTGGCAGCGAACAGGTCAGCGGTTCGATCCCGCTAGGCTCCACCAAATTCACGTCCCATACGTTCCCATATAGTCCCGAAAGCCTTGAGTTTTCAAGCTTTCGAATTTACTATCTTTCCCATACAGTCCCATACAGTCCCACCTAAACCCCCAACAAAGAGGGGTATATTCGGGGGTATATCGGGTTTTTCATGGATTGATACCCCCAATGGGGGTACCAAATGATGCGATAAATTGACTTATGCCACTAACCGACAGGGCCATTAAATCGGCTGAATTGCGCGAAAAACAATATAAATTATTTGATGAGAAGGGACTTTATCTGCTCATTAACCCCAACGGGTCTAAATATTGGCGGTTGAAATACCGAATTTCTGGTAAAGAAAAAACATTGTCTATTGGTGTTTATCCAGAAATATCACTCAAAGAGGCAAGAGAAGAGCGAGAAAACGCCAGAAAGCAGTTAAAGGAAGGTGTTGATCCTAGCGCAGATAAGCAGGTTCAGAAGGTCTTACAGGGCGTTAGCCGAGAAAACAGCTTTGAGTCTATTGCTCGTGAATGGTTAACAGTTCCAATGAGTGACAGGTCAGAGGGGTATCTTGAAAAGATCAGACGGGGGTTAGAGCGCAATGTTTTCCCCTTCATTGGTCGTCGACCTATATCAGAGATTACCGCTCAAGAGATTTTGTCCATGCTAAGAAAGGTTGAGGACAGAGGGACGATTGATACCGCTCACCGGTTACGCTGGCAGATTGGCTCTATTTTTAGATATGCCATTGTTACTAGCCGCGCATCTTATAATCCTGCTGGTGATTTAAGAGGTGCTTTACGGCCGCACCAAACCCAACATTTTTCGGCAATTACAGAACCTGAAGAGCTGGGGCGCTTAATGCTGGCGATTTATCGATATGCTGGCACACCTGTCGTTGTTGCTGCTCTTAAATGCACAGCGCTTTGGCTTTGTCGCCAAGTGGAGCTAAGGCACTTAGAATGGTCGCAAGTAGATTGGAAGAAAAAAAGAATAGAGCTGGTATCTGCTAAGAAGCACTATGACCACATTATTCCGCTAAGCACTCAAAGTATTGAAATACTTACAGAGCTTTACGCTATCACTGGGCGAGGCAAGTATGTCTTTCCTAGTGCTCGTGGCGGAAGTCGGCCTTTATCAGAAAATGGTACAAGGGTAGCTTTGAGAACGATGGGGTATGAGAACGATGATCAGACGCCACATGGATTTCGGGCGACGGCCAGAACGATACTCGATGAAGTGTTGGAATATCCACAACACCTCATCGAGCACCAGCTAGCACATAGAGTAAAAGACGAGAATGGGCGAGCATACAATCGAACCAAGCACTTAGATAAGCGCGAAAAGATGCTTCAGCACTGGGCTGATTACCTTGATGATTTGCGGCTTGCTGCGAGTGGTGGGGGTATTGATGAAAGGGAAGTTGGGGGTTAGTTTTTAATAGCAGGGTGCTGGATTATTTTTTGGTATGCGTATCTTCAATTTAGGGAGCTATTGACGCATCAATGCGACGACATAGTTCGTCGTATTCGCGCCTATTTCTATCAAGCATAGAATGGCAAAGTTGCTCGGCATAGATACGACGCTTAAATAAGCGTCCAGCCTTTAAACTTCTCATATCGGCTTTCCTTCTAGGATTAAATGTCATTTCTCGAATATGATGTAGGTTGATTACTTCGTAAAGGATATCGCCTTCGTTTGCGTTTTTTACGGAATGATTAGGCATTATCTTCTCTTGTTAGTTTTTATAGCAGTATGCGGCAACCACTGTGTCATGGTTGCAAAAGCCATCATGCCAGTGGTCTGTCGATACTGAGCGAAGAACTACACCATTTCTAAGCAAAACAGCATGATGCGCTGGAACATCAGGCCTATTCAAAAATAAAGACGGTGTTAGGGGAGTTGGGTTCCAAGTGCGCCAGTATTGCTTTTGAGGTATGTCGACTTGTTTAGATGTGCTCATAAACCACCTATAAGCTTCTTATAGCAATCGGTACATAGAAGCTTATTGACTTGGCCTTTAAAACAAACCAAATTCATCACCTCTCCTGTTTCATCTGTGCCTATTTGAAATGGCCAGTCACAAATAAAGCAACGGTTGTAATCATTTAATATCAATCTAGCTGATGCATTTAAGTTCTTTGTAAATCGGCAATAGTCAGCTTTATGGAAATCAACAATTAAAGTGTCTACCCTAGTAACAACCACCGTTCCTTTCTTTATCTTTGCGGTTCTCATAAATCACCATTCATTTTCTTTAAAGAAATTATCTAAAGGTTCGAGTTCGCCATTTAGGTGCCAATTGGCGACCTGTAAACCTTTCCCGTACAGTGAGTCTTTTATATCAGCAAGCTTTGCTGCGTTTTCTGCTATCTCTGCCTGATAGAGATTGTCTGCTAAAGAAACAATCTCTTCTATGCTGAGAGGTGAGCCCTTGTGATAGGCTTCGCGGCATAGCCTGCCTAATTGCTCTTTGGTGCTCATGCTGGCTCCTTATGCGACTTTCGCGCGTTTGGCGATTTGCGTGGTGCGCGTGTTGGCTTTGATCAGCGCAGCGGCGAGCGGTGGACAGACTGAGTTGCCGCACATACGCACTTGAGCCGCTTTCGAAAGCTTAGTGTCGTCGCTTATTTGGTCGATGATGTACGAATCTGGGAAGCCTTGACCGCGGTAAAGCTCGCGTGGTGACAGCATGCGCATGCCGATATCAACAATCTGGTAATCTTCTCCGTGAATAGTGACAAGCCCAAATCGGTCTTTTGTTGTTACTGTGTGCAATGGCTCATCGATGGCGCAGCCTTCGCCCGTTCCGTAGTACTTCACTAGGAAGGCGCGAACCTCGCCTATGTGATTGCCGCCAGCGGTGATGGTTGGCACTGGATCGGTGACAGGTGAGCCGTAATTGTTGTTGCGTAGCTTGATTAGATGGCTTGTTACTATTCCATATCTGTTTTCTGTCGTGAGCGTGTGTACAGGCTCATTTGGAAGATGGCCGCGCACTTCGTTTGGTGATTTCATGCCGTAGTATTTGACTAGAAATGCAGTAACCAGCCCAAAATGACCGCCTTTTACTTGTGCGCAAATTGTGCGCAGCGGCTCGTCTATCGGCATATTGCGTTGATTGCTGGCGTTAGCATGCTCAGTGATAAATGATGGAACAATAAAAGGCTTATCAGATTCAATCACAAAACGTTGCAAGCCTTTAGCAATTCGCTTTAATGTGTTTTCAGCAAGAGGACGCTTGCGTTCAAAAATACTAGGGCATGGCAATGACCAATCGATAATATCCGCTGCGGTTCTCCACGGCTTTAAAAGCCCGGACTGAACCTCTAATAATTTAGGATCTCCGTGGGTTGGTGTTGGCCAGCAAATCGGATTGCCATCGCAGCGAGCTATTAGAAAGAAGCGCTTGCGGGTTGTCGGTACGCCAAACTCAAACGCTTTTAATTCTTTCCACTCCACCTGGTAACCTAACTTGATCAGCTCTTTGACGAAGTTTTTAAAGGTTTTGCCTTTTTGGCTTTCGCCTTTTTGATTTAAAGCCGGTTCACCGTCTTTTACTGGTCCCCACGTTTTGAACTCTTCGACATTTTCCAGCATGATTACTTTAGGGCGAACTGTTGCTGCCCAACGAACCGCAACCCAAGCAAGGCCGCGAATATTTTTTTCTACTGGCTTTCCGCCTTTGGCTTTTGAAAAGTGCTTGCAGTCAGGGCTAAACCACGCAATCGCAACAGGGCGACCATTACAAGCTTCAACAGGATTGATATCCCATACAGATTCGCAGTAATGCACTGTGTCTGGATGGTTTTCTGAGTGAGTTTTAATGGCAATTTCATCATGGTTGATGGCGATATCAACTGGACGGCCTAACGCCATTTCTAAACCTGTAGAAGCACCGCCACCGCCTGCAAAATTGTCGACGATCAATTCTTGTGGTAGGTGCAAATCTAATTGACCGTGTTGCGCGTTGAAAAAATGCATGGTTACTCTCCTTGTTAGGCTGTTTTTAGCTCGACGATTTTGAATTCAATTACCCACACCCATTCGTTGTTTTTCCATGAGTTCGGATAAACTTTGTCCCACATATCTTTAAATTGGCGACGATCACCAAAGCGCCAGCTTAGGCCTGCATCTGCTGCCATTTGCTCCGTGATCGTGCCTTCTTTCTTGGCGTCTTCTTCGCTGATGTCTTGGACTTGCTCAAGGCGTACGTTGGTGATTTCCAGAACAAGACGGCAAGCCCAACGAGGCATATGGATTGATGGTTTCCATCGATAAACAAGCTCTTCCAGCTCGATGTCGTAGAATTCGCATGAGTCGCCAGATGCTTCGTAAGAGCAGTATTTCGGATTTTGAAATCTTTCTTTGTTGGCGATGATTGCACCTTCATCTTCCTGATTTACTAGCGGACCCTGCCACGTCTCGCGCACCCATAGACGGTCGCCTGGCATGCCGTAAGGTGAAACTTCGATGTCAGCTTCAGGGAAGTCGGTGCCTACACCGCGTCGAATCATTGCTCCCCACTTGCCTTTCTTTGGGTGGCTAGATGTGATGCGGAAAAATGCTCCACCTTTTTCTGCGTCTTCAAATGCCCAGCCATTGGACGGTTGGTTTTTCACTGGTCGACGCGTTTGGGTTTTGCGGCCATCAAGAATGGCTTTCACCATGGCTGCGTTGAATAGGATAGGGCGTGATTTCATGCTGCTTGCTCCAAGGCTGTGCTATACGAATAACGTCGTCCGTTTTTCATAAGCTGTTTGAGGGTTTCACGAGCGCGAGCGTGGTCTTCTGGATTCATGCCGTTATCTATAGCTGCATAGATAAGCGCTATTTCAGCTTCAACAGCATCGGCATAAACGTCTTTTAGGCGCTTGTTGTCTGGTTTGTAGTTTGAGCAACGAAGTGCAGCATTAACCGCCTCGCTGGCTAGTTGGCGAGTGTTCATGGTGTTTACCTTTGGATATGGTTTGAAGTGAGAGGCTTTTTGGGGTGATGTCTTCCGGTGGACACCACTCAAAAAAGCCCACCAGTGTGTCGGTGGGCTGTTTGCTACTTTAGTACTTCTCGGTGCCCGTTATGCGCCATGGCTGAGACAACGCCTTTTCTTTCCATTTCTTCCATGAGTTGTGCGGCCCGGTTGTATCCAATTTTAAGACGGCGCTGTAGAAAGGAAATTGACGCTTTTCTTGCTTCAACAACGATTTTCACTGCTTCTTGATAAAGGTGGTCTTGGTGTGCCTCGTACTCGGCTTTAGGGGCTTCTGCTTGCTGTTTTTGAATGCGACGGTAGATTTCTTCGCGGTGAACAGAAATTTGCATAGGGGCGGTGACGCCAAGGCGAACTTGGTTTCCTTTGACACCCAAGACAGTGACTTGGATCTCTGCGTTATCGCCAATCATTAGTGATTCGCCTGAATTACGAGTAAGTACCAACATAGTTAAATTCCTTCTTTAAAATGGATAGAGTAGAGCGGGGGGAGTTTTAGAACTGGTTCCAAACGTAAACGCGACCTGTTGAGCCGTCAGCAATAGCAACGCGCCCTTGTTCTTTTGTCCAAACATCAACTAGGGTGCCTTGGTTGGCGCTAGCAGAAAGCGCGGCCTGAAAAGCTTCCTCTCTCGATGTATCAACTCGATTTAACATTTCCATTGAGCCGTTTGGTGTAAATATTACGTCCAACTGTTCGGCTTGGTGTTGCACTGGCGCTGGTTGTTGCATCGCTCTTAGCTGCTGCTCCATTTCGCTAATCTTGCGCTGTTCTTCGCTGTGATTTCCCTCAGCATACGGTAATGCTTCTTTAGCTTGCTTGATTCGCACCTCTAGCTGCTCTTGCTGTGTTGGTGGTGAGAATCTTTGCGGCACTGGCTCAGCTTGTTGTACGGGGTCTGGTGTGGCCTCTTGCTGTGTGCGTTGTTGCTCTTCTGCCACTTGGCGACGTGTCGCTTCTTCGGTTGCTGCTTGGCGCTTTAACTCTGAAGTCATCATATGAGCGAGCTTTCCAGCATAAGAGGCTTCAGCGTCAAATAGGAAGCTTTCAACGTGTTCGCGGGTGAGCGGTGCTTTCAGGCCTTCTCTGTAGGATTGGTTTTCTAGTAATAAAAGGCGCTTTTCAGTCTGGTCTTGCAGGCGTCGGTTTTCATCGATCAGCGCTTGAAGGTCCCGCAAGGTGGCGGCTGTTAGATTGTCCTTATCTGTTAATGCGGTTAGCTTAACCAGCTTATCAATAGGTGCATTGCGGAACTCTTCTTGCACTTTGAGCTTGTCCCATAGCTCTAGGCGTTTTGCTTCAATCGCATTGCGGACAACAATCTTGCGTTCGTCTTCAAACTTTTTGATCTGAGCTGTTAGCTTTTCGCGAGAATCCAGAATCTCAGCTGCGATGTCGGCAATCTCTAAACCAAGGTCGTCGACAGGTTTGGTAACTAATGCGGCCGCTTCCTTGAAGTTATCCTTTAGTGATTTTGCTTGCCCATTTAAGTTTGCAGCCAAAGTTTTGGCGTCTTTCACTGTGTCAACGGTAACAACGAGGTCGTATTTCTTTAGCTCGTTGCGAATGTTTTGACGGAACTCTTTCAGGTTGAATTTGATTTTTGCAGGGGTAGAGGAAAGTAAAACCAACTCGGTAATTGGTGCTTGAGTTTCTGTTTGTAAGGCTGCATTTGACATGGTGGTTGCTCCTGATGTTTTTTAATTGGCTTTCAAGCTGCTTTTAAGGCTTGTGCTTTTGGGTTGGCTTTCTTCTTTACCGCCAAAGTACTCGTTAACTCTGGCGCCTTCTTTGATGGCATTAAATACGCCAAAAAGGTCGGTTAGATCTTCAACGCTGCATTCGTCAACGCTGTGGCCTATGTAATTGGTTATCTGATCAGGCCGCACACCAAATTCGGCAAACTCAACAACCATTTGGCTTATTTTTGAGCTGATTGACTGAGTGTTGTTGCCCGTCAGGGTTTTTCGACATTCGGCTATTCCAGTTTCAATCAGTGTTTTTGGAACGATAGCTAGGATGCGACCGCGCATCTGTTTGCTGGCGACATTAGCAATACGATTATCAATGTCCGCTTGGTCGCGTAGTGGCTTAGGACCGTTCCTAGTGTCGCGAACATGCTCAACAGTGATTTGCCGCTTGCTGTAGTTGTTTTTCTCCTTGTCCCATGCGTAGACCTCAATTTCTGATTTCCCTTTGCTACGTGACAGCTCGCGGTGTCCGTATTCAAAATTTCCGTAACATCGAGCCACTTCTTCAGCGAAACGAATAGAGGGGCCACTACCGCGGTTAGGCACCGAGTAGAAAGCAGACTTCGCGAAATCCCAGTTTTTGCAGGCTTCAATCAATTCGCTTAATGCTTCGCTGTTTGAGCGAGGGAACATTTTTGCTAGCTGGATTTGGCTGCGAGCTTCAGCGATAGCGCGTTGCTGTTCAATTGCAATCGAACCAGTGTTGGCACTTTCGTTTTGGGGTTGGGGTGGTGCTTGGTTGAAGGGGTTGGAGTGGTTTTGCTGTGCTGTGTTTTGGGGGTAGCGGTTTTGATCTTGATATATTCCATTATTCATAACTTACTCACTTCGCCCAACGTGGGCGCTCTAGTTCTCTTACATGTAGCCAATCGTCGTTGCGTCGGCAATGGGTGTAGGTTTCTAAGTTTTCGCGGTACTTCTCGTAGCCTGCTTCTTTCCAGTAATCAGGGAGCTGAACTACTTCTACCTCGTATTTTCCTGCACTAACTGACGAGCTAACGCAGAGAAACCAGAACTCAGGCTTTACGCCAAAGTGCCGCTCATAGCCATCTGTGTACATAGCGTCTTGCACGTAGTAGCGAAACTCTTCAACGTGCTTTTCAAAGCGGTCTAGGCCTTCGACTTTCTTCACATCGACGATAATAGGGCGACCATTGAAGTTGATTGCTCTATCTGGTCGAATCCGGCACATTTCCTCGGTTTCTTTGTCTTGCCAGAAGATCGACGCTTCGTTGTAGCCGTCCGCTTCGAAAATCATTCGTGCAACGGGGTGGGCGAACACAGACTCACGCATGATCTTGAGTTTTCTGAGGTCGTCAGGCGTAATGATATTGCGGTCAGTGTTTTCTGCTTCAAACTTTGCCCAAGCCTCTTTTTCTGCGTTTGACCTGCGCGCATGGTCGGGACCAATCACAAACTGCGTATCAAAGTTGTCGGGTTCAAGTAGGAGGGTGTGAATCGCGGTACCAAAGTCTAAGGCTGCTTCTTTGTCTTTATCCCTTGGTGCATTCTGTGACCAAATTAATTGGCTTGGGTTTTCGTCGATCCAGTCCAATCCGCTTTTGGATATGCTTTGATCGCGGTGGTAGTCGCGGTTGCTTAGGTCGTAGTAAATGCCAGGAGCAATGCCTTGAATATTTGAACGCTTAGGTTCGAGATAAAGCGTTTCAAAATCATCGAAATCAGGCGTTTCGGGTTGCGCTTGAGATAACTGCAATTCGGTTTGCGTGTGAGCATCACCGAAAAGGTCAAACGGGTTTTGTTGTGCTGCTGTGTTCATCGAGTCCATCCGTCCCTAAAGGGGGTAAAGGTTAAAATTCATCAAGAAGTGGTTGAATCGCTTCTCGTACGTTTTGTTTGCGGTGAATCGCTATTGCGGCCATACCAACAATCATGAACAGCCAAGCGAAGATGAAGAGAAAGCAAAGGCCTACTGCGAAGCCAATGAAAAATAATGCGTCAGCAGATGCCATTGATTACCTCCTAAGCGGTTGCTTCTGGTGTTCTATAGCCCATTGGGTTGGCTAAATAGCGGTCGATCTCACTTTCAGGCCATCCAACACGGTTATCGCTTACTTGGATTTGTTTGGGGAAAGTGTTTGCTTTGATTTTGCGATAAATTGTTGTGCGAGCTAGCGTAGTGCGCTTCTCGACTTCTCTGCGACTCAGTACCGCAACAGGTTTGTTTTCGCTCATATTGTCCTCCTGTGGTTTTTCTGGCTGCGCACTCATGGAATGCGTACTCAGAAAAAAACATGGTTAAACATGCCCATCACACCTATCCCTAACTCAGAGAGATTCGGTCACAGCTCGCACCTATGGTTTATCGCCTGCCGTGGCAACTCGGTGGTCTTTGCTGGAGCGGTTCGCCGCTTCGATGAGGTAATAGTTACAAAAAAGGTAACTATTGGTCAATACCTAAAAGGTTATTATTTTGGTGTTTTTTTAGAAGTGTTTAAAAATCATTAAGTTGCAGGCGAAAAAAAACCGCCTTGTGGGCGGCTTTTTATGGTGATGTGTTTGTGTTGTTTTGACTTATAGCGGATCAACGCATTTAAATTCTAGAGTTGCACTAGCCGATTGCATAAGACCTGAGTCGCGCATTTCTAAATTACTTGTCTCTACTGATTTATTTTGTTTAGCACAAAATTCGTTAGCTTCTTGATAGGCGTCGGCTTTTTCTTCTGCGGCTGAAACAAAGCCTACTTTAGCGCTTTTTACTGATACCATGTATTTATCAGAATCCATCTTAATAACGCCAGTGCTTCCGCAAGAGGCAACAAGCAGGCTCGATAATACGACTAAAAATAATCTCATGTCTTTACACTCCCTATGCAAATTACAATATATTTTTCTTATAAAACAACTGAGTACCAGAAGACCCGCCCAATTATCCGTATGTCTCTAGCAGTTTCCCCGCTTACTTCTTCGTCTTGGTAATCTGGATTTGCAGATCTAATGCGCAAACCATTGAATGGCATGCGATAAAGAAATTTTACGCGCAGCATTCCGCCATGATTGATTGCGTACATTTTACCGTCTTTTATGCCTGTATCATTGGTGTCTATCCCAACGGTGGAACCATCTGGTAGCACTGGTTCCATGCTGTCCCCGCTTACTTTGCAGCAAGCCGCTTTTGAGGGCGCAACCCCAGCGTTTGAAAGCGTTGAGAGGTTAAATCTCATCTGGTGTGTTGCTATTTCTGACACGTTGTTAAATCCGTTTCCTGCTGATAATTCCACTTCCGTAAAAAATGGTACTTCTATTTCGCTAGGGTGAAGCGGCTCATCGCTTTCATATACGTCAACGTGTCCAAGGTCATATTGAGGGGGGGTTTCGTTTATCGCAGATACTGAATGGTCTGTGTCCATCCATCCTTCAGGCAGGCCAAAGACTTCTTCTACTTCTCGCGCCACCTTGTGGCCCACTTCTTTAAGTGGTGTTTTGCCAATGATCTGATTTATCTGGCTTGGGCTTTTTCCAATGTGCTCTGAAAATTGAGCTCTGCTAGGGAATCGCTCCGCCAAGGTCTGCATGTTTTGACGCCTAACGTCTTTGATGGTGGTCATTCAAACCTCTATTACCTTTTAGATAATTGAATTTAAGCATTGATAATCTTATTGATAAATTCCCCAAAAGGTTTTTTAATGATAACCTAAAAGGTAACTGAGCATCCAAAGGCTAATTTATTATGTTATTCGTAGACTATTTTAAAGCTCTCAACCAAGAAGAGAGAAAGGCGTTAGCCAAAAAATCCAAGACTACGGTTGGTTACCTCAAACAAATCGCCTGGGGCAAGCCAGCCGGTGCAGTTATGTGTAACACCATTGAAAGAGAAACGAATGGTGAAGTGACTCGCGAAGAGTTGCGCCCAGATATTTTCAAAAAAGAAACGCCCACAGAGGCGGCTTAACCCAAAACAGGAGCTACTTATGCCAGCACCAAAACCGTTAAATCAGCAACACGTACATGATTATCGCCCTCGATTCACTGAGGAAGTGCATGGACAAATCTTGCAGCTTACAGCCGAGCTAACACGACTTAATGGGGGCGAACCTGTTCCCAAGAATGTTGTGCTTCGAGCTTTAGCAGAAAGACAAATTCAACGCTTACGTCCCAGTGATTTGAACGAGATCTTAACGTCTATCCACGTCAGCTAGAAGGGACGTAAGGGGGATATTTTGAGCAATGAAACACAGCTCTTGTTAGTGCAAGTAAGCGAAGAGTTTGCGGAGGTGTTGGATTCGTTCGCAAGTTCAACGGATCAAACACCAACGGAAGCCATGGAGCTACTTATCCAAGATGGCTTGGAAGAAGCTTTTCGCGATCCGAGATTCTTGCTCGATCTGCTTGAAGACTGCCAAGCATTAATGGGTAAAAAAGAACCTGTCATTCTTCATTAGAGGGACTGGAGGCATTAGGGAAGTAAAGTGAAGCCAATAAAAAAGCCCAGATTCGTGGTCTGGGCTTCTTTCGGCTTTGCATGCAAATAAAACCGTATTTCTAAGGAATTTAGTATGCAAATTAAACAGATGTTTTTCAAGTCAACCCGCTCAATAGCGGGTGTTTTTATGTTTGTGGCGCCATGTTCGTTGGCATTCAAAGCGCATTTTTGGGCGTGTAAAAAATTAGATCGTCAGCAAGTGACTAAGGCGGTGGTGTTATGAGTATGCAACTTCTTCAAACTGTTATGAGCACTCAATTTGATAACCCAAAATACAAGCTTATGTTGGCTCAGATGGCCCATGAGGCCGACGAAAATGATACGTGCCACACGGCCATTGGTGATATTGCCAAGCAGTGCTGCCTAAATCTTGGAAAGACTTTCCAGTGTATTCAAGACCTTGAGCAAGCGGGGTATATCAAGATCGAGAAAAACATCAGAGACGTTTGTTTCAAATTAAACCCTGCACGTATTAGTGAAAAGAGCGTTCGTCAATGAGTATGGAACTAATGGTTCAGGCAATGTCTGCGAAGGTGGGTAACCCTCTTCGCAAGCTTGTTTTATTGAAGCTTGCAGACAATGCCAATGATAGTGGTGAGTGCTGGCCTTCTTACCAATACATTGCTGACCAATGCGAGATAGGCCGCAGTACAGTTAAGAGCCATATAAAGGCCCTAATAGATCTTGGTTTCCTAAAGATGGAAGCCAGAAACGATGGGAAATCTAGCAATCTGTACATTCTTACTATCTCCAAAGGTAAGGTAAAAGCCAAGCCAGATGAAGTGGACTACAGTCTTAACACGGTCAAATTAGAACACGGTCAGGATTTGACCCAGTCAGATGATGACCTAACACGGTCAGGATTTGACCCCGTGACCCGGTCAGGAGCTGACCCCAGAACCAGTCACTCTTTAGAACCAGTCAAAGAACCAATAAAAGAAAGTAAACCAAAGAAACTGGCTAAGGGTTCTGTTCTTTCAGTTTTGATTATCCAGTATCACGACGTCATCCCAGAGCAGTCCATCATCGATGCGATTGAGCACCGACAAGCGAAACGCGCAGCGCATACCCACAGATCACATGCCATGTTTTTTGACGAAGTGCTGTCTTGTTCTAAGGGGTTAGGTATTTCCCCCAATGACGTTATTAATATTGTCATCAAACGAGATTGGAAGAGCTTGAACACGGAATGGGTGCGCAAGCACTTGATCGACAATGCGCCACCGGTTCAACAGCAACTAGCGATTACTCAAGCACCTCAGCACAGCCCAAACGGTCGGCAGGCGGTGAGCGATGCAATCAACGATATTCATGATACGAGCTTTTATTGAGGTGGGTATGTCTTTATCCGATCGTTTAACTGAGCTGAGAAAAGCTAAAAAAGTGTCTTTACAGATTGTTGCTGATGCGGTTGGTGTGTCAAAGACGCATGTTTATGAACTCGAAAAGGGAAGTGCCAATAATCCATCGTTAAGTCTTTTGGTGGGGTTAAGTAATTTTTTTGAGATATCTATCGATGATTTGGTAGGTAATGTTGTTTATCAGCCTGCCAAACTAGATGTGATAAGAGCGTTTGTTTCAAGTGATTCCATTGCAGCATCGCACCAAAGCCTTGGGCAGTATAGGCGGTCAATTTTAAAGTTGTGTTAATCAATCATCGCTGTGAAGCGAGGAGGTTCTTATGATGAATGTTCAAACTCAAGCGGCGGACGCTGTTACTAAAATAGGGACTCAGGGCAAGGGGCGTAGTGTCCTGAAAACCACGGACATTACGATTTTAATTGCAGGTGAAGTTATATGACAGAAAAGAAAACGACTCAAGTATTCCCCAGTATTTTCAAAGGGCTTAGCAAGCAAGAGGTTGATGAGTTGGCTAAATGCGCACCAATTGAAAGCCATAACGAACACCTATTACGAACTGAAAGATTGAAGCAGCTCTCGCTAGGTTTGCTAGATGATTTACGAAGAGACTTTGTAGAGGCCAGAAAGCACAACCGAGGGTGCAAACTAATTATTTTTCTTTCACAAAAATTTTATGACGATCTTTTTTGGGCGCGAAATCCATACCATGGAGTTTTGGATGAAATAGAGAATTCAGGGATGCTATTTGGGGCTGATTTGAAAATATTTTTAGAGCCTCCGATGCGCAATATCAAAGATAGAAACTGTAAAGGTTATTACATCCACTGCATGAGCCCTACGGTGAGAAGATGAAAGCAGCAAAGTCAGATATAACGATTGAGATTAAAGGGGAAGACGATCTCAGAACCAAGATGATACAGGCTTGGGAATTAGTTTGTAAGGGTATCAAGGCTAATGAAGCCAAAGGCCCCGTCATCCTCAAGCTTGGACGCAAGAAACGCAATAACGGCCAGAATGCGAGATTGTGGGCAACGCTAACGGACGTGTCTACTCAGTTGGAATGGTATGGCGAGAAGCTAAGCCAAGAAGATTGGAAACACGTTTTTACCGCTGCACTGAAAAAGCAAAAAGCGGTACCGGGCATTGATGGCGGCTTTGTGGTTCTCGCAACACACACAAGCACGATGAACAAAACCGAGTTTTCAGAATTATTCGAGTTAATTTATGCATTCGGTTCAGAACGTGGAGTGCGTTGGAGTGATCCAGTGATGAAGTATTACGAGCAAATGGGGCTAGTTGCGTGAGTCTGGATAAGTTATTCGATCAAAATAAGTTATTCGATCAAATCGCCGCTGATCTTATGTCAAATGGTAAGGCTTTTTTACAGATCGACCCTGAACGTGGAATATTGCGACATGAATATAGTGAGGTTGTTGAGTTGAAAATACGATCCGATGCAATACGCAAAAGTGCACGCGGCCAAGATTGCGCATTACGCATACCTGGTCATTGCAATTTCAATCCTGAAACGACTGTATTGGCCCACGTTGGCAAAAACATAGGTATGTCTATGAAATGCGACGATAGTTTTGCTGTGTATGCATGCTCAGGGTGTCACGATGCGATAGATGGTCGAACTACTGTGCTCGATGCAGGGACTCAAGCCTTATACATTCTTGATGCCCTTGAACGAACGCAAAACCACTTAATTCAAGCTGGTCTTATCGTGGTTAAGGGGAGCAAATGAAATACGGTCGTGAAGTTACTTTTACTCTGCCTGAGCCGTCGATTCTGCTGAATGTGTTACTACGCATGAATCGTTGGGATAGAAAAGAATACCACAAGGCTCTTTGTTGGAGCGTACGTGCCGCGCTAGAAAGTGAAGGTTACAAGCGCCTAAGTCCCTTTAAGCAGTGCAAGATCGAGATAGACCGCTATTCACCGGCATTAGGTGACTGGGATGGCGTAATGGGAGGGCTTAAACCTTTATTTGATACGTTAGTCGTCTGTACCAAAACAAACCCGCTTGGCCTTGGCGTCATCGAGGACGACAATCCCAAATGTATCATTGAATGCCCCGTTATTAGACAACACAAATCAACACGTAAAGCGGCCTCGACAGTCGTAACAATTACAGAAATATTGGAGGCCTAACATGCAGTATTTATCAGCCCGTCAAATGTGGCACGACGCATTCTATTCACGCAGCGCAAACGATCAGCTATTAGAAATCAATCGATCTAATGCGAACTTATTAAGACAGAAACCCGTTATGAACGAAACTCAAACAAGAGGACCAGCAGATAATTCCTCACGAGTCATGCACATGGCAAAAGCGGGGCGCGTACAGTCAGAGATAGCGAAACTTCCCGCACACTTACAAGCATTCGGCATGTATTGCTGGGCGCCTAAAGTCGAAGACTCTTTGCCAACATATAAACATCATAACGAGATTGCCAACGCGCTCGCTCAGGAAGTAAAAGAGAAGTTTCCACAGGAATATAGCTATTACACAAGTCGCGTGAGTATCGTTGTTCTACAAGTACTTAAACATGAGTTTGAGCGCGATAAAGGCCGTAAGCCGCAGAACATCGACATCACGTTAGCCGGTGCTATGGTAATGCCCAAAGATAAGGTAAGAGCGCAATGGGGCCACATCGTTAAACACATTCGCGGCTGTATTCGGGATATGCAGCTAGCAACCGATTCAGATAAAAATCTATCAATCGCTATTCTGTATTTAGTAAAAGAGTGGCAAACAAAGACAGGTGCTGAAGCAACAGAAAAACATTCAGTTCTTGCAAGTCTTGCTTTGAAGTCATTCGCTCACCAAGATCAATCCTATCTATTCACGGCCGGCGAAGATAGAAAGCCAGTGACACACTCGAAACCACTCTATACAAATGAGTATCTAAGCTGGCGTGTTGGTGTGGCAGCAGCGAACTGGAAGCGTGACGGCTGGCAAGATGTGTTTGATCAAATGACAGGTGTATTGAATCAATGGGCGAGAGAGTCGCTAGAGAAGCTGGCTTTGATTAAGAATCAATGGATTTGAATAAGTACGCACTTCCTGTACGCAGTACGCAGGTGCGCACTGCGTATTATTCTTTTGAAAATTCATTGTTAATTATTAAGAACTGAAGGGATCTGGCTAGGCTAACCAGCGATTTAGCTTGTTGCTGAATATTTATTACATTACTAATTACGTCGTCGTTTGAGTATTCAGTTTTTTTTAAAATGGATTTTGATTCATTTATTAGCTCTCCTTGAGCTTTTACTATCTGAGTAAACTCAACTACATATTCATTACTGGAGCTATAAACAGCTAAAAGGGTAGACATGTGAGGCCAAACCTTATTTGTTAATGTAATTATTTCTTTTGTGATTTGATTTTTTGGTAAAGACTCTTGTGAAAGGCGATTTTTTTCTTCAATTGAATCAAAATCGTGTCTTATTTGCTCACCAAGCTCTTGTCCTATAAATGTAGCTACAGCCTCAGAAGTTAAACAAAGGTTATTAAGCTCTAAAACAATGATATCAAGCCGTTTTGAAGCCTTAAGTTTCCTGATCCACTCACTACCTTTAACCCAACCAAAGGCCAGCAAGCCAACAGTGCCTAGTCCGGCAAGAAGAGAGCCAATAGCCGAGACAATACCCCAAAAGCTAGAAGTACTTGAATCTTGTTGAGTGCTGATAATTAGCTTTGCCATATCCGGATCAGATCTAATAAAAAGAAAGAGCAATCCAGCTATGATTGAACCATTTGCAATAAGAAATATTAGATACCAAAACGAACTAATCAGAGAGTTCTTACTTGGTCTGTATTTAATCCATAGGTGCTGAATAAGAGCGCTAAATGCCGCGCTTAGTTGATTTGTTAGTTCTTTTGTTTGCGACTGTTTCAATGCTTTATCCTGTCCTTGGTAATCATGTTTTTAGTAAGCCTTGAACTTTATCACGCTGTGCGGCTAAACTGATAATTCAAAATGTATGTTCAAGGAGGAACGCATGGAACAACTAAAGCAATTGCTCAAGGATCTAGAGCGCATTTCATTTCAAGATATCTCAGAAATCCCCGAAGACAAGCAGCATGAAGTGGCCGAGCAGATAGAGCGGCTGCAGGATCAGCTTTCAGTACTGAGTAAAGATAAGGAGCATCATGGCTAAGTTAACAAAAGACCAAAAGCGTAAAAAACAGCAAGAGCTAAAGAAAAAGCAAAGTATCACCAAGGCTCAAACAGTTAATAAAGTTCGTAATCAGATGAAATCCTTTAATATTCCGACTATTGATTTTTTTAGCAGTGAAGATGATGAGCCACTTCCCCTACAGCCTAGTGAAGAGGCTATGGAGCTTAAACCGATTAAAGGCAATGTTTATGATTCGAGCAGAGACGAAAACATAAAGTTTTATGTCTATAATGTTATTGAACTGGATAGCAAAATTGTTAAAACTTATTCTGTTGAAGTTATTGATTATAAATATAAGGATGATATGAGCGCCGTTGGTGATGAGTTATACCCAGATGAGTGGGTTTCGTTCTACAAGGATTGTGACTTAAGGCTTATTGGTAACGAGCCTGTTTTAGAGTAGGTCTTTAATATTTAATTTCGATGCTTGACACCGTGATAATAAAAAACTAACCTTTTTTCCATAGTCCAAAACTCTGTAAAAACCTCGCTTCGGCGGGGTTTTTGCGTTTCTGGCCCCTAATTTCGAATCTGACTGGCATAAGTCAGCTCCATTGCCGCCCACGTTTTTAGCGTGAGGCGGCTTTTTTATTTCTGGAATTTATATGACGACTGGTAATGAGCTTCTTTTACGAGAGCTGCAGGAACAGCGCAAGGTATCTAGTACCCAGCACTCGGAACTGCGAGCAGCGGTGACTAATATGGCGAAGTCTGTGTCTGAATTAACAGTGGTTGTTGCTCGATCAGAAGAGCGTCATTTGCGACAAGATGACGGATTAAAGCGAATTGGTAAGCAGGTTGATGACCACGAATCACGTTTGCGATTAGTTGAGACTGTTTCATTAACTCAGAAAGGTTATATCTCTGGCGGCTGGAAAGTGGTGACTGTCGCAGCGACCATTATTGCTGCTGTTGTTTCATGTGTCATAACTGTGGGGGTTAAGTATCTATGAGCCAGCTATCACAGGATTTTAAGAAAGCGTTTGAGCTAGTGATTATCCATGAAGCTGGCTTTGTGAATGATCCGCGCGACCCAGGTGGTAAAACAAAGTTTGGTATCTCTGACCGCAGAGACGGAGAGGTTGACGGGCTAGCTGATACAAACGGTGACGGGCTTGGGGATAAAGCTATTGAGTTATTAACACTTGAAGATGCAGGAAACATTTATAAGCGTGAGTATTGGGATAAGTGCGGTTGCGACGAGTTGCCTAGTGCCATCGCAACTGCTCTATTTGATACCGCTGTGAATGTCGGAAACCACCAAGCCAAATTGTTATTGCAGCGAGCCTTGGGCGTAAAAGATGACGGCATCATTGGCCCCATCACAATGAAGAAAGCCCAACAAGCAAGCCAACCCTATTTAATCGCACGATTTATGGCAGAGCGCCAAATGTATTACGCAGCACTGAAAAGCTGGAATACATACGGCCTTGGTTGGACTCGTCGTGTGATTGAAACCGCGCATTACTGTCTATCACTTATTAATAAGGAGGTGAAATGATTAGTGCAATTGTAAATGTCATCTTAGGAATGTTCTCAGGGGCTGGAGTGGCGGGAATCTTCGCCAATCTAGTGAAAGAAGCGCTTTTGGCGCTGGTTATGAAGATCGAATGGAAGGTTGTGATTGAGCGAGCTACAACGCGAATTGTTGTTGCTGGCTTGCACCGGTTGGCCTCGTTATCTACTAACAGTTTGTTAACAGAAACGGTGGAAGACTTCGTTAATCAGTTACAAAGCAAGGGCTTGAAGAAAGCTAATCAGACTTACGAGTCGGCAAAGAAATACAGACCAACTTAAACGAATGAAAGTTCATAAGTCTGCGCCTCAGTTACTTCGGTATCTGGGGCGTTTTCTTATGGGGTTTAACAAGAAGGCATTAAATAAAAATGGCTAAGTACGATCTAGAAGCAATCGAAGCGGATTACCGTGCCGATTTATTGAGTAACCGTGCGATTTCTACAAAGCACGGCTGCTCGGAAGCTTCTATTCGTAAGTGGGCGTTAAAGTTCGGCTGGCAGAAGGATTTAAGCGGGAAGGTTAAGCAGGCGACAAAGGCCAAGCTCACAAAAGCCGTGGCTGAAACCACTCCTAAAGCCAAAGAACGCGAGCCAAATACAAAGCTCACTGATGAAGAGATCGTTGAAGAGGCAAGCAATGCCGCTGTTGATGTGATCACCAGCCATCGCACAAGAACAGCTGAGTATCAGGGCATTGTAAGAATCTACGGCTCTAAGTTGAGAGAGCAGCTAGACAAAGGAAAGCTAAAGGTGCTGGCACCAAATGGCGATCCCATTGAAATAGATATTCCGCTTGAATACATCGGCAAATGCTTGAACTCGGCAACGCAGTCGTTAGAACGTTTAATCAAACTAGAGCGCCAAGCATACAACCTAGACGACCAGCAAGACAGCAGCTACGAGGATGATTTAGAGGCGATATCCGAGGGGCTTTAGATGGATAGAGCCGAAAGAAGACGGCTAATTAAAGCCCTTAGAGCTACATTGCCAATATTTGCCAAGCGATGCCTAAAGATCAAAACAAAGGCAGGTGGAATTGAGCCATTTGAATTTAATGCAGCTCAAGAACATATTCATAATGAAATTGAAGACCAGCTAAAGCGCATCGGTAAAGTGCGTAAGGTTTTGCTTAAAGGCCGTCAGCAGGGCGGTTCAACTTATGTTGGTGGGCGCTTTTATAAGATCGTGACGGAAACCAAAGGCTTTTCGGCTTTCATTCTTTCTCACGAAGCTAAGACAACCGGCAAACTGTTTGAAATGACTAAGCGTTTTTTCAAGCACTGTAATCCTCTTATTAAACCGAAAGCTGGCAAAGACTCAGCACAGGGAATGAACTTTCCTAAGTTGGATTCTGGCTTTGAATTGGCAACAGCAGGTAACAAAGAAACAGGTCGTGGTTTTACTTCTCAGCTGTTCCACGGTTCCGAGGTCGCTTTCTGGCCTAATGCCGATGCTATTCTTGCGGGTATTTTGCAGACATTACCCGATGTGCCAGGCAGTGAAGTCGTTCTTGAATCCACGGCCAACGGTGCAGGCGGTATCTTTTACGAATACGTTCAAGATGCGTTAGCCGGTAATGGTGAGTATGAGTTGATATTCGTTCCTTGGTACTGGCAACCAGAGTACAGAGCAACAGCACCGAAAGATTTTCAGCGAACCGAAGAAGAAGACCATTTAGTTAAGCTTTGCCGAAACCATCCCGATGGACCTAAGTACAGCCATACACTGACAAACGATCAATTAATGTGGCGTCGCAACAAAGTCTACGAGTTAAAAAGTCGCGACAAATTCAAGCAAGAGTATCCGTGCTACATCAAAGAAGCCTTCTTGTTCTCAGGTCGTCCAGTATTTGACCCGAATCACACTGAAGCCGCTTTTTCTGACTGCAAGGTACCGCTTGCTCGATATCGAGTCACACCCGAAACGGGGCGTATGTCACTCAATGCAGAGGGTGAGTTCACGATTTGGGAGCGAGCCGAAGCAGGAAAGCTTTACGCAATTGGTGCCGATGTTGCCGAAGGGCTTGAAACTGGCGATTTCTCAAGCGCCGATATTCTCAATGAACAGGGAGAGCAAGTCGCACATTGGCGTGGCCACATTGATCCAGATCGATACGGTGAACTGCTTTATTACCTCGGTAAGCGCTACAACAACGCCTACTTGGGTGTTGAGCGAAACAACCATGGTTTAACCACGCTTACCGCGCTGCAGAAGAAAGGCTATCCGAACCTTCATATTGAAGAAGATGTTCAACGCCAAGGCGGTGAAAAGAGCATGAATCGTATCGGTTGGCTAACAACGAGTAAAACGAAACCGCTCATTATCGACAACCTTGCGTCCGAACTACGCGATGGCACAAGCGGAATACGAAACAAAGACACAGTTGATGAATGTCAAAGCTACGTTATCCATGAGAACGGCAGCTATGGCGCACAGTCTGGCAAGTATGACGACCGAGTCATGAGCTACGCCATCAGTAAAGAAATGGTTAAGCGTATGCCGAAAATACACATCCCAGATCACATTATTCACGATGCTTATCACGCATCAGCAGATAACACAGCAGGTTATTAATGAGCAATCCAACAGATTTTGAAAGCCCAGAAGTGTCGGAAGAGCTAAGCGACAATCTTGGTACCAAAGTGCGCGGTTTGTTTGCGACCGCTGAGCGTGAGCGTCGTGATTATGAAGATCAATGGCTTAAAGATTTGCGCCAATACAAAGGTGTTTACGACGATGAAGTTGTTGCGAATATCGCAGCAGGCCGTAGTAAGACATTCATTCGCTTAACTCGCTCAAAAGTAAAAGCCATGGATTCTCGTTTGATGGATATTCAGTTTCCAGCGGGTAGCCAGAAGAACTACAGACTTGAAGCAACCCCCGTTCCTGATATCGATCCAACATTACGCGAGCAAGTCATTAACGAATGGTTTGCTCAAAATGCATCACAAAGCGATTTACCACCACAGCCACCGACGCCAGAACAGATAGAAGACGTTATTCAAGAAGCGGCAGAGGATCGCGTCGAACGAATGTCTGAAGAGATTGACGATCAGTTAAGCGAGCTGAAATACCGCGAAATCTGCAAAGACGTTATTCATAGCGGTAATGTCTTTGGTACTGGTGTTTTGAAAGGACCACTATTTGAGACTCGCTTGAAAAAGCGTTGGATTGAGACGGCTGATGGTGTCACGCTTGTTGAGCATGAAGAAATGAAACCGTACTTTGAGTTCGTGCCAATTTGGGATATTTACCCAGATATGAATGCCATGACGCTAGAAGACTGCGAGTACGTTATTCAGCGTCACACCATGCTAGCCTCAGACCTTCGCCAGCTTGCCCGACGTGGTGACTTCGATAAGAAGAAAATCAAGAACTACATTGCCGCGAATCGTAACGGTGACAAGAGCCAGACTAAGCAGCATGAGCAAGAATTACGCTCCATCAACGGAAACAAAGACTCTGTATCAGCAATCGATAATAAACAGTATGAAGTGCTTGAATTCTGGGGCTATGTCGACGGCCAAGACCTCGTTGATATGGGGGTTGAGGGTATTGGCGAAGATGAAATAGACGATGAGTTCGAAGCTAATGTGTGGGTGCTAGGCAATACGGTCATCAAAGCCGAGCTAAACCCAACTGCACATGGAACTCGCCCTTATAACTTCTATTACTTTGAAAAAGATGAGACGGGAATTTTTGGTGTTGGCCTTCCTGCTATCCTTGCCGACACTCAAAGCATGTTTAATGCTGCCATTCGTATGAGCATTGATAATGCTGCCATCTCAACAGGTGCGCAGTACGAGATTGATTTGACGGTACTTGACCTGGCTAAAAACCCTAACCCAACTGCAATATTTCCGAACCGTGTCTGGTTCAAGACTGGGAATTCTGGTGACAACAGAAAAGCACTTACCGCACACACAATACCGAATAACACGCAGCAGCTTCTTAGCTTGGCCCAGCTTGCAAAAGAGTTAGGCGATGAGGCTAGTACTATGCCGAGTTATATGGGGGGCAACGATGCGAATATTGGTGGCGCAGGCGATACGGCCAGTGGTCTATCCATGCTCATGGGTGCGGCAGGAATCACGGTGAAAGACGTGGCTCTTAACTTTGATATGGGTATCACTCAGCCAGCAATTACAGCTTTGTATAACTGGAACATGCAGTTCAATTCAAACCGCGAAATCAAAGGTGATATGAATGTCACCGCTTTGGGCGCTGTTTCTCTCGTTGCGAAAGAAATCAAGAGCAAGCAGCTTACCGATTTTGCGGTATCAACTGGAAACCCAATGGACGCCCCTTATATTAACCGTCAGAAGCTTAATTCTGAACGAGCTAAATCGCTCGATCTACCAGAAGATATTGTGTACACCAAAGACGAGGCTGACCAGCTTCAATCCCTACAGCAAGAAAACCAAGCGCTTATTCAACAATTACAGCAACTACAAAAGCAGGTAGGTGTTAGCAATGTCGCAGCATGATGACTTTGATGAGGCACTAAAAAAGCTTAAAGAGTCTGATAACGCCAAGCGCCTTACTATCGATATATTGAAAGCATCGGTAGAGAAGTGGAAAGAGGATTGTATTGGCGCAACTCAATTAGAAGTTGATCGATACCATGGCGCCATCATTCACACTCGCTCAACCATTGATTTACTCGAACAAGATTTAAAAAACTTTGAGCTACAGACTCAAAGTTACACCTAATTTGCCCCTCGCCAGAGGACAGCAAACAACCCGCCATGTGCGGGTTTTTTTGTATCTGGATACTACCAAACTAGCCCGGAGAAATAGCAATGCCGAAAAATGAACTTGAATTAAACGCTGACCAACTAGAAGCAAAAGCATTCAACGATGCGTGGAATGACGATGCACCTGATACCGATGACTTTGAAGATGACGTTGACGACGATACTTCTGACCAAGAAGCCGAAGACGACGACACCGACGAAGACAGCACGGACGAATTGGAAAAAGAAAGCGACGAGGATGAATCAGACGATCAGGACGAGGACGAGTCCACAGCAACGGATGACGAAGCAGAGCAGCCAACCGATGACAAAGACGCGCAGCGCCTAAAGTCGTGGGAAGGTCGCCTTAGAGCTGATGAAGCTCGATTAAAACGCGAGCGTGAAGCGCTTGAGAGCAAGCAAAAGGAAGGCAAGCAACCAGAAGGTAATGAATCTGATGACGAGCAGGATACCGACAACGGCCCTGACGAATTTGAAGAAGAGTTTCCAGAAGTTGCCGATTATCTGAAAAAGCACATTCAACCACTTCGAGAGCAACTATCGAAAAGTCAGATCGAGCAACAACAAAAGGCACAAGAGGCGCACATTAGCAGAATTACTGCTTCGCACCCAGATGCTTTGGAAGTTGCTGGCAGCGAAGACTTTCAATCATGGATTGATGATCAGCCTTACAAGAAAGCGAAAGACTACGTTCATGTTCAGCAAAACGGCACACCAGAGCAGGTTATCGCCATGCTCGACGACTTCAAAAAACACAAATCCGAATCCACTAAGCCAGACCCTACCAAACAACCATCGAGTGTCGTGAAAACTCGACGCACAGCCAAACCAAAAGGCCGTGTGTCTAAAAATGACTTCGATGGTGCATGGGAAGAGGCTAACAGCAATTAATAGGAAGCCATTATGAAATACGGTGATATTTCTCCACGTACTGCTGCGCATGTATCCAAAAAGTTATTGGAGCGCGGAATCCCTTACATGTGTTTGGAGCTTTTTGGCCAAACAAAACCATTACCAGCAAACTCCACGCAATCTATGACGTTCCGACGTTATGAAGCGCTTGATCCAACACCTCAAGTGTTAAGCGAAGGTGTGACACCATCAGGCAACACGTTAACCAAAACAGACATTACTATCCAAACCGAACAGGTTGGCGATTGGATTGAATTGACTGATGTGATCCAAGATACACACGAAGATCCTGTCTTGTCTGAATCAGTAGATATTTTGGGTGAGCAGTCTGCAGAAATGCTTGAACTGATGCGTTACGGAAAACTGAAATCAGGCTCGACAGTGTTTTATGCAGGCACTGGAGTAGTGGCTCGAGACGGTGTGAAAACCAAAATGACTCGTGATTTACAGCGTAAGGTAACGCGCTTTTTGCAAGCGCAAAAAGCCAAGAAAATCACCAAACGAGTTGCCGCTTCTCCAAATTACGGCACATCACCTGTCGCGCCTGCTTATGTTGGTATTTGCCATACAGACTTGGATAGTGATATTCGAGATATGGAAGGTTTTGTGCCTGTTGAAAAGTACGGTTCTGGTATGTCTCCATTTGAAGGTGAAATTGGTAAGTGTGAATCAGTGCGCTATATCTGCTCACCAGTGTTTAATCCTTTTTCTGATGCGGGTGCGACAAGCTCTGATATGTTGTCAACTACTGGAACAAACGCTGACGTTTACCCAATCATGTTCTTTGGTACGAACGCATACGCATTAGTGCCATTTAAAGGCAAAAATGCAGTGACACCAATGGTTGTTAATCCTAAGCCAGCAAACGGTGACCCATTAGGTCAGCGTGGTTCTGTGGGTTGGAAGACTCGCACTGGTACCGTAATTTTGAACGACTTATGGATGGCGCGCGTTGAGGTTTCAGCAAGCGAATAATCCATAAAGCAACCCCAAAAAGGCCCACTGAATTAGTGGGCCTTTTTTGTTTCTCCATTTTACTTATTTAAAGGTGATGATATGTCCGCTAAAAAATATACAAAAACTGCTCTTGGATCTTTAACTGAAGATGAGCTTATTCAAATCGGTGCTGATGACTTCAACTTAGAGCTTGATGAAGAAATGTCAAAAGACGATATGGTTGAAGAAATCTGGGAAGCAATCAAGGCAAGTAAAGAGAGCGAAAAAGATGCTAACGAGTCGCTTAAAGCAACGCCCAACGACCAAAAAGAAAAGGTCGAAATTGAAGTGGCTAAAGGTGGCGAAAACGAACCTGATTATGTGACCCCTGCCATTAACGGCAAGGTATGGCGAATCAAACGTGGCGAAAAAGTTATGGTTCCTAAGTTTGTAGCGCGTCACCTACAAAGTCTATCTAACACTATTTATAAAGAAGTGAAAGATAGCAACGGTAAGGTGATTGCTCGTAAGGCCGAAGAAGTGAAACGCTTTAATGTACAGGTAAGTATCTAATGGCTGCGCTGGCAGAGTTCCGCATTGATATAGCGCCAGACGTGAATGATTGCCCTCCAATTTTCATTGATCGACAGCTTATGCATACAGCGATTGAGTTTTGTCGGGAGACAAGAATTGCGGAGCCTCCAGCGCTAAGTGCTAACGAATTGCCAGACGAGCTTTTGAAGTACATCGAAGGCATCGCCCATGGTGTAAAGGCTCGCTTGTTTGCTATGACTGATAAGAGTTGGACGCAACTGACTCTTGTCGACTATCACCAAGACAAATTTGTTGAAGCAAAAGCTGACGCAAAGGCGGCTTTTCTTATCGGTGATAGCACCACCCCTACAACCGTTCAATCTAAGCCGTTTGGCTTTTAGGAGTCATCATGGCAACCACAAAGGTAATAGACATCATTAAGCGTGTGCAACGTGTTTGTAATGATAAGACTGGGGTTGTGTGGGAGGTAAAAGAGCTACTTGAAGATTTTAACGATGCTGTTAAAGACATTGTTCTTCATCGACCAGACGCTAGTACGGTTAATAAGTTTTTCGAATGTGTTCCAGAGTCTAGTAAGCAGTTATTGCCAGGTGATGCACTGCAACTTATCGAAGTCATCCGTAACAAAGAAGGAAGCATAATCGCAAAGATTGATCGAAAAATGCTGAATGTCATGAATCCAATGTGGCACCAAAGCACACCTACGATAAATATTGAATCCTACGTGTACGACGAGAGAGACAGAAAGCATTTCTATCTCTATCCGCGACCAGCCGGAACAACTGAAGATCCCCATCAAGTTGAGGTCGTTTATTCGACCTGTCCTGCTGATGTTGAATTAACAGATGAAGAGCTTGAAGCTGGAACGAGTGATAAAGCGATTCCATTGGAAGACACGTACTCGAACGCAATCATTGATTTTATGTTGTACCGAGCATACAGCAAAGACCTTGGCTCAGCTGCGAATATGGCGCGATCAGCGCGCCATTACCAAACCTATGGAAATGCGCTTGGTATGAAGCTCCGAGCCGATGCCATGATGATGAAAGAGGTGTGATTTATGGCTTGGGCTAAATTCGTAGGCAGCGCAGTTAAAGATAGCAATCAATTAACTCTGTTAAGTTCTGTGCCAGCAAGCCAGATACCCAAAGGCTACGAAGTGTTAGTGGGAGATGTGGGTAATCTGGAAGTGTCCTATGGCACAAGCGTCATGTATGACAGCCAAGGTAAACCGTTTAGCTATCTTTATCTTGTTCGTGCTTATTCCGGTGAAACGTCAAATGATGTTGACATTATTATCAAACCAACCGGCTCAAACCTTAATGAAGCTGTAGATATATTCCGATCTGGCTCAAATCAACTTAACCAGCTGACTGCTTTATATCGTCAGTTTGTTGAAGGTGATTCGCCTGTTACTTATCAGCCGTTCGATGAAAGCCAAGATCCAATTGAAATAAAACCGCTGCTACTCATCCAGCAAGAAAGCAATCAAATCATTGGTGATATTACAGCCCAAGCAAACACTGCAATTTCAGCAGCAGAACAAGAGATAAATACAAGGCTTGGTGAAGCTATAAACCAAGCTAATGCATCTGTTGCTAATTCTGAACAGCTTATTAACGACAGCTTAGCAGCATCGGAACAACGAACTAATACAGCCATAGAAAATGCTGAACAGGCGGTTAACGACAGTATTGCAGCAGGTCAGCAAACAATCACCACTTTTATAGATAGTACAAGGCAGGAAATTTTAGAGCTATCTCCGTCGCTGCGAAATGGCGCTTACGCGAGTATGGTCGCAATTATTAAAACCCAAAAAATACTTGTTCAGCAATCTCATACGAACATGACGCTTGATGAACGACTACGGAACTTAGAGAGCTAACACTATGACTGATTCAACGGTATTTCAAGAAGCCTCAAATGTGCTAACTGAAGCAACACAAGCAAGCGTGGCACAGACTGAGGCTGCTCAAGCGTTAACTGCAGAGGTGGCAAACAAAACTGCTGCAATTGATGAAAAAGTTAATCAAGCAATTGCATTATTGAACGCCTCTCTTGATATACATATTGATGGCTTGTTTAACAAGCGCATTGTGTCTGAGCCAGCATTCCAGATCGATGCAGGTACGTTGAAATCGTACACAGATCTAAGCGTCGAAGTAAATGGCGTCATCTACTCTTTCAGCGAAGGTTCGGCGTTAGCGCTGCCGTCTTCTGTTACTGTCGGCACCGATTACGCGATTTACGCTACACCGGACGGGCTTGTCGTTTCTGCGAATTTCACCGTGCCAGAAGGTTACACGGCATCAACATCGCGCCGTGTGGGCGGGTTTCACTATCAGGATGGCGAGATAAACGAGTACTCGTTGTATGACCTCAGATACTATCCTGACGCGCGAAACTGGCTGACTGGCGCAAACGATCCGCGCGGAATGGCTAGAGTGCCGGGCGTTGGCTGGGTCGATATCTATTATTTAAACACAACTCCAGACCTGCTTGGTACTAGCGCGTTCGGCGCGCAAATAGCGGATGGCGCGAGCCCGCCGAAAAAGCCTCAATACTGGGGTGGGGATGGTGTAGTGCAATACTCAGATTTTAGTCAGTACACCGCGTCGCGCGTGCTCGCTGCGTACGGAAAGCGTTTAGTGACCACGCATGAGCATGAGCAGCTCGCGTTTGGAGTTGTGACGGGCGCTAAAGTGGGGTCAGATCCGGGCACTGTTCAATATCACGCCGATACGACGAGTAAATTCGGCATCGTCGGCGCGACTGGAGTCATGTGGCAATGGGCACTAGAGCGCTGGGACAGAGGCAATGGCGCCAGCGGATACAGCTGGATGTCGGGTACAGACGGCGAGGGCCAGAGATATACGGCGGGATCGGAGGGTATCGGTGCCGCCATTGTCGGCTCGGCCTGGGACGACCCTGAGCCAGGGCCGCGTACGTCGCACTGGTCCAATGAGCCGTCGACCTCGCACAGCGCCTTCGCGGCCCGCGGGCGTAGTGACCACTTTGAATCCTGTTGAGCGAGCGAGAGCGAGTTAGAAAATGGAATAGCAGTATCGTGATGCAGTTATTAGTAGTGAGCAAATGGTCATTGTTAAAAAGTTTGATCTGAGGCGGTTTCTTGCGTCGTGGTTGGGTCATGCGAAATGGGCAGATAGTAAAAATTTAATCAAATCATTGGAGAGTATATATGCGCGGAGCAGTTAAAATTGTTAATACACCAGCGGATATGGCTGTGTCGCAAATGACACGAGAGCAGATTGTAGCAATGGCTACGATCACAGTGCGAACAGACAAAGTAGTTTATCCAGACGGCTACGATCAGGCGCTAAAAGAGGGTGACGATGGCTATATTGAACCGGATTATCAGTATGAAGAAGTGATAGATCAAAGCGCGCTGGATCGATTTGGCGTTGCGCTTTAGTAAAGAAAGAACATGGCCGCGAAAGCGGTTTTTTTGTGTCTGCAGTAGAGCATTATGACTTTAAAAATATCGAATTTTTCTGGCATTGCGCCAATTGTTGCACCACACAAGCTTGGAAGTGATCTTGCTCAAAAAGCGGAAAATGTAAGGTTGTCTTCAGGCCAGCTTGAAGCCATGAAAAGCTGCGCGTTTGTGTCTGAGCTAAGTCGCACTGATATTCAGTCGATTGCACGATATAAGCCGGGCAATACAGCATATTGGTTAGAATTTACAGCGCATATTGATATGGTGCCGTCTCAGATATTTGGTTCAGCGCGTAGTGAGATGTATTGGACGGATGGCGTGAAGCCAAAACGGACGACATCAAGTATTGCTACCGCTATCGCACCTTACCCTAGCGCTTCTTTTTCGCTCGGTGTTCCTGCACCTGAAGGCCAATTTTCAATAAACGATATAACAGGTGAAGAGCCTGAAACTGAGTTTGATAAAGAAGATCGTGTTTATGTTGTTACGTTTGTGACTGCTGAAGGTTACGAGGGGGCACCATCTCTGCCTGCTAACATAGCATTAGGCGGGGAGCAAGGCTGTACTCTTTCTAATTTGCCAACAGCAGCAGAGGGTAATTACAACGTAACGAGAAAACGTATTTATCGCGGCACATCGGCTTCAAATGAATTGCAATTTCTGGATGAGATAGAATTATCGACACCTGTTTATATTGATTCAAAAGTGGCTTTAGAGCTAGGTGAGGCCTTAACAACCATTGACTACGATTTACCGCCCGATGAAATGGTAGGTCTAACTGTAATGCCAAACGGTGTGTTGGCTGGCTTTAATGACAATCAGCTTTGCTTTTCAGAACCATTCTTACCTTACGCTTGGCCGAAGATGTACCGACTAACAACAGAAAACCCAATTGTTGGTATTGCGGCTATTGGTTCTGGTTTGTTGGTTACTACGACGGGTAAACCGTATTTGGCGTTGGGCACGACACCTGGCTCTATCTTGCTGCAGCAAATGGACAGTAATCAAGCGTGTGTCAGTAAGCGCAGTTTGGTCGATGTGGGTAATGCGGCTATTTATGCCTCACCTGATGGGCTTGTACAGGGAACGAGTAGTGGAGTTAAGCTAATTGGTGACGAGTTATTTTCTCGTGATCAGTGGCAGTCTCTGAAGCCTGAAAGTATTCATGCTTACTACCATGATGAAAAATACGTTTTCTTTTATGACAATGGGACTAAGAAAGGCGGTTATATCTTTGATGTTAGTGCGAAATCTAATGCCTTAACAGAAATCGATATTCACCCTACGTCCGGTTTCAATGATTTAGAGACAGGCATTCTCTATTTAATCGTCGATAACAAGATCGTTGCGTTTCAGAACGGGGAGCCGCTCTCATACACTTGGCGGTCAGGACAATTTCAATTACCTAACTTAATGCCCTACAGCGTGTGCAGAGTGGTGGCCGACTCTTACCCTGGGGAGATCTCTATTATTTACGATGGTGTTGTAGCCTCTTTTACATATGAAGATGATCAACCATTTCGCTTTTCAACTGGCGCAAGGGCGCGATTTGTTGAAGTAGAACTAAGAGGCACAAATTCAGTAAAACAAGTGATGCTTGGCAATGATATGGAGTCAGTGAATGGCTAATGCAAAGCGACCACAGATTGAGCCAGCCCGATTTACTGGACAGCTAGCAGGTATTAACACGCTATTTAATGCCATTCGTGAGCAAATGCAAATCGATCAGGGTGACCGTGGTGATCCGTTAGACCGAGTGGTAAAAATTCGTGATCTAACCGAAGCGGGTGTGGCGCAATTTCTTTTGTCTAAACGAGGTAATGGGCAATATGCAAAAGTGGTTGCACCGGCTGGCAATCAATTAGTTACAGCGGCCCCACCAAACCCTGAAAACCTTGAAGCGCACCCAACGACAGCAACTATCTATTTAACATGGAATGCGCCTAATTACCCTTATCACGCATATACAGAAGTATGGCGCAGTAGTGAAGACAACCTATCTACAGCCGTAGATTTAGGGGTAAGACCTGAATACCGCTATTATGCAGATGCCGTAGACACTGGTAGTAAATATTACTATTGGATTCGTTTTGTCACTCACGCAGGAAAGAAAAGCGACTTTAACGCTGTGAATGGAGTTGTATCCGAAACTAACTTACCGCCCGAAAAAATCTTAGAAAGTTTAAGTGAAAAAATAACGTCTAGTCAGCTATCTAAAGCGCTTCGACAAGAAATTGGCAGTAATGCAAATGCCGACCTTGGCAACACAATAAGTGCATTCATTGATAGCGATATTTCCAGCAGCCTTCATGATCTAAAGTCTATTCAGCAAGAAACAAATTATTTTCAGTCTGTCTATAAGCAAGTAAATCAGGTGACTGCAAAATTCAATAAAAGCACCGCACTAATCAAAGAGACTCAAACGGTATTCGCTGATGATCTTGGTGTATTAGCCGAAAAGACAACAACACTTGAAGCAACCACAGAAGATAACAACACCGCGATAATTGAAGAAAGAAAACGAGTTGATGGCTTGCGAGCCAACTGGTCTATTAAATTTCAAGTTGGAACTGATGGCGTATATCGGGTATCAGGATTTGGCATAGATGCAGATGGAGAAACAACCTCTGCACACTTTGATGTAGACGAGTTTAGCATTTCAAAGCCGGGTGCCGATAAACTAGATTTTTCTGTTGCTGATGTGCCTCAACCAAACGGCACTACTAAGCGCATGGTGGTGATGGATGCCGCTAGCATAGTAAACCTCGTCGTTACTAACGCCATGATAACCGACATTACTGCAGACAAGATAACAGCAGGAAAAATCAATTCAGCGCGTATTGATACGGAATCATTGACTGTGAAAAGTGCCCAGTCTTCGAATTATCAATATCGAACATCTGGTTGGAGTTTATCTAAAGATGGTCAGTTTGAAATCAATTCAAGTACTGACGATGGTCGAATTCAGCAAGATGGAAATGGCATAAAGGTTTATGACGCTAACGGCACACTTCGAGTAAAGATGGGGAAACTATAATGGCGGAAGTTATTTTAACTTTGATCAAGGGTGAGGGAAAAGAATTCCCTCTTACGTTCAATGATCAATCGGGAAACAGGCTTGATTTTACTGGCTCTAGCTTCTCATTTGCTATCGATATTATGGACGAAGAAGGAGTAAAACAAAGCACAATTGAGAAAGAAAGCGTCACAGTTTCCCAGAGCGAGAAAGGGAAAATAAACATAGTGTTTGATCAGAGCCTTGTAGATGATTTGCCGCTAGGTATCCATGGCTTGCGGATCAAAAGTGATATTGGCGCACACAATGACAAGTACACAATGGCCAGCGACTTGGTACGTGTTGTAAATGGCTGAATACGGTTTTGCTACTTACACGCAAGATGGCGTAGAAGGCTTTAATCTAAGCACTCGAATCACAAAAAAGGTGCTGGATTTAACTGTTGAAGCGGACAGTTCGGGCAGCATGACCGTATCTGTTCCCGATAATCTCGCGGTCGCTATCACTGTTATTCAGTTAGACGGTGACTCTTATATGAGACATTACCCGCATCGAGTTACCTTTGACGCGAGTACGAACCTATTAACCTATTCGCCAGGTGTAAATCCAGACCCAAAACTAAATGGTTTTGCAGAGTGGTGCATTCCAAGGCGTAGCCGATCCACCATTATTATTTATGGTTTTGTCCCCGGGTGACTCTATGACGTATGGCTTTGAAGTAACAATTAATGGCACCCAAGTTAAACTTGATGATGAATACAAAAATATTGTTCTATTGGGTAAGAAGACAGTGCAGCTATCCGCTGGATACCAAGAAGTATCACTATCCGAGTTTGCACATGAAAACCTAACAACCTGCATTCGTCATCTAGGTCTCGGTGTCTCATTCTTTGGGTATATTTATAGCAACGGCAAACGCTCAGGATTAAGGTTATACGCAAGCGCAGCAGGAAATGCAGAACTCGCATTATTAGTTCCATTTTTTCCAATGCCAGAGCAGGGTTATGGTGTCATTCTTTACAGCGAGAGTGGAGAGCAAAAGTTTCATTCAGATCATGTTTACTTTGATGTTAAAAATACGGGGGATTTATCTGTTAATCCTATTAACACAAACAAAGACATGTATGTTTTAAGTAACCCAGAAAGCCCATCATTAAAATATTACCCTTATTATGAAGAGTATCAATTGCCCGTTTATGGTCAGGTTCCATACGAATCCTGCCAGACACTTACCCGCCCTGTTTCTACATGTGAATATATTAATGGGGAATACACGTGTACTACGACGTATGAATCTTATCAGGATTGCACAACAATTTATAAAACTGAAATAGTGGGTTATAGAACAGAATCTAATAGCTGGGTGAATTGCACGAAAACAATTGGTATGGTTAAGCAAAGTATTGATGGAAATTTATCAAAAGTGACGGTGACCTTGCAGAATAATCAATATGTATACGGCTTTCATGACCAAGACAGCTACAACCACTTTACCGGCCTATCTTTTTCATCACCTGCTAACTTTGTTGTTAATCCACCATCTGACAAATTGGCTTTTAGTTCACGAACGATAACATGCAAAGCTATCGTTTAATAAACAACCATCAAGACTGACAATTGATAACGAATAAGCTATAGTTTTCCCATGCTGCCATAAGTGTGTGCAGCCCCATTATTTTTAAATTAAACCGTCCATGTGGCGGTTTTTTTGTGCCTAAAAAAAGGTATATGCCATGAATACACCCCAAGAAACGCAGGAAATTATTTTGTCTGATGAGTCTGTTATAGAGCTTCTTTCAGGCAAGGTGAATGAAAAGATTGAAGCCATGGAAGCAGAACTTCTAACACTTGAGCAAGTTGAAATGCCGGTTGAGCACCGATTCATAAACGGCATGTATGCGCGAGAAATCACCATTCCAAAAGGTACGATTCTTACGGGTGCTGTCCATAAATTTGATTATGTGGACATTATGTTGAGTGGTGATATTGCGGTTGCGACACCTGATGGTGTGAAGCGACTTAAAGGCATAAATATCATGACAGGACCTGCAGGAAGAAAGCGAGCCGGTTACGCATACGAAGATACTAGATGGCTAACTGTGCATAAAACTGATGCAACGTCACCAGAAGGTATAGAGGGCGTTCTCACTGTGAGAACAATTACTGAGTTCATGAACCTACCAGTATCAGAGAAAAAAACCGCTATTGAAAATAAAGGAGAACTATTATGTCAGTAGCAGTTGCAGCAGTAGGGATTACTGCATATTCAGCATACAGCTCCAATAAAAACGCCAACAAATCCATGGATCAGCAAGGACAAGCTCTTGCGTACCAAAATACAATCGCTCAGCAAGAGCTAGATATGGCTAAGGAGCAATACGATTACTACAAAACGACGTACCGCCCACTAGAAGAAGAAATCGTTGCTAATGCAGGGCTGTCTGAATCTGAACAGCAAGAAATGGTTACTACTGCAGGGCTAACAACTCAGTCAGCTTTTGATAGTGCCGAAGCATCCCGTAATCGAAATCTTCAGCGAATGGGCATTAATCCAAATTCAGGTGCTTACGCTGAAAATACACGCAAGTCGGCAATATCCAAAGCCGTCGCCAAAGCCAATTCTCAGAACACAGCCAGAGCAACAGCAGAGCAAATGGACTACAGCCAAAAAGCGGCCGCTGTTGGTCTTGGTAAAGGGTTGCCATCGTCGGCAGCTGGATTAATGAGCAGTGCATCAAGCAATTACGCAAATCAAGCCAGCGCGTATGGTCTAAATGCTCAAATGTACGGACAGCAAGCGTCGGGTGCAGTGCAAATGGGCATGGGTATAGCAGGTGCAGCGATGGGCTCGTATGACGACAACGGCAACTTTAGCCAAAATCAGTTTGGCAAAAACCTTGTAGGAGTAAACTAATGAGCGGATTCGGTCTAGGGTATTTGGCAAATGGCTTTTTGAAAGGCCAAGAACGCAATAGAAATTGGGGGCTGCGCCAAAAGCAAGAAGAACGAAGCCAAGCGGCAGATCAGCGCGCACAAGAGTCTCATGGTATCGGGATGCGTATTGGCGGTGTTAATGCCGCTATGGCTGAAGAAAAAATGACACCTGATGCCATTGATAGACGACGCCAAGAGTCTGGGCTTGGTTTGGACCTAGCAAAACAGACTCTTGATAACTCACAGCAGCAAGGTCTTGGTATCAAGCAGCAGAACGAATTACGCTCTGAAGACTTAACGCCAGAGGCCAAACAGTTCCGAGCACAGAACAGAGCAGCAGATATAAAAGCTAAGCAGCTTCAGAATCAATACAACGAATATCGTAATACCGACATTGGCCGTAAGCTCGAAAAAGAGTCAATGGCATGGGAAAAACATATAGGGGATATCGTTAATCAAAAAGATGAGGCTCAGGCGCAGGTTCAACTTTCCCAAGCGCTTGATATGAAGCGATATCGAATGATTCAGCTTATTGAAAGTGGAGACACAACAGGAGCCGCTTTATTTGTAAATTCCTCTCGCGCAAACAAGCATGAAAATATAACAGCGCTGCAGAAGACAAAAGATGGAGGCATCGTTGGTTATGATTCTAACGGTAAAGCAGTTATCAATATTACTCCTGATGAAGTTAAGGGTGTGGTTTCAAGAGTACAAAAATTACAGCAGAGCAAGAGCACGCAACCGAAAGTCATGACAGAAAAAATCTATGATGAGTACGGCACTCAGATCGGTGAAAAACCTTACATCATCAAAAATGATCCACAAACAGGCGAGTCTTATAAGCAGTACGTTGAAGAACGCAAAGACACGACTGTATCTCAGACGGACGGCGATGAAGAGATTGCTCTTGCGCAAACCATGGTGAAAGCGGGAGAAATGACCCCTGAGCAGTTCCAACAACTCTATGGTCAAGCTTACGCACCAAATCAAAATAATGCCCCGCCAAGTGCTAGTAACAAGCCAAGGCAAGATGATTACGACGTAGATATTCCTTTAATTTTCTAAAACACCGCAATTTTCAAAGCCGCCCACCGAGGCGGCTTTTTTTCGTTTGGAGAAAACAAAACGTGGCCGATTACACAAGAAAAGAAATCGCGCGCCTAGCCGCAATCAAAAAAAGAATTAATAGCAAAATGGAGAGCCTTGGTTCGTCACTTGAAAACGAACAGGGCTTTTTAGGTGATTCGGTCGATGCTGTTCAACATGGCTTATTAAGCGGAGCGGCAGACCTAACCGATGGTATTGGCTATTTAACTGGATCTGACACCATTAGAAAGGGGGCAGATTATCTAAGAGGCCAAGCAAACAACCAAATTAATCAAATGTCACCAGATGGCCGTGATGCGTTTCAAGTGTTTGGCATTCAAGCAGATGAAAGCAGCCCAACAGGTTATGGCTTCAAAGATGAAAGCAGCTTAAAAGGCTTTGGCCTTAATGTGCTTAGTGGTGTAGGTAGTTTTGTCCCAACGATGATACCAGGTGGTATTGCTGCAAAAGGTATTTCTGCTGCTGGGAAAGTAGCCGGTGCAGCAGGTAAGGGCGTCAAAGTAGAAAAGGCCATAGATAAAGCGTCTGACGTAGTGGGCTTTGGTGGTGTAGGCGCGTTAAGTATTGGCGGCTCTACAGGCAACCAAGCTTATGAAACCGTGGCTAACGCTGACTTTCACACGTTGAAGGACGCTGAAATTTTCCAAAAAGAATACTGGAACCTGAGAAAACTCAAAGAGCTTGATCATGTGTCTGCATTAAAACAAGCGCGTGAAAACGTGGCTCGCGAGTTGGCAACCGAAGCGGCAAAAGATGGCGCCATCATGGGGGCAATCACGCAAGGCGCACTTGGTCCAGTAATGGGTAAATTATTCCGTGGTGAGGCTGGCGGTATCGGTAAAGCAGCCGCAACCGGTGCAATTACCGAAGGCTCACAAGAGTTTGTTGAAAGCGGTGGTCAAACGGCCATTTCTAATATGGCGGTTAATCCAGCGGTACCAACCAACACAATGGATAATGTGATTGGTGATGCGTTGACAGGTGCCGTTGTTGGTGGCCCTGTTGGTGGTGGTTTTGGTGCAGCTGGCGCTTCTTTCAGTCGCTTTCGTAAGCCTAAAGACAACACGGATGATCCGCTTAATCTTTCCGAGCAAGATCAAGGCTACCAAGCAGTAGAGCAGCAGCTTGCCGAGATTGAAGGTCTGATGGTTGAAAATGGCGACAACTTAACAGAATCTGAATTTGCCGAGCTTGAAGCCAAACGAAATGAGTTACTACAAAGACGGGCTGAATTGACGGGCGAGCAGCCTATGGATTTTTCTGGTCCAGTTGAAAGCCAAGCTCAACCAGAGCCGCTTGCTCTACCTAATCAAAATATCATTTATGGTGAACGACCAGCGCCAAGCCAAGAGCAAATACAAGCGCGACAAAAGAGCCAAGCAGCCTTTGAAGGCCAATTTGGTGAGCCACGAAATACAGGCAGAGAAGGTGAATACCTTGGTCAGGTCTTTCCGGAAAGCGCCAATCAACAACAAGGCGGTAATGTCTATGATGGTGAAGTGTTGCGCGATCCTTTGCCACTCGAAGCGCCACAGCAATCCGGTGACGTTCCAGCACTTGAAGACGCTGGGATCATCTATGGCGAAAAGCCAGAAAGTAATACTCGCCCCGCTCGTTCCGATGGTTTAATCGACCCATACACCGCCCCACAGCCAAGCCGTAAAAACGACAATCCAATCTATCAAGAAATCAAACGTAAGCAGCGATTGCTTGAAGAACAAGAGCAATCAGTAACAGAAGAAGCAGCGCCACAGCTTAACCAACAAGCAGCCCCTGAAGCACCGTTAGAGAAATCAGCTCTACAAAATGAAGTATCAGAGTCTAAAAATGTAACTGAGTTGCCAGCAGTTGAAAGTAGTCCTGTTACTCAGCCGCCATTAGAAGGCATTGTCGCCGAGCAAGAACAGTCATCATCTGCAGAGCTGTCAACTGAGGGCAGCGAGCCAATCAAGCAAGCATTAGATAAGGCTGCACAGGACACAAATACCCAGCCAACTGAAAAGCAGATCGAGGCTGATAACTATAAAAAAGGTCGGGTATCTCTTCATGGCTTAGATATCGCCATTGAAAATCCTAAAGACTCTGTTCGCTCTGGCCAAGATAACGATGGCAAAAAATGGGAATCTAAAATGGCTCACCACTACGGTGATATAAAAGGTATTAAAGGGGCGGATGGCGATGACCTTGATGTATTTATTGGCGATAAACCGGAAAGTGACAAAGCCTATATTGTCGACCAAGTAGACCCAAAAACAGGCGAATTTGACGAGCATAAAGTCATGCTTGGTTTTGATGATAAAGCACAAGCAGAAAATGGTTATCTGGCTAATTATGAGGATGGCTGGAAAGGTTTTGGTGCTATCACTGAAATGCCTGTTAGTGACTTTAAAGAGTGGATCAAGAAAGGAGACACGACAAAACCTTTAAGTGATCTGATGGGTAATGAGGCCGAGCTTACCGAGCAGACACCCATTAAGATGTCTCTATCAAACAGACCGTTTAAAACAGAAAGTAGTGCTCGCTTATCTCGTACATTTAAAGACACGCCTAATGCAGAAATCATTCCTGTAGAGGGTGGTTTTGGTGTTCGCGAAGGAAATGGAAAAGACGAGCCTTTAGAAGCATTGCGCGCAATTCAACCATCCAATATATCAATAGAAGATACCCTTGGAAAATGGTCAACCTTAAAAGAACTCAGGCTAAAAGCTAAAGAGTATGCAAGAAATCATATTGCCGGAAAGACAGTAAAGAATAATGAAACAGGAAGAGATATTGTTCTCTCAATGAGTGGTATCAAGCACACGATACAAGGGGCAAATGAAGACTTATTGTTAACCATTCCTAAAACAGAGGAGTTAATTAAAAACGCAAAATATGTTGGCAGGTCTCAAGATAAAAAAGGCAATAAATCGGTAATTGCTCACCATTATTTTGAATATCCTCTTTTAGTAAGAGGTAAGAGGCTACAAGTAAGAATTGATGTAAGGGAAATGTCTGATGGAAGCTTTTATTACGATCATGGATTTAAGAAAAATGAGTCTTCCGATGGTAACAGTTCAGGGCTGAACCTACGCTCACAGGGACCCAGCTCAAAGAGCAAACCAACAAGTGAGGGAGCGGAAGATCTACGAAGTATAGATGATGACGGCTCGAATGCCAATGACAAAGAAATTACCATTACTGAGAATAAGCCAAAAAACCAAGCCGAAAAAATTGAAGATGTAGGTGAAAAAATCGGAGGTGCTAGAAAAGATACATGGGGGGATTACCTTGAACAAATTAACAATGATCTTGATGTAAGTGCTGAGCCATTAAGTAAGTCTTTCCCTCAGGTAGATTACCAAAAAGCCCTCGATGGCGGCAGCGACAAAACAGCATTAGCATTTGTAGCTCTTCTGCGTGACACAATTCCTTCTAAGCCTAAAGCCCCACACAAGATTAATAGGTGGGCTACACAGGTGAAAAAAGCCAAAGAAGCGGTTGGTTTCATTTTAGAAAATCCATCAGAGCTAGAGTCTCAAATATCAAAAATTGATTCATCGAGCACAATTCCTCACATTAAGCATATGATTGATGTTATCAAGAATGTGCCCACGGAGAAGATTAAAGAAGCTGCAGCATATCGTATTAGTACTCATCACTTTTCGAGTCTAAATGGAGTGAACTATGATCCACCAAAAGTCTTTTATAGAGTGTATAAAAATGCAGCTAGGAAAGAGACATCATTACCGCTCGAGTCTGTAGAAGAGGCTAAAAAAGAGATACTGAAAAGATTAGATGAAACTAAAGCAAAGGCTAAGGTAAATCAAAAATTAGAAGTTTATAAAGACAGATACACCAAGCAGGTTTTTGTAGGTTGGAAAGGATCTACAGGCGTTTTAAGAGTCAAGAATTTCGATAGCTTAAGCGATGCAAGAATTGCGATAGCAGAGCAAAGAGAATCGCTTGAGTCACTATTGTCTGAAATTAAAAGCACACCTTCTATGCGTGAATCAATAAATGCTAACCGAGTAGGTCCAGCACGACGTGATAAAGATATTTCAGCAAATGAATTTATGGAAGAGTTTGGGTTTCGTGGTGTTGAGTTTGGCAACTATGTTGAGCAAGCTAAGCGACAAAGTGACATAAATAATGCCTTTGATGGTCTGCACGACTTATCTGAATTGCTAGGCATTCCAAGTAAAGCCTTGTCATTAAACGGAGCTTTGGGTATTGCATTTGGTGCTCGTGGAAAAGGCGGGAAAAACACGGCTTCAGCGCATTATGAGGTTGGAAATGTTGTTATCAATCTTACTAAAAATAGTGGCTCAGGCTCACTCGCACATGAGTGGTGGCATGCTATGGATAACTACTTTGCTAATCAAGGTGAGGCGCAGTCTGATTTTGAAACGGATGGTACCCGTCACAAGAAGGTAGGCGATGATGCTGAAGGTATTCGGCCTGAAGTCATTGAAGCCTTTCGAAATGTAATGTCAGCTATCAAGGATACAGATTTAGAATCACGATCTTCTTTGCTTGATGAAACTCGCTCTAAAAAATATTGGTCAACGAAAGTTGAGATGTCAGCTAGAACGTTTGAGGCTTATGTAAAATCAAAGCTAGAAGACAAATCCCAGTCTAATGACTACCTGGCAAACATTCGATCAGAAGAGAGTTGGGGGAAATTGAAGTCTAAAGATTCTTACCCTTACCCTAAGTCATCAGAAATGAAAGGAATCACTAAAGCCTTTGATCAAATGTTTCAGGTATTAAAAACCAAAGAGACAGATAAAGGCGTTGCTCTTTTCTCGGTAGGAAATTCCAACGGTTCAGGATCAAAAGCCGACGATATACGCAAAGCAGTTGAACCGCTTATCAAGCAGCTTCACGAAGAAAACACCTTTCAAGTCGTTCAGTCTGTTAATGATTTACCTTTTGCTGTTCGTATTCTAGTTAAAAAGCAGTTATCTAAGTCAAAAGGCGAAAACGCAACGGTTCGCGGTGTGAATGCTGGCGCCAAAAACTATCTTATTGCTGATGGTATCAAGGATGAAAAAGAAGCGGTTTCTATCTTCCTTCATGAAGTGGTTGGGCATAAAGCAGTTCTGGATATGCTAGGAAAGGAAGGCGACTCCATCATGGAGCGTATTGCTTACAGCTATGGCCCTAAACAGCTACAGGACTTGATTAAAGCGTATGGTGCCGACTTCAAAACCAAAGAAGGGCGCATATTATTGGGCAAAGAGAAAGTTGCTCAAATGGCTGAGAATAACGAGAAGCCTTCACTATTGGGTAAGTTGGTAGCCAATGTTAAAGCATGGTTGCGTAAGTTCTTCCCCAATATCAAATGGTCAGACAATGATGTGCTCAACATGCTAGCAACCGCGAGAGATAAGGTCGAAAACCGCTACATGGTGAAAGTCGACCTAGATCCAGCCGAATCGAAAAGCGATGCAGTCGAGAAGGAGGTTAATCTCTCGGTTAAGGTCAAAAACAAAACAGAACCAACCGAAGAAACACCATACGACACGCTATATAGAACATTAGGGCAAAAAGATAAAACTGTCTTCCAGAAAGCCAAAGATGAAATGAAGCGTCAATTTAAAGCCGGCGGCTTACTTCCAGATTCTGTATTCAATAAAAAAATTGCTCGCGATTCAGATATGAATGCCAGCGAGTTAGAGATTAGCGCCTATTTATCTTCTTTTAGGTCATCAATTAAAAAGGCTTATGGTAAAGACTACTCCGACTTGTCCGATGCGCTTAAGCAAAAGCTTAATAATCAAATGAGTTCGACCGACCCAGATAAGACCATACCTTTCTCCGTCAGACTGGAATTGATGAAGATGAGATTTAGCATCAAAGGCTTATCGCAAGAATATGCTGCCATTCTAAAGAGTGATATGGAGCAATTAAGAAACGAAGGCAGAGACTCAGCTGCAAACGAAAAAGCTCAACTATTGGAAACGATATTGGGCAATTTGGACACATACACCAATAGATCATATAAAGCCTTTGATGATCCGAAATGGCCTAAAAAAGTCCCTCAGAATATCTTAGATGATGCTAAAAACTACCTTGAATCACGTTATGAAGGACAGGGGCTCCCTAAAAGCGAGATTCAAACTGCAGTAGCTCGAACCATTCGAACTATTTTGGAAGAAGGAACGGCTTACGAGGATATGGGGAGCTTCATAAAAGAGAGTAAATTAGGTGCTAAGGATTTAAGCACTTTGAAGAAAAGAAAGGAGATAGCCCCTGAAATTAGAGCCCTGTTAGGTGAATACCAAGATGTTGAGGTTAACTTTGCCAAGACAGTTACAAAGACAAGTCATCTCGTTGCAAACCATAAGTTTCTTCAGCATGTTCGTGATTTAGGTGAAAAAGAAGGTTTCTTGTTTACGGAAGAAAACAGACCTCTCGATAAAAGTGTTGTGAAAATTGCCGCGGATGGTTCGGAAGTTATGGCGCCATTAAATGGCTTCTATACTTACCCTGAAATCGAACAGGCTTTTAGAGAGGCTCTTGGTAAACAGGGGGATATGCCTACATGGTTAAGTGGAATTATTCGATTAAACGGCATAGTAAAGTACGGGAAAACTGTTCTATCACCCACCACGGCAATGAGAAACATTTGGTCTGCTTTTTTCTTCTCTGTAGCAAACGGGCATTTTGACATTGGCCAAATGCGTAAGTCCATCGAAGTTAGAAAGCAGTACTTTGGTGGCGATAATGACAAAAGTAAATTGGCCTATCTTAAAAAATTAAAAAGCCTTGGGGTTATTTACGATACGCCTTATGCGGGTGAAATGATGGACCTGTTAGAAGACTCTCGCCTGCAGGATTTTATGACTAACAAGAAGGTCTTTTCATCGTTTACTAAGCTTAATGACTTTGCTCAAAAATTTTACCAGTACGGTGATGATATGTGGAAAATCATGGGCTGGGAAAACGAGAAAGCCATGCTCATGAAATACAAGAAAATGAGCGAATCTGATGCCGAAGTTGCTGCCGCTGAACGCATTCGAAATACATACCCAACTTACTCTATGACTGGGCGATTTACGCAATCTCTAAGACGCTTCCCTCTTGCTGGTACCTTTGTTTCGTTTCCCGCTGAAATCATTCGAACTAGCTATCATATGATTAACTACTTAAAGCAAGATTTTAAAGAATCGCCTGCTTACGCTAGACGAAAGCTAGCTGGGCTTGCGCTTGTTAGTAGCTTAGGGTTTGCAGCGCAGGGAATCAGTAAGGCGTTGATGGGGCTTGACGACGACGAGGAAGAAGCCGTTAGAGATATGGCTGCACCTTGGCAGAAAAACTCAAACATATTGTTTACTGGCCGCGACGAAAATGGAAATATTCAATATTTGGATATGTCGTTTCTTGATCCCTACAACTATTTCAAACGCCCAATTAATGCCATGTTAAGAGATCAGCCTATTCAAGACATGGTTGCTCAATCCGCTTCTGAAATGTTGACCCCCTTCTTTGGTGAAGACATTACCTTTAGCAATTTAATGGAGGTTTACACAAATAAGAAAGGCAGTGGCGGGAAGGTGTTTAATGAGCAAGCTTCTACTAGCGATCAAACAGTTGACATAGCTAACCACCTTAGAAAAGGTTTGCAACCGGGCTTTATGAGCAATATGGAGCGAATGTATAAAGCTATGGAGGGGGATGTTTCTGCCAGCGGTAAAAAATACACTGTACAAGATGAAATGGCCGCCCTTGTTGGCTTTAGAATGTCGACATTAGATCCAAAAACAGCGCTTTACTATCAGAGCTTTGATTTTAAACAAAACAAAGCTGATTCAGCAAAAATTCTAAAGGATGTGTTGAGAAACCCTAACAAGGTATCTAAGTCTGATTTGGAAAATGCAAGAGACATGATGCTCAAGGCTCGAAAAGATTCATACGATAGGATGATGCGATTAGTTAAGTCTGCAAAAAAAGCAGGCATGACAAACCCAGAGATAGGGCAAATATTGAAGTTAAGCGGAGTTAGTCGACAAGACGTTATGTCTCTCATTCTTGGGCGTATGCCAAAAAATGATAGTTATCTTAAAATGGCTGCTTCTATCTCAAAAAGAGCAGAGGTTTTGTATGGCAAAGAGTCTGGAAACGAAATCATAAGTAGAGCGAAAGGGCTTTAAGCTATTCATCACCCAAGTAATAAATAGGAACACTTGTATCGACATGGATGTCATCTTCTAAATCCCGCCCCCAAAAAATTCCACTAAAGCAGAATATTAGCCAAGCGATGAAGAGCCAACCGTGCCAGTTATCGGTTATTTCATTCTCTATCCGCATGCGGCGTTCATGCCAAGTTGATCTTTTCTTTTTTGGCTTTTCCTGCATATTACCTCCGAGTATTTAGCTAAAGCCTAGCTGTTTAGGTATAGGGAGTGAAGGGACTATTCTCTTGTGGCAACGATGTACATTGTGATCAAGTCTGTATTTGTATCATTGATAACCGGGATTTTTTTGAAGCCGTGCCGCTCATAGTACTGCACAAGCTTTTCAATGTTTTCGCACTCTAGTGTTATTACTTTTCCACCGATTAAATCTTGTGCCTCATAAATGATCCCATAGGCTTCAGCTAAAAGGTCCTTTAGGTTGATTGGGTTGTTATTTATATTAAAATTTTTACCAATTTGGCCGATTAGGTGAGTTTTGATTATGCCACCACGAGCTTTTAGTTTTTTGAGAAGGCTGTTTGAAGCGAGTTCTGTATCAATTTTTATCTCTTTTGATGATACGGTGGTGTAACCGAGAAGATCACCATTACTGTCATTTAAAAGAAAATAAGTGCGGGAGGCTGCTTGTTTTTCGTTACTAATCGCGGTGTTTCTGAGGAAATGTTGTACGTCTGAGTTTATAGAGCTAAAAGTGTTGATGATGGAATCCGCATAGGATTGACCATCATCATCTTCTAAGATTTTCCTGAGTGAGAGAATCGTTGTTTTAATAGCTGCATACCTTTGTTGCTATCTTTGTTAAGGTTGCGCTTTGCAACTTTAACAGTAATTGGCGACTCGATGTCTTTCAAAAACTGAAGGCTAGCTTCTTTATCTTCGACAACGAATGGTCTTTCAAATGATACTGTGGACATAGACTTACCTCTGAACGTCTTGTTCAAAAAACATCTTGTTATTAAGGTCTGTACAGTATCGTGCTATGCGGTTTAATTTGCTAATTGATTTTTTCTATATACATGTTGCAGAAGGTTAGGAGTTATAGAGTGGTGACGTTTTTTCATAGTCATATTTTAATAGTTATTTTACTGGTTTTATCAGCTTCATCACAAGCTAGTGAAATCGTAAAAAAGTCTAAATCAGCTATTTGCCATACACCAGGCTCTCAGTATTACAGCCGAACCAAGAACTTTACTTCATACGACACATTAGATCAGTGCCTTGCTAGTGGTGGCCGATTACCCAAAGGCCAAAGCTACACCTCACAGTCAAAGCCTAAAGTCGTATCAGAAACACCAACCAAATACAGTCGCGACGAATTTGGAAGAGGCTGGGCTGATGAAGATAAAGACTGTCAAAACACCCGCCAAGAAATTTTGATTTCTCTGTCTACAGCGCCTGTTCGTTTCTCCGATGATAGAGAGTGTCGAGTAACGTTTGGTCGTTGGATTTCGATGTACTCAGGTGAAGTTATCTTTGACGCGTCAAAGATAGATATAGACCACATCGTGCCATTGAAATGGGCTTGGGATAATGGTGCTGATAAATGGAGCAAAGAAAAACGAGAGCAGTTTGCTAACGATCCGGTCAATCTAGTTGCAGTGGAGGCTTCATTAAACCGCCAAAAGGGTGCAAAAGGGCTTGATGAGTGGCAACCGCCAAAAAACCAAACACAGTACAAGGCAAGGTATGAACGAGTATTGAAAAAATATGGAATACAGATAACTATACGTTAGAAATATTTAATAATAGGAATGGTTTAAATGAAATGGATTATGCTCATAGTGGTTTTGGTGGCTGGATGTGCTGCACAAGTAGAAGAAAACACCCCAAACGTTGTAGATTCGAGTTTTGTAAAGCCTTCTGTGGAAAATCAAAAACACTCTTTTAATGAATCTGTTTCTCTAAATAGAAAGCCAGAGATCTCTCCAAAAAGCAAAGAACCGTATGTAATTATCCGAGATTATACATATCAAGCTAGTGCATTTGATAGCAAGGTAGTAGCAAGGAAAAATGCGATAGATCAATTAACGACAATAGTTAATGAAGAGATTGGCATATATATTGAGCATTATTTAGATATAAATGAAACTGGCATGGATGGCAACTTGAGACGTGAAGTCTCGTCGAAGATTCAAACTTTTTCTAACGGTATTAACAAGATTGAGCCATTAGAGGAAAGCTGGAATGGAAGCCAGTATTACATTAAGGCCAAGGTATCAGTTGACCCTGAGAAGAACCTAGCGCTGATGTTAGAGGCAATAAAATCTAAGTCGACACAAAAAGACATTGATCGTTTGAATAAAGTTCTTTCTGAGCAAAAAATAGAGCTAGAGTCTACTCAAAGTAAAAATATCGAGCTGAGAAAAAAACTTGTCGTTAACGAGATCGTTAATGAAACTCGTCGCGAGGAGTTACTTAAATCAAAGGAGCAATTGACGGAAGCGTCCAATAGGGCTATCTCGCTTAGTTTAGAACAAGATAAAGCGGATCGGGAACTTGCTGAGATAAAGCAAAAGATTAACAAAGCTATTCTTGATAAAAAAGCAGTAGAGCGGAAGGCGTGTTTGGTTGAAAAAGGGATGAAGAGATCTGTGGTACATCAAATTATAGGAAGCCCTCAAGCGCTACAGTACGATATAGTGGGTTTTTATATGAATGCAGATTACTACGGGGAAGTAACTATTTCATATCGCCATGACATTGTTACTAGCATATTAGGCTGCAAGTAATTCGCACCTAAAGCGCTTGAGTCTAGTTTAGTACAGTATATTTCACTAAAAACAGCGCATTGGTTAGCGCTGATTTTTTCTATTTTAGAAGTTAATCACTAGTCCCCCCATGTCAATATCACATGTATAACCCAGCTCTTCTAGTTTTGCTTTTACTTTCGGAACAGTCTCGTCAAATGCTTGCTCTGATTCAATTAAGTGAAATTCCGCGATTGCCGTGTCATCACCAGACTCGTAGGCCGCTTTAATTTGCTCAATGCAAATACCTAAGAATACTGAGTACGCCTCTCTTCTTACCGCATTGGACATTTTTCTAGCATGCTCGGCTGATATGAGGCCAGCACCAGAATCCCCTAAAAATACGGCCCTCTCAATTATTTCAACAATCTCAGAGTTTACAGACCTGCCGTTTTTCTCAGCCCTATCGTGAACCATTTGCTTCAACTCTTCAGGCAAACGGACATTAATTTGTGGGTTTCGCTTGGTCATAACGAGTGCTCAAAAAAATTTAGTATTGACATGGTATTCAAGTGATACCACAATTCAATGGTAGCCAAAACTGATACTATAAGCGCTCAATAGAATAAAATGGAGTACAGCATGAGAAAAGATGTGGCATTTCAATTGCGCATTCCTGAAGAACTTAAGGAGTGGGTGAAAGATAAGGCGAAAAAAGAAGATCGTTCGATGAACAATTTAATCGTGCGGGAGTTGAGGAAAGTGAAGGAGCAAGAGCAGTTAAGCAAGTAAAAAAAGAAGAGCCTCAAGAGCAGCCACTCCTGAGACTCATTTAGAAACAACCCACATAGCAAATATAGGAGAGTTCCTAATGGGAATCATAGCAACCAAAGCACATAAGCTCCATATCTTGTCAGAAGAAATACGAATCTTAGATGGTTTGTATTCTCTTAATGATCTACACAAAGTGTCCGGTGCAAAAAACAACCATCGACCAAGCCTTTTTGTACGTACAGACCAAACAAAAGAATTGATCGAAGAAGTAACCCAAAGCACAGATATGTGCTTAGCTATCAAAACTAGGAAAGGTGGGGGGAGTCCTGGCACTTGGGTCTGCAAAGAGCTGGTGTATGCGTATGCAATGTGGATCAGTCCAAAATTCCATCTTCATGTTATCCGTGCTTTTGATCAGCTTGTAACGCAACCAAGACTTTCTGATACCACCGAACGAAAAGCGTTGAATATTTGTGTTCGCTCATTGGCAAATGCTCGCTCTCATGCTGGCGAGCCAGCTGACTATGCAAGCGTTTGGAAAATGGTAAACGGTTATCTTGGTGTTGCTCATATTGAAGAGGCCACAGTTGATCAAGTAGAGAGGGGTGTGGAGTTTGTGCAAAGAGCTATTGAAGGTGAATACATTGGCCGACTAGACGCTCCTATTGCCAATCCAAACGCAGAATTAGAGAGCAGAGTGGCAGCACTTGAAGCCACAACGACCTCATTGGAAAAAGAGCTTATCTTTATCCACAGCCATGCTGAGAAATTAACCCAAGACTTTAACGGCACGATTTACCCAGCATTAAAGGGACTTAATCCAAAGTTTTTTGCCGGTGTTCGTGAGCGTATGTTTTGTATCTACTCCCATAGCTCAAAAAGATCTGTCGATGGCTGGAAACAACAATCTCTTTTATCTTCACAGCAGACGCATTAAGATGTTTAGTTAGCCGAGGGCCTTACCATCAAAGACCCTCTAAGATTTTAATTATGGGGGTGTTTATGGGGGTTTATTCTTAATGGATTAAAATAAACCTCAATAAAATCAACGGTTTTTTTGTTCTATTTAATTGCGCTAGGCTCCACCACTAAATGACGCATTCCCTATTTATTTAAAGCATTCAGTCCTTCTTTTTTGGTTCTACCAAGGTTACGCTTATTCATTGTTTGGCATTGCTGTCTAAATCGCTGCTTAAATGACAGAACGAGTGAGTTTTTGTCCTCTGTTACTGTTTTTGACTCTTATTCTGAAGCCTAGGATTCGTGCATGTTTCAACTTTACACAAGTAACCGTCTAGAAGATTTGGCTGTGTTGCTTGCGAAGATTTTGGCTGTTTCACCGCCAGAAAATCCGTTTGATGATGAAGCCATCTTGGTGCAAAACCCTGGCATGGCACAATGGTTGAAAATGTATTTGGCTGAATCCCATTCCATTGCCGCGGGGTTGGTGTTTCCTTTGCCTTCTACCTTTGTGTGGCAAACCTTTGCGCACACACTGGATGATATTCCGGCACAGAGTGAATTTAACAAACCTTTTTTGGTATGGCGTTTAATGCGTTTGTTAGATGCGCGTTTGGCGGAACCTGAGTTTCAGGCGTTGAGTTGGTATCTGCAAGAAGACGACACGCAAATTAGGCGTTTTCAGTTGTGCAGTAGCATTGCCGATATTTACGACCAATATTTGGTGTATCGTCCTGATTGGATCAAGACTTGGGAGTCAGCCAATACGGATGATAAAGCGTTGCAGGCGTTGTTTGATCAGCAACCTTGGCAAGCCATTTTGTGGCGTGATCTGGTGGCCGATGTTAGTCAGCAAGGGACTTCTTTGTATCATAGAGGAAACTTGATCGAAGCCCTGCATGAGGCGACCCAGTCTAGAGGGCGTCCTGCGGGTGTGCCAGAGCGAATTTTTATTTTTGGTGTGTCTTCGCTACCACCCAATACCCTTGAGTCTCTTCGAGTGCTGGCCGCTTCTGGCTGGATTGATGTGCATTTATTCTTGCAGAACCCTTGCCGTTTTTACTGGGGGGATGTGGTCGATAAACACTACTTGGGTCGAGAGATTAAACGTCAAACACTCAAGCCGGGCTTGAGTACCGATACCTTGCATTTGGACGCAAACCCATTGTTGGCAAGCTGGGGGCGACTTGGTCGTGATTATATCGCCCAGCTACAAGAAATGGCCGATAACGAATTAGAAGTGTTTGAAGACTACCTAAATGATGAATCCAGTGGTCTATTGCAGTGGATTCAGCAAGATGTGCTGTCCCTAGAAAACCATGGTTCACAGCAAGAGCGAGACGCCAAGATTCGCGATTCGAGCTATCGACATCCTATCGCTGCCGATGATCAAAGTATTCGTGTGCATTTGTGCCACAGCCCTTTGCGCGAAGTGGAAGTGCTGCACGATCAGCTTTTGCATATGTTCGAGACAGATCCGAGCCTGACACCAAAAGATGTCATCGTCATGTTGCCCGATGTGAATACTTATAGCCCGTTCGTTAAGGCGGTTTTCGGCTCGGTTAAAGGTAACGCGCAGGGCAGAAAGCACATTCCATTTGCCTTGATCGACCAATCTGGCGGCATGGAAAATCCCATCGTCGACGCGTATTTGTATTTGCTGGGCTTAGGTGAAAGCCGTTTTACCTTGTCAGAACTGATCAGTGTGTTGGAAGTGCCAGCCGTGTTAGCGCGTTTTGAACTGACCGCTGACGAGCTAGAACGCATTCGCCAGTGGGCGACCGAAGTAGGCATTCGTTGGGGGCTGGATGGCAACACCGCGCAACAGCATGATTTGCCCATGCAAGAATCCCACACTTGGCTCAATGGCGTGCGCCGCATGTTATTGGGTTATGCCATGGGCCATGATCATATTTGGGAAGGCACGCTCAGTTACGGTGATGTAGAAGGTTTGGAAGCCTCTGTGGCGGGCAAATTGGCGGATTTTTTGGTCGCCATTAATGACGCCCAAGCCAAACTGATGGAATCTCTTGCTCCTAAAGAGTGGATTTCTACTTTGTATTATTTGGCTGATCGCTTTTTCTTGGTGGAGGAGGACGACGGTTTTCCCGCCTTGCTCAGCAAGCAGCTAGACGCGTTGACCCTGCAGTGGCAGCAAGCCCATTTTGATGCGCCATTGGATCAACAAGTGATCCGTCAATTGTTATCGCCCTTGTTGCAAGAGTCCCAAGGTGGGCAGCGCTTTTTAGCCGGGCGAGTCAATTTTTGTACTCTGATGCCCATGCGCTCTGTGCCATTTAAAGTGATTTATGTACTGGGTTTAAACGAAGGGGATTACCCGCGAAGCGTGGCGCCTGTGGGCTTTGATCTTATGGTTGGGCAATATCGCAGTGGCGACCGAAGCCGACGAGAAGACGACAAATACCTGTTCCTCGAAGCGCTGATGTCGGCACGAGATTGTTTTTACATCAGTTATGTTGGTCGCAGCATTCAAGATAACAGTGAGAAGAATCCGTCCATATTAGTCAGTGAACTGCTGGAATACATAGGTCAAAGCTGTGTGTTTTCAGGGGATGAGGCACTGGCACCAGACGACGCGCAAAAGGCGTTATTTGAACGCTTGATTCTTGAACATCCTTTGCAGCCCTTTAATGCGGCTTATTATTCCAACCCACAAACGGCGGATTCAGCCTTGGCAAATCGGACACAAGATGCCCGTTTATACAGCTACGACGAGCAATGGTTGCCCGCTTTGCTTAGCGTTCCTGTAGACGATGAGGCTCAGGTGTTTTCTCCATTGGAGGGCTTGGAACAACCAAGGATAGATTTAGCGCTGGATGAATTGTCACGATTCATCGGGCACCCGACTCGCTACTTTACTCAGCGTCGATTGAAAGCCTATTTAAGCCTGCAAGAAGAGGAAGAAAAAGAAGATGAACCCTTCGCGCTGGATGGCTTAGCGGGTTACCAATTACGAGAAAACTTGCTGCAAGCCATGTTGAAAGGCGATGAAGCGTCGTTTGTCGAGCGTTTGTCCTTGATGGGCGCGTTACCTTACGGGGCATTAGGCCGTTTGTCTTTGCAGCAGAGCCGTGGCCAATGTCGTCAGTTATTGTCTGTTTTGCAAGGTTACGCGCTGGAAGAGTGCGAGCCCATTGAAGTGAATTTGACGATGGGCAGCATTGTGCTGCAAGCCTGGTTGGATTTGCCAACGGCGACGACGCGCTTGTCTTATCGCATTGGTGATTTATCGGCACATCAAAAAATGCAGGCGTGGATCGAACACTTGGCCTTGTGCGCGCAAGGAACACCAAAAGAGCACCACCTAATTAATTTGACCAAAACGGGCAAGTTGCTACAGCACAGTTTTATTATCATTCCACCGAACGACGCTCAAGATTATCTGAATACTATGCTGGCCTTGTTGCAACAAGGCTTGTGTCAGCCGATTGCTTTGCCAGCGAAAAGCGCGGACGCATGGTGCAAGAGTTATTGTTCCAGCAAGACCCTTGAAGATGCTGATATCGCTTGGGAGCAGGCGTTGAAACTTTATCAAGACAACAGCTCTGCGTTTACTCGCAGTGAAGTCGATGATGCCTATTGGCAGCGTTATTTTCCGGACTTGAATCGTCAAAAGGCGCAGTTTGTCTCCTTGTGTGAGCAAATTTGGTTGCCCATGCATCGTCACTTGGAGGTCATAGAATGAGTTTATCTGCCGAGTCCGCTCAAGCAGAAGGTTTGAATATGGTTCCTGAACCGTTGAATGCCTTAACCTTCCCGCTGTTTGGCAAACGCTTAATAGAAGCCAGTGCTGGGACGGGTAAAACGTATACCATTGCCAATTTGTATTTGCGTTTGCTGGTGCCAACTGGACAGGCTGGAGATTTAGACAAGCCTTTGACGGTGGATCAGATTTTGGTGGTGACTTTTACCGAAGCGGCCACAGCCGAGCTAAAAGCGCGGATTCGTAGTCGGATTCGAACCGCCCGAAAAGCCTTGTTGCAGGGCGAAAGTGACGATGTGTTTCTGGCTGATTGGATAGTGAACATGTCAGCAGAACATCGCGCAGGGGCGATTGAAAAATTGCTCTACGCGGAAAAGCAAATGGACGAAGCGGCGGTATTTACCATTCATGGTTTTTGTCAGCGAATGTTGAGCCAGAATGCTTTTGAAAGTCGTATGCTGTTCCAGCAAACCATTGAGACAGACGAACTGGCACCGCTGTCTATGGCGGTAAAAGACGTGTGGCGCAGTGTGTTTTATCCAATGGACGACACTAAGGCCGCTTTGATTCAGCCTATTTGGTCGAACCCAGAGGCGCTGCTGAAAGACTTATATTTGCTTAATAATCAGCCGGACGCCAAGATCGCCGTGCCTGATTATGATTGGGAAGCCGCTTTGACTCAGGCTCAGTCTGTTATGGCCGCGGTGCGCACCCTGTGGCTGGAACAGTCGCAAGACATTATTGATGCTCTTGAACGCAGTGGCATTAAGCGTACGTTTTGGCGCAAAGATCCATCAAAAGACATCCAAGCCATGACTCAATGGGCGAATTCGACACGTTTTGAGTTGGATAAAAGTCTCGAAAAGTTTGATACCAATGAGCATGTCAGCCGATTAAGCAAAGGGGGCGATTTACCCGCTCATGAGTTTTTTGCTTTGGTGCAAACCTTGCGTGAAAGCTTTCCTGATGCGGGTCGATTAAAAGCTGTATTGCTCACTCAGCTGTGGCAGCAAACCCAAGAACGCATGAAACGCTGGAAGCGCAGTACCCAATCCCTGACTTTTACGGATTTGCTGACTTCGTTGGATGCGGCGCTGGCACAAGACGAAGCCGGCAAGTTGGCAGAGCGTATTCGACATCTTTACCCCATTGCGTTGATCGATGAATTTCAAGACACGGATGCGGTGCAATATCGAATCTTCTCGACTATTTATGAACAGGCTCAAGTGGACCAGAATGCCCTGGGGTTGATCATGATCGGCGACCCTAAACAGGCGATTTATGCCTTCCGTGGCGCGGATATTTACACCTATTTGGCCGCCAAAAAGCGGGTGGATAGCGTTTATTCCTTGGCGACTAACTATCGTTCTTCTGCCGCTATGATTCAGGCCGTGAATGGACTTTTTATCACCCAAGCTGAGCCGTTTCGTGTGACGGGCATTCCTTTTGTCGAAGTACAAGATCGCGGCATTGCCACTGGCTTCTCACGACAAGGTGAGGCGCAAAGTGCGTTACAGTTTTTGTACCAAGGCAGTGACGAACCTGTTTCGGCAAAAGAATATCGTCAAACAATGGCGGAATCCTGCGCCGCGCATTTGCATCAGTTGTTGCTGGAAGGCCAGCAAGGAACCTCGCTGATCAATGGACAGGGCGTGAGACCGAAAGATGTCGCCTTGCTAGTGACCAATTTTAGTCAAGCCAATGATTTGAAAGACGCGTTACGCCGACGTGGTATTTCCAGTGTGTATTTGAGTGACAAAGGTTCCGTGTTTGAAACCGTAGAAGCGCGAGAGTTACTGATCGTGCTGACGGCGATTTTGTCTATCGGACAAGAAAGCAAGCTGCGTTCGGCGTTGGCAACCAGTTTGGTGGATTGGTCGCTGGAAGAGTTGGATACGTTAAATCATGATGATGTGGTGTATGAAAAGTGGGGGCAAGCGTTTCGTAACTATTTAGCACTGTGGGATAAACAAGGTTTGTTGCCCATGTTGCGTGAGTTTATGCAGGACGTGTCTTTGGCTGCGAACATTCTCAGCCATACAGGTGGGGAACGACGTTTAACCGATTTCTTACATTTAACGGAAAAGTTACAGCAGAAATCCCTTGAGTTGGATTCCAAAGAAGGGGTGTTGCGTTATCTCAGATTGGCGATCCAGAACCCGAATGGCAACAGTGACGAGCAAAAGATCCGCCTTGAAACCGATGCGGAGCTAGTGCGTATCGTCACTATTCATAAAAGTAAGGGCTTGGAATATCCCATTGTTTATTTGCCTTTTGCCTTCACGCCTTATCGGGATCAGGGCGGCTCTGCTTTGTATCATGATGAACAGCAGCAATTGTGGATTGCGATTGATCCAGATGAAGCGCAAACCGAACAACACAAAGAAGAACTGTACGCGGCGGAAATACGTTTGGCCTATGTGGCGTTAACTCGTTCCAAAGAAGCCTGTTTTATCGGCGCGATGGATGTAGGCAAAAAATCCAATAAGACCCGAGGTGCTGTATCAGATGTGCATCTTAGTGGTGTTGGAGCCTTGATTGGGGAAGGGGAGCCGTTCGAAGCGGGGGATTTGTATCCTAGCATTGAGCGCTTATGCGAGCGTTACCAAGATGGGCAAATGCAGCTGTTGGATTTGCCGGATGAGCCACCAGTTTTGCCTAGATTCAAAATGATTCAAGCCGAACCTGTTGAGCCCAAAGCTCGGGACTTCACCGGACGAGTGGAGCGTGATTGGTGGGTGGGAAGTTATTCGTCCTTGGTGGTGGAAGACAAAGAACATCATGACGAAAGTGTGCCCGGTTTGGATGAAATGACGCGCTTTGTTGACCCTCTGCTGGATGAGATGGAAGCGCTAGAGTCACCCAAGGAGCCAGAAAAGAATCGTTTTACCTTTCCAAAAGGCGCAAAGCCGGGAACATTTTTGCACGACACGCTGGAAGGAAAAGCACTGCATGAGGTGTCTGATAATCCCAGCTTTAATGATTTATTAAAAACCAGTCATCATAAATTGTTGGCGGATTTTTATCAGCGTCAGGGCTTTGAAGAGTGGCAGGATGTGTTGAGTGATTGGCTGCCTGATATTGTCAATACCGAGTTGATGTCTGGTGTGAGTTTGGGCCGTTTGACACCGTCGGCGTGTCGTAAGGAAATGGAGTTTTTTATTCCTGTGACCGGCATGAATGCTTTGCAGCTGGACCGTATTTCTCGTGAGCATGACGATGTGTCGAAAGTAGCACCCATGATTCAGGATCGTCCTCTAAAAGGCATGTTAAAAGGTTTTATCGATTTGTTGTTTGAGTACCAAGGTCGCTATTACGTGTTGGATTATAAGTCGAACTACTTGGGAGAGGATTTTGCCGATTACGAGCCAGAGAAGCTGGTTCATGCCATGGCAGAACACAGGTATGACTTGCAATATCAGCTTTATACTTTGGCTTTGCATCGTTTATTGAAGCAGCGTTTACCGAACTATGACTACGAAAAGCATGTGGGCGGTGTGGTGTATTTGTTTTTACGTGGCATGAAGCCAAGGCAGCAAAGCGGTATTTTTCACAGCCGTTTAACACTTGAGCATGTTAATGCACTGGATGCCTTGTTTAGCGGTGACCGCTTAGAGAAAGGGCAAAGTGATTCAGCGAATGAAGGAGCCGTGCAATATGGACTTTTCTAACCAGCTAGGTTTGCTCGACTCCCTTGATGATAAAACGCTTGAAGAAAGCTCTTCTGTTGCAACGTCATTCAGTTTGTCAGATTGGCAAACCAGAGGGGTTCTACGTGCCATTGATTGCCAATGGATTGAGCAATTGGCGCAACATACCAAAGAAGATCATTTGGCTGTTCATCTAGCGGGGGCTTTGTGCAGTGCGTATCTTGGGGCGGGTCATATTTGTATTGATCTTGAGAGCCTGTGGAACAGGCCGCCTGAAGGCATTGAATTAGAGGAATTGCGAGCGGTTCTCGGGGGTTGTGAGGTGAATACTCCGGCTGATTGGTGTGCGGTTTTGCAAGGCAGTCGATTGGTTTCGCCAGCGGACAAGATGACTGAGCGCCCAATGGTACTCGCTGGTACGCGTTTGTATTTGTTTCGTTATTTTCAATATGAGCAGCAAGTGCTGGCGTATCTTAAAGGGCAGCTGTCTATTGCTCCTTTTACGGTAGACGCGGGCTTGCTCGCCACGCTCTTTCCTAATGTATCTAACAATGTGGATTGGCAAAAAGTGGCGGTTGCCAATGCGGCGAGCCAGCCTTTTTCTGTGATAAGTGGCGGACCAGGAACGGGCAAAACGACCACGGTTACCCGTTTATTGGCTTTGTTGGTTGCTCAGTCTTTTGCACAAGGTCAGTTATTACGAATTGAGTTAGCAGCACCGACGGGCAAGGCGGCCGCTCGATTGACCGAGTCTATTTCTAAAGCCAAAGCCGCCCTGCCTTTGAGTGACGATGTAAAGCTTGCCATACCGGAACAAGCCAGTACTTTGCATCGATTACTGGGCAGTGATTTTGGTCGCAGCCGATTCAAACACAATAAAGACAATCCTCTTCATCTGGATGTGTTGCTGGTGGATGAAGTCTCCATGGTGGATTTGCCGATGATGGCAAAACTGATTGATGCCATGCCACCACATGGTCGACTGATTTTACTGGGTGATAAAGATCAGTTGGCGTCTGTAGAGGCGGGCAGTGTGCTGGGGGATTTATCCTATGGAATTGAGGATGTGTATTTTCAGCCGGAGTGGGCAGAGCGTCTAAGTCAACTGACGGGCGAAAATTTGGCCTCATTTGGCAACCCATCCGCTCCAGCCATTAGTCGCGCTTTGACCTTATTGCGAACCAGTTATCGTTTTGATGCCAATAGCGGTATTGGGCATTTGGCAAAAGCCATGAATGCTGGCGATAGTCGAGCCGTTTTGCGCTGCTTGCAATCCGATTATGCTGATATTGAATGGCGTGTGCCTGATGAACAGCAGACCAAAGCTGACATTGCCGCTTTGGCGAAAGGGTATGACGAGTACTGGGAAGCGGTACGGCAGAATCTAGAGATTGCCAAGTTATATGATGTGTTTTCGCGCTATCAAATTTTGACCGCGGTTCGTCAGGGTGAGTTTGGTGTCGAAAAAGTGAATGCTCAGTTAGAGCAGTATTTTTATCAGCGTGGGCGGGTGAAAGATCCCCATGTTTGGTATCCCGGAAAAGCGGTAATGCTGACACGCAATGATGCCGCATTAGGTTTGTTTAACGGGGATATTGGTCTTTGCATGCCGGATGAGTTTCAGCGTCTTCGAGTTTGGTTTATGCAGCCGGATGGTTCATTTACTGGCTTGCTACCAAGTCGTTTGAGTGAGTTTGAAGTGGTTTTTGCGATGACGGTGCATAAATCGCAAGGTTCAGAGTTCGAAAAAGTGGCTTTATTACTGCCGATGACACCATCTCCAGTGTTAACCAAAGAGTTACTTTATACGGGGATTACGCGGGCGAAAACATCGTTTACCTTGTGGGGATCGAGCGGCTTGGTTCGCTCGGCTACCCATTCGCGCATTCAACGTGATTCTGGTCTTATTAATGAGCTCTGGTATTGATATTGGGACATTCAGCTCCATTGTATTGTTTGTGTATAAAAGACTTGTAAAACCTGCGGTTAAATAATCGTAATGGGTCATTCTTGCCATCGTTTTTTTGTGATAGGGTAAGCGGCATTTACATTTCTAAGCAATGAAAATTTAACTCTGTGCAAAGTAGGAAAGAGTACAACAATGGCAAAAGAAATTGTTTTAACAGGTGTTACCACCACAGGCACTCCACACTTAGGCAACTACGTGGGAGCTATTCGTCCAGCGATCGAAGCGAGCCGTCAAGATAATACGGAATCTTTCTTCTTTCTTGCGGACTATCATGCGTTGATCAAGTGTCAAGATCCTGAGCGTGTGAAACAGTCTCGTTTAGAAATCGCGGCGACCTGGCTAGCGTGTGGCCTAGATACCGATAAAGCAACTTTTTATCGTCAGTCTGATATTCCTGAAATCGCAGAATTAAACTGGCTACTGACTTGCGTTACCTCAAAAGGTTTGATGAACCGTGCGCATGCCTACAAAGCTGCAGTGGATGAAAACCTTGCCAATGATCAAGACCCTGATTTTGGTACTACCATGGGGTTGTTTTGCTACCCAGTATTAATGGCGGCCGATATTTTGACCTTCAATGCACATAAAGTGCCAGTAGGTCGTGACCAAATTCAGCATATTGAAATGGCACGAGATATTGCGGGACGTTTTAATCATTTGTTTGGTGAACATTTTGTTTTGCCTGAAGCGGTAGTAGGCGAAGAAGGCTCTATTCTAAAAGGCCTAGATGGGCGCAAAATGAGTAAGAGTTATAACAATACCATTCCTTTATTTGATACCGAGAAGAAACTGCAAAAAGGTATTAATAAAATCAAAACAAACTTGTTAGAGCCAGGTGAAGCGAAAGATCCTGATGACTCAACTGTGTTTGATATCTATAAAGCGTTTGCAACGCCTGAGCAAGTGGCGCAAATGCGTCAGAATTTTGCGGATGGTATTGCCTGGGGCGAAGCTAAGAAGGAACTTTTTGCTTTGATTAATGGTCAACTCTCTGAGCCACGTGAAAAGTACCTAGAGTTGATGGCTAATCCTGCTCATGTAGAAGAGATATTACAAGCAGGAGCGGAGAAAGCCCGAGCTCGTGCACGTGGAAGGATTTCAGACTTACGTAACGCCGTTGGTTTGGTCAATTTTAAATAAAGGAGAGTTTTGTGAAAACAACAGTCTTTGCCATGTTGATGGCATTTGTATTGGCTATTGGTGCTGGTGGTTATAGTGCCGATGTCCAAGCGAAGAAGTTTGGTGGTGGCAAAAGCTTCGGTAAAAGCTTTTCTATCTCTAAGCCTAAAAGTACAACAGCGAAGTCTTCTAATACGACAAACGCAGCAGCAGGCACTAAAAAATCTGGATTTTTAGGTGGCATGGGTGGTGGTCTTTTAGGCGGTTTACTAGCGGGTGGTCTATTTGCTGCTTTGCTAGGAAGCGGTGCCTTTGATGGTATTTCTTTCGGCGATATCTTGTTGTTTGCCGTGATCGGCTTCTTGATTTACAAGTTTTTTATCGCGCCAAAACGTCGTGCAGCACAGGCGCAAGCCGGTGGGGCAAATGGTATGTTCCGTGAAGTGCCAAATTCGACTCGTGATGGTTTTCAGCCTTCTCCAATGTCTGGAATGAGTGGTTTTGGTGGACAGCCAGAAATCAAACTGCCACCAGGTTTTAACGAGCAGGCGTTTGTTGCTGAAGCAAAAAATCATTACATCACATTGCAAAAAGCATGGGATGACAATAATTTCGATGAAATTCTAGATTATGTTAGCCCAGAGTTATACAACATGTTGGTGACAGAACGTGCCAATTATGGTGATAACAAACCTCGTACAGAAGTCATTTCTTTGATGGTTGAACTGGTACGTGGTGAATACATTGGCTCTATTGCTTCTATTTCGTTGCAGTTTTCAGGCTGGATTAAAGAAGGTGATCAGACTTCCGAAACCAATGAAATTTGGCATTTGGAAAAAAACATGTCTGATGCAAATGGAAATTGGACAATAGTTGGGATACAACAAGACAACTAATTGTTACTTAACTTTGCTCGTAGACTCATCACGATTTGTTTACACTAGACAAAGCTTGTGATGAGTTCTACATTACTCTTATTAAACTTGAATATGGATGTGAGCCATGTCTGAATTAGCGCCTATTAAAGAAAATGGGAAAGCCTTATCTGAATCGAATAAAGGCGAGTTGTTGCAGTATCTAACCTTTAAGCTGATTGACGAAACCTATGGTATTAACGTCATGCAGATTAAAGAGGTGTTACGTTATAGCGAAATCGCTCCGGTTCCGGGGGCACCTTCTTATGTTCTAGGTATTGTTAATTTACGTGGTAACGTCGTTACAGTTGTTGATACTCGAGTACGCTTTAGTCTACCAGAGTGCACTATTACTGATGATACTCGTATCATTATCATCGAGCACGATGGTGAGCAGGTTGGCTTGCTAGTTGATGCTGTACAAGAAGTATTCTACTTGTATCAAGGTGAGATTGAGCAAAGCCCTAGTGTTGGTAATGATGAAGCTTTGATGTTTATTCAAGGCGTTTACCAGAAAGAAGAAGAGTTGGTTATCTTGCTTGAGCTTGATCGTATGTTTGAGCGTAATGATGCGCTTGGCATCGAAGCAATGAGCTAAACCTGCTATTTTTCTAGCAACGAATATAAAAAAAACCATGCCAAGGCATGGTTTTTTTGTGTCTCTAACAAGCTATTAGAGGATTTATCTTTCCCAATAAGCCTCTTCTAGGCTGTCTTCTCGCTCAGGTAGACCTTTTGATAGACGAGAAGCGTTGTGAGCCAGTATTTCATAGCTTACTCGGTTAGAGTATTTGCAGATTTGTGCGAACGAAGAATAGGCTAGAAATGGCGCTAAGTGTTTACTGGAGTTTGGTACCACTTCTTTATGAAAGTGGTTTGCTGAAATATCATGCAGCAAAGCAGACAGCGCACCATCGCCTGCACCATTGGTGTTACTGATCTTTTCTGGTCCACCCATATACGGATCGATATGAGAAAATACTTTAACGGGTTTTTTGCAGGCTTCACGTAGCATAGGGCGACTGAACTCCCAGCGGTTAAAATCTGCTAAGCTGCCAGATTTTATTGGATTGGTGGTTTCACGTTTAATTTCATCGTCTGTGTGACCGCATAAATACATGCCATCAGGTCCTGCGGTCAAAAGCACAATATCCACATGATCGAGAATCGCACTGGCCGCTTGTAGTGGGTCGGAAAAACCAGTTAATGCTTCGGCTTCTAATTCGTTCATTGCCAATACATTGACGTATTTTTTTATTAGCGAAAGCAGTTCGTCTCGGTTTTCTTCTACTAAATGTTTTGTTCCCAGTGTGAGTACAGTTGGCACTTGATGTCGGTGAGCGTATTCCAAGGATTTTAACATGGCCTGTTTAATTGGCTTGCCTTGGTGGCGTAATGGATAAGCACAAGTCACCATAGCGGCGGCACCAGCGATTATCGGTTCAGGAATGTGGTCGACGTCTAGTTCATCCATGTCACCTGGTGCGATGGCAAAAGTGCGTTCTCCATCTGGCGTGATTAAGGTTATGCCTCGGCCAATATCACCAGGGACACCTTGAAGGTGATTCATATCGACTTTGCTGCTGGTATGGCAGATATAATGGTAAGCTGGTGACCCAAGAGTAATGTTAGCTGACATGACGCCAAGTAGAACGGATTTGTCATCGGCTAATACAGAATAATTGTGTATGGTGTTACCGATAGTACCGCCAGCAAAGTGGTCAGAAATACTATTTTGCGCAGTGAGTTCGCTGTAAATAGCGGAGGCCGTGTCAGCATCGACAAGATTAGACAGGCCTTTTTGGATGTTGAATGTGTCTAAAAATTCATCGGAGACATTCGCGACTACGTCGACGATAGTTTCATCTAAGCCGACAATGTAGGTGTCTTTATCTGGTCGAACTTCTGACGTAGGTAAAGTCGGTTTGGGCTGAGAGACTGGAAAATAGTGTTTAAGTTTACGTCTGCCGGGAAACTTCATATTGGTGCTCGTGGGTAAAATAATTAAGCGAGTTTAGCAAATAATTGACCACTCGGGCAGAATCAGTTGTAAGAAAGTAAGGTGAAAATGAACGAATTAGAGTTAGATCGCTATAGTAGACAATTATTGCTGCCCAATTTTGATATTCAGGGTCAACTTAACCTTGCTCAGGCGAAAGTCTTGGTGATTGGATTGGGTGGGTTAGGGAATATCGCTGCTACTTATCTAGCAACATCTGGAGTGGGGCATTTGACCTTGGCAGATGGTGATCAATTAGAAAACAGTAATTTGCCGCGCCAAGTGCTTTACGATGAAAGTCATCTTGGTTTAGATAAAGTTGATGCGGCTGCAAAGCAAATTGCTTTGAAAAATCCCTCTGTTAATGTTGCGATGATTGCAGCTAAATTAGCCGATGAGTCTTTGTTAAAAGCTGTTTCACAGGCGGATGTGGTATTGGATTGCACTGATAATTTTTCTGCGAGAAAAGCGATTAATCGTGCATGTCTGTCATTAAAAAAACCATTAGTGAGTGCCGCCGCAATTCGGTGGGAAGGTCAGCTAGTGAGTTTTTTATATCATCAACAAACGGCACCTTGCTATGAATGTTTATACCCATCCTTGTCTGATCAGCAGCTGAGTTGTAATGAAAGCGGCATTATTGCACCTGTGGTGGGTATGTTGGGCGTTTATCAGGCCCTTGAAGCGTTAAAGCTAGCAAGCGGTTGTGGAAAGGTTAAGCACGGTGCGTTGAGGTTATTTGATGGTTTTGAGGGAAGTTGGCGGGAGATGCGTCTAACGCAGGACCCTAAGTGCGCGGCATGTTCATCTTAGTTAGATGTAATGCAATGCTTGAAAACCGATAGAGCGTCCCTATTTTAATAATTAATATTTTTCTCTAAGAATTTCAGCAGAATTTCGTTAGAATTCAACACAGTCTTTTTTAGCCAGCTATTTTAGTGTCTGGTAAGCATTCATTTACAGGAGCAATAACATGAGCGATGTAAAACACGCTAAATTAATGATTTTAGGTTCAGGTCCTGCGGGTTACACCGCAGCGGTTTATGCGGCCCGTGCGAACCTTAATCCTGTGATGATTACAGGTATGCAAATGGGTGGTCAATTAACGACGACTACCGAAGTAGATAACTGGCCTGGTGATGATCAAGGTGTGCAGGGTCCAGAGCTGATGGAACGTATGCGCAAGCACGCTGAACGTTTTGAAACAGAGATCATTTTTGATCATGTTAACAAAGTGGATTTGAAAAACCGCCCATTCCGTTTAGAAGGCGACAGTGGTGTATATACTTGTGATGCGTTGATTATCTCTACTGGCGCAAGTGCTCAGTATTTAGGATTGGAAAGTGAAACTAAATTCATGGGACAAGGTGTATCGGCCTGTGCGACTTGTGACGGTTTCTTCTACCGTAACCAAGATGTGGCTGTCATCGGTGGCGGTAATACAGCTGTAGAAGAAGCGCTTTATCTGGCGAATATTGCGAAAAGCGTGACAGTTATTCACCGTCGTGACAAATTCCGTTCAGAAAAAATTCTAGCAGATAAATTGATGGAAAAAGCCAAAAACGGCAATGTAAAAATCGAATGGAATTCTGAGTTAGATGAAGTGTTAGGTGATGATGCGGGTGTAACGGGTGTTCGTATTAAAAATACTCAAACGGGTGATAAGCAAGAAATTGCTGTTGCTGGCTTGTTTGTCGCAATTGGTCATAAGCCAAATACCGATATTTTTCAAGGTCAGCTTGAAATGAAAGATGGTTACCTGAAAGTGCAATCTGGAACGCAGGGTAATGCGACTCAAACCAGTGTTGAAGGTGTTTTCGCCGCCGGTGATGTATCTGATCATATCTATCGTCAAGCTATTACATCAGCGGGCACAGGTTGTATGGCGGCATTGGATGCAGAGCGTTATCTGGATGGCATTGCTAACGCGGATCTTTAATACATAGTGCAAAGCAAAAAAAACCGATCTTTGAAGTGACCCCATAAAGTTGGACTCATTTCTAAGCAGCTAGTAAGGTCTGATTTCGATATTCAATCGGACTCAGGCCTTTTAGTTTCTGCTTAATTCGTTCGTTGTTATAGTAATCGATGTATTCTTTGATTTGCTCAATAAGGTCATCGGCATTTTTAAACACCTCATTATGGAACATTTCCGTTTTCAGTATACCGAAAAAATTTTCGGCAACCGCATTATCTAAACAATTCCCTTTGCGCGACATGCTCTGTGTTAACCCTTTTTCTCTAAGCTGTTGTTGATATTGTTTATTCT